>NZ_JAHQCS010000113.1 GCF_019042215.1 Evansella tamaricis | reverse complement strand
TACAAATAAAAGGAACTGAAAAAGTGGTTTTAAACTTTTTCAGTTGCTTCTTAATCGCTGCGGGGCACTTCGGAAGTGACAACCGAAGTCAAAGACCGGACTTCTAGTTGTCATTCCTCCACTGCCCTACGCTCGTGTTCATAGGCGCTTGCGCTTTTCTTATTTATTCTACTGTAAAGTCACTTGTTGCTTCGAATTTTTTGCCTTCCATTGGTGTCATCCACGCTGTTAACACATAATCCTCCGGTTCAAGAGATAATTCATTTAGGTCAATGTCATAAATGAGTTCCTCTCCTGGCCCTATCACTTCTTCCCCTATCTCTTGAATAAACATGGCAACACTGGAAAACAGATATATTTCTTCCCCATCTTGTGTCTCTACAGAATAATCAAAACGCTGACCACTGGAAAATTCAAGTGTTATTTCGTTTTCTGTTTGATTTTTTACAATGTACTGAAATAGAAGGGTTCCATTCTCTGTGATCGCAGGTACCATTTCACCTGCTGCAACCCCTCCCCCATCCGTTTGAGAATCTCCATTGTCATTGTTACCCCCGCTACCTGTGGAAACATCATCTCCGTCCTGAGTACCGGTGCCACACGCTGTCAAAAATAATGCTGTTATAAAAAGTACTACTAATTTTTTCATCTTTTTGCCTCCCTTTTTCATAAATTTTCCGTTATATCTTATAGTCGTACTTATCATCGGTTTTGTTACACATTCTCTATATTATTAATAACACTCCAAACTCCATCTCCTGTTCCATATAAAAATCAGTCTTTAGGATGAGAGGAAACCAATCTTCGGGATGTATAACAAACACCTACTAGCCAGTAAAATAAGAGTATAGAAAAAACGGGGAGGTCATTGAAAGATGAATATGTTAGTGATTTTAATAACCGAAAGACTTAAAACTGATTTAGAAAAAGAATTTAAAACAAAAAGACAAATCCAACAACATAAAAATAAAATGTACCAACACCAGCGAATCCGATTTTTTTAATGAAAGCCCATTGCAGTGGGCTTTTTTTGTTTTTTACTTTAATAGTTCACTGACATAGTACTTCAGATAGTGGTATGATAATGCTATTGATTATCATGGTGGTGATGTGTTTTGTCGATTTTTCTTAATGTTGTATTACCAGTACTCCTCGTTTTTTTCGCGGGATATATTATACAGATTTGGAAGAAGGTTGATATTAAACCTATTTCAACCCTTGCTATTTATGTGATGACTCCGGCCCTTGTGTTTCGGACTTTTTATCAAGCAGAATTAAATATTCAATACCTTTATATGACCATATTTGGTCTGCTTCTTTTATTTATGTTGATTCTTATAAACAAAGCTTACGCTTGGATAAGGAAATATCCAACTAGAGTGGAAAGCGGGTTAATCCTTTCCACCGCATTTATGAACTCTGGAAATTACGGTGCCCCGATCATTCTTTTTGCCTACGGGGAAGTTGGATTTGCCTATGCCATTATTTTTATGGTGCTTCAAGCAATCATCATGAATTTTTTTGGGGTATATTACGCTGCCAAAGGACTCGAAGGAATTAAGACTTCTATAAAGTTGGTTTTTATGATGCCCGCAACCTATGCGGTCATTATTGCACTGATTTTCAAAGGAACAGGTTTACGTTTTCCTTCCAATTTAATGTCTCCTCTTGATATTATCGCAGAAGCTACCATACCTACTGTTATGCTTATCCTTGGCATGCAATTGGCCAATATTAAATGGGGAAATTTTGAATGGGGAAAATTAACATATGGGGTCATGGTTCGTCTCGTCCTTTCTCCTATGGTTGCGTTCGTAATTACTCTATTATTTCCAATGGATCCGTTAATGGCTAAAGTCCTAATCGTCCTCTCTGCAACGCCTTCAGCAGCGACCATTGTCATGTACGCCATTGAATTTAATTCAGAACCAAAACTGGTTTCGAGTATCACCTTGATTTCCACTCTAATCAGCATATTTACGATCACATTATTACTGGCGATTTTAGGATAATAGCCTGATTAAAAATAGAAAAGCATAAGTGCATGAATCATCAGCATAGGGGAGCACTTCCTCCTCTACAAGCATGAGGGCAAAACGCCACTTCCTGTTGTTTGACACAACCACTAGTCGAAGCATGGTCAGCATCACTCCCGTGCTGGCTACGAAATTGCCCATGGGGACTTGATTTAGAAAATATTGAGAGAACTTATACTTCATCTGTAAAAAAAGGGAATCCCCCATTTTTCCCTATGGTGGATTCCCATCAACTTTAACTTCATTCACGAAAATTTACGCTAATATTATCCTCATTTCCTTCATTTCACCACTTCTAATGGCTTCCGCAATTTCTCCAGTTAATTGGGAGTAATCCGTTTCTTTTTTCTTCCCATTGGAATAAATCAGTTCCACAGTGGATGGGGTTACTGCCCCTTCCCCATAAGTATTTACCTTAGAAGTGTTAACGTAAGTTACTTCAGTACTACCCAAGAAAGTGAAAGTAACTTTTCCTGACTCATCAAACATCCAGCCTGGTAGGGTCGGGGAAATTTGACAAGTTAATTCCCCGTTTCGTACGATAAAAGGATTCTTCCCTGCCATCATCACAACCCACATATTTAAAAATTCGATGGTTGATCCACTTAATCGGGAAACAAAGCCCCGACCATGTAATTCTGGATTTGGATTAGCACTACTGGCAATGAAAGACGAGTTTTCCAAAGTACTTCTTCCGTAAATCTTTGGATCTAAAAACGGAATGAGCGCCTTTTGTATGTCGGAAAAAAACTCTTCTGTTAGTCCAACTTTTAATAATTCCAACAAATATTTATATTCCATATGAAGGAAGACAGATTCGTTTTCCAACCAGCCTGGCGTAAAGGATTTCGCACGACCTAATTCTAGAGGTTCATCATGTATACTCATCGATGTTTTATACATATTAAGCTTACTGTCATAAATATTTGACTTTTTTACTCTCTCATAAAGTTCTTTTGCAGTAGATAAATCGGTTGTTACTTTTAACTGTTTTACGATACCCTCTAAGAATGGGGTAACAGCTTTTGGCGCTAGTTGCAACTCCTCTAGGTTTAACTCCCCATCTTTCATTTCCTCTTTTGCCTCAAAGTAGAAATAAGTTGGTACTAATTCTTCTCCGTAATTTTGAACCTGTTCTATCCCATTATTCACCCGCTCTTGAAACAAAAGGAGAAAGTTCCTCACTTCATCCAAGGAGTATGTCTTCTCTTCTCCAGTAATTCCCTTGTAAATTTTTTCGCGGTACCTTTCCCGGAGCGCGGTAACTTGGTTCCAATAGCGCCATTCACTGGCCTCATTTTTGTATGAAACATTACTCATCACATGGGTGACCTCTTCCAGAAATTCAGCAGCCTCTACAGGAATCGTCACCATACCACCTTTTTTCACACGGAGAAGTTGCTCGATTAACCGACTTAATTCAAACAACTCTGACGTACTGGCACCAAGCATTCCAGGTAATCCATTTAAGGAGTCATTCCAACCTGGTTTATCCCCTTCCATTTCAATACCAAGACCTAATGGCGCTACAGTTGATACTTTCACTAAAGAAAGGAGGAACAACTTGGAATACAAATTGGTTCGGTAGATTTCTCCTTGACCGTAATTTTTGCGGATCCAAAGGACGCCATCGTTTTTTTCTGCTTCCGCTACTTTCTCTTTCCTTTTTTCGATCGCATGATATTGGCGAATCTGTCCATTCTTTACAAAATATTTATCCTTTCGCCCCTTTACCATAACTGGGCTTTCGAAGTATCTATACTTTGGAGTGAAATAAAGATCTTCCACCTTATCTGGATATATTGCTAAATAACTATCTACTAAATCTAAGTTATATGTCCAATGATCCATCCAGTAACCTTCTCCGAATTCCCCTTGAAAAGATTCCTCTGACTGGACTAGTACATCAGTTAGAAATTCCTCAAACGAAGTTCTAAGTTGAATATTCCTATCCTCCAAGAAGTGCTTCAACTCCCCTGGTGTAAAGCTTTTATTTAAAAAACTCCGAACCTTCTCTTCTCCTTCTATTAGATGATGAGACAGATTTAATATGCTTCTTTCTTGTACTGCAAAACGGACACCTTTTACTACCAATGGATTATAGCCATCTAATTGGATGAAATCCATGAACATATTTATATTAAAGTCTCCCACTTTAGGTTCAAAAAAGATATCACAACGGCGATTTTGATTAATGTCACGATAGTTCCCGTTTCCTTGTGAATAATACGTTGGACTGATGGAAAAGAAGTTATAATCTCTCTCTAAATCACCGTGCTTCCTTGAGAACAAGTAAAACAGCTTATTTTTTCCATCCTTTTCAAATGTAATTGGAAATCCACCTCTTAAACCATTATCAAGATAACATTGGCGGGTATATGCATCAAACGTCGCTTGTCCCGTCCGGGTGCTCACTACTTTTGTAATATCTTCCGTAATAGTTTTTGCCTTTTCCATCAAGGATCGTAATTTCGTGACAGTGATTTGAGTTACATATGTATGAATCGTCTCTATCCGATTGGCATGTCCTATTACCGTAAATAGTTCTACCTCTTCACCACCATCAAGTTCTATTGTGACGGGAGAGAAGCCCGAGGATATTTTGTTCGTTGTTTGTTGAGGCTCTTCCAATAGTTCGAAGAGACTTTTTTCCAAGAAAATATCCGGCACTTGCAATGTTGTATCTGACCCGAATATAATATCCCTGTCAATAATCGGTTGGAGGTGCGTCACTTCACCACGAAAACTAGAATAACTCAAGTAAAAATTACCTTGCTGTATCTCCTTCACTTCTGAGGAATCTTCAATACTCCCTCGGAGACGATAAAAGGGGATATTCGAATCTAAGTTGGTTACATCAAACCAGCTTTTAATTGTATTCCCCAGCTCCTTATAGGCAGCGTTAGGAACTCCACTTGGGAAAACACTAGGTAACCCGTCCAATAGTTCAATCTGTTTCGCTTCTTCTGAAAGGTTTTTCACCGTTACATGTCGAACTAGTCCCGCAATTGGGGAGTCAGGTAAAATAACATACTCCACTTTCATATGTAATTGTAATTCCCTATTTTCATATTCTAGTTCGAGCATATTTTCAGAAATGCTCATCTTTTCCGTCACGTATTTTAAGTTCTTCTCCCTTTGGGAAAATGGCTCCACGTATGTGGTTTTATCTCCTTGTGTAATCTTAATGAAAGTACGGAATCCTTGAACAGCTACATTTTGATACGATTTATCTGCTGGTAAAAATTCCATGATGGCATGATTCTTGTCTTGCACACCAAAACTGGCTATTCCTTGTCCTCGACTGACATAAAACGCCCACATTGGAATTCCGTTAACTCCTGCAATTCCTGGTAAAAAACTAGAAAATGGTTTTAAGTTTTGATAATTTTCAATTTCAAATTTCTGATCCTGTTTCAATGTGTACATAGATTTTCCCTCCTAAACTTAATCCTATATTACTTGTACAAGGCTTCAAGGATGCTACACAGTTAGTATTAACTGCCTGAAGTAATCCGAGCCAGTAGGTGATGGAGCTAGACAAAGGTAAGAAAACTAATATGCTGAACTTTAAACAATAAATATTTATACTCTACCTTCTCTTATCTTTTCCAAAAATAAAGACCAATACTATATTGGTCTGCAGGATTTTCGCTCTATTAACTTCACAGGTATTTTAACAGCCAAAGACTGTTTCTCTTTATCATTTATTTGGTCCAATAATAGGTTTGCAGCTGTTTTTCCTAAAATAGAAGTTTCCTGACGGATGGTAGTCAATGCAGGTTCGGTGTATTGGATCATTTTAATATCATCGAAACCAATAACGGAGATGTCGTCCGGTACATTTAGACCATGATCTCGAATTTCAGCAATTGCCCCTAATGCCATTAAATCACCTGCAACAAAAACAGCTGTAGGTTTTTCATCTTGTAACAGAAGTTTCCTCATCGCAGCCCTTCCACCTTCATAGGAGAAGTATCCACCGTCAGCAATAAAACCATCAGAAATCGACAGTTTATGTTTTTGCATTGCACGAATAAAACCTTCCAACCTTGTGACACCTGGGAAAAGTTCTTGGTCACCTGATATATGAGCAATTTTACGATGACCCAATGAATACAAATGATTAACGGCAAGTTCACACCCGTATTCATTATCACTATATACGACACATGTTTCCCTACTGTCAAAATCAATCACTACTGAAGGGATAGTAGAACGAATTAATCTCTCCACATGGCTGTCCTTCAATGCGGAACAAACAATGACAACCCCATCGACACCTCGATATTGGAAATGATCTAAATAGGTTTTCATATCATTTCCTATTTTATTTGAAGCAAAGAGCAAATCATAACCACTTTTCTCCATACTATTTTTAAAACTTTCAATGACAGCGTTAAAAAAAGGGTGTTCCATACCTAACTGTTCCACATAAACAACACCGATTGACCAGGACTTTTTCGTCGTTAAACTTCTCGCACTGGAGCTAGGATAATAATCCATTTCATTTACTGCATCTAATATTTTCTTCCTTGTTTTCGCACCAACATCTGAATAATTGTTTAAAACTTTTGACACAGTTGTGATGGAAAAACCCGTTTTTTTAGCAATGTCATATATTGTTGTCATCTTATATCCCCTTTTCAGTTAGGGCACATGCCACCGTATAAGAAATCCTTTTCTATAAAACAGATAAACTATTTAAACAGCACCTAGTTTTTTGAATGTAGAATAATTTATACTCATTAACACAAAAGCAAACACACTAACACCAATAACGACAAAAATAGTAGGATGATTAATGGCAATGATAAAGTAAGCAACAAGCCAAATAAGCTGAAATAGAGTATTAATTGGCTTTAAAAAGACTAACCCTGCTGCTACTTTTATATATTGAAAAATTTTATATTCGAAATGGGCAATGACAGAAAATAAATTTACAAATGTCATCAATAATATAGTACCAAATCCTGCTATAATAATATAGATATAAATTTGAATAGATTCGTCATAATAGTAGGAAACAAACGAAAAGTTGACATAAATGATATAAAACAAAATCATAAATAATACCCCAAGTATATTCGATCGCACAAATTCTCCTTTGTAATACTTCAGATATCTGGAGAATAGAGAAGTATCTAAATCTCCCCGTAGCCAGTCCCTAACTATAGAGAACAGGGCAACAGTCGACGGCATAAATCCGAAAATTCCTAATCCCACTAGAAAAAAAATGAGCCAAAGAATATTCAGTGCCACAAATTTATAAATCACTTCAGCGATTTGGATAATAATTTTTCCCAATGTAAGCACCTCAAATTGGTTATTAAAGTAAGGAACGCCCTGCTAATACGGATTAGCCAATTGGCAATCATCATTATTAACAAGGCGTCTCGTATTCATAACAAAAACGTTTAACGAATTTCTTTCATATCTAATAATTTTCCAAGCTAGATTTTGAAACGGATTAGCTCTTCACAGCACCTTCAGAAAGGGACTGAATGAACAAACGGTTGAATAACAGGAATACAATGATTAATGGTACTGTAGCCCAGAACGTTCCAGACATGATCATGCCGTAATCCATTTGCCTAGCATCATTTAGTGCCCGTAAAGCAACTTGAAGTGTATGCATGGTTGGGTCACGTAATACAACAAGTGGCCATAAGAAATCGTTCCACACATGCATAAATACAATAATACCTAGAGTTGCGAAGGCCGGAAGTATCATTGGTACAGAAATATTCCAATAGATCCTGAAATGGGAACATCCATCAATCCTGGCTGCTTCAATAATTTCATCGGGAACACTACTACTAATGTATTGTCGCATCCAAAATATTCCAAATGCATTAATTAAGCCCGGAACAATAATTGCCCTAAAATCATTTAACCAGCCTAAAGCTGTAATGATGTAGTATTGAGGAATCAATCCTAATTGAGGTGGAACCATCATCGTTACTAAGATTAAGGCAAATAAAATATTTTTTCCCTTAAAGTCCAATTTTGCAAAAGTATAACCTGCTAAGGAGCACAAGAATAAAGTACCCACCGTTACAGATGAGGCTACAATAAAGGAATTCCACATCGCACCGAAGAAATCTATGCTACTTAAGACTTTTTGAAAGTTCTCCACTAAATTTGCTCCTGGAGCAAACGGAGGGGGAACTTGGTTAATTTCTCTATTAAGTCTAGTGGCCATAACGAACATATAATAAAAAGGAAAAAGGGAAATTAAAGATCCCGATATTAAAAATAAATATACGAAAAACTTTTGATATGAGAATTTACTGCTACCGACTTCTTTGCTTTCTTTTGCCATGGGATCTCCTCCTAACCTATTTTCTTCGAACGACCGAGTCTGTTGGTGATCAATAAGTTAATTGCCGTTATGGCAATGATAATGAAAAACAAGACAATTGCTGCTGCTGAGGCAGTCCCGAAGGAGTTGTACACAAATGCATCTCTCCATAAGTATGCAACCATTGTAATCCCCTCTTCACGGAGACCTCTCCCTAAGAATATCAATGGCTCAGTGAACAATTGAAAACTTCCTATCGTTGCAGTAAATACAACGAACATTACAATTGGTTTTAACATTGGAAGTGTAATTAATCGAATTTGCTGTCCGACAGTGGCACCATCTATTTTTGCTGCTTCATAAAGTTCTTTTGGAATGCTCTGCATCCCTGCTAAGAAAATAATGGTGTTATAACCGACCCAACGCCAAAATACCATTGTTGCTATTGCAAACTTTACTGGCCAATACTCTGCGTTCCAGCGGATCGGGCCAATGTCAAAGGTGGATAGTATATAGTTAGCAAAACCAAAAGGCTGATTGTTAAATACAACCCCAAAGATAATTGCCACTGCTACAATCGAAGTAATATATGGCAAGAACACGAATGTTCTAAATGTGTTTCTATAACGGATAAGTGTTGAATTTAAAGCAAAAGCCAGTAATATTCCAATAAATATTTGTGGCAGTGTCCCCATTAAACCAATGATGAAAGTATTTAATATGGATGAGAAGAATACAGGATCAGTAAAGATTAATTCAAAGTTCCTGACTCCTATATAAGTCATTGGACTCAATCCATCCCAACGAAAAAACGATAAATAAAAACTAAACACCATTGGGAATAAGCCAAATATAGCAAATAAAATAAAGAATGGAGAAATAAATAAATAGGCAGATAACGCTGTTTTTTTCTTCTCTGATAATCCCCTTGCCTTTGTAGTGGTCTCCATTTTTGACCTCCTTCAGAAATTTATCCCGTATCGTTGTTAGTTAAGGCATGTCCAATCCCATATAATCTTGTTGACTTTCGAGAATGGCTCATTCTAAAACTTTTTTAATAAGCCATCCTCGAAAAGGTATGACTTTATTAGACCAACAAGATCAACAAATAATTAAAATGGCTTTGTAGAAGGGTATGACCAACTTGGGTCATACCCTCGAATATATGTTATTGACGCTCTAAAATTCTGTTAATTCTATCAAGCGCTGCTTCCCACTCAGATTCTGGATCTGCACCAGCAGAAAGATTATCTAAAGCCTCTTTCACTTCGTCATCTACTGGATAGAAGTTACGTCCTTTGTAGACTGTTTCTACTGCTTGAGCCGCTTCAGAGAAAACTTGAGCCGTAGCAATACCACCAAAATAGTCATCTTCATACTCTAAGAATTCTGGCATGTCATACACTGCTGGAGTGGATGGGAACAATCCATATCCTTCAAAAGCTTTCAGTTGTTGCTCTGGAGCTGTTAACCACTGAATAAATGCATATGCTTCTTCTGCATGTTCCGTTTCAGAAGGAATCGCTAAGTATGATCCTCCCCAGTTCCCTGCACCTTCAGGCATTGTTGTAATAGACCAAACGCCTTCTTCTGGCTCATTGTCTTTAATAACACCTTGCATCCAAGCTGGTGCTAGCATTGTTGCATAAGTACCGTCTCCCATGCCGCCAAACCATTCCGGCGTCCATAGTGGAATATCACCAACTAGATCTTGCTCAAACAATCCTGCCACATAATCAAATGCATCGCGAATTTGGTTATGTTCATCCATGATAAGATCTCCATCAGGATTAAAATATTGCTGAGTAGCTTGGTCACGTCTAGCGTTATATACTAACTCACCAGCATCCGTCATTAATTTCCCGGTGCTATCTTTAATTTGTCGACCAACTTCCTCAAAATCGTCCCAAGTTGCAACTAAATCTGACACTGCTTCCGGAGAAGAATCAAAACCAGCTTCTTCGAACACGTCTGTACGATAGAACATTACTGTTGGACCGATATCTGTTGGTAACCCAAATTGGAAATCACCTTCAGCGCTTCTTCCGTTATTCCAAACCCAATCAAGGAAATCCCCTTCCACATCAGATGCACCATAATCATAAAGGTTTTCAAAAGCCTGTGGTGCTGTTTTAAACCTTTCAATTTGTGCTTCTTCAATCATCGTAATGTCAGGAGCACCAGAACCTGCAGAAATAGATGTAAACAAGTTATCGTGCAAGTCATTCATATCACTATTTTGAAGATTAATACTTACATGTGGATTTTCAGCTACATATTCTTCAATTAACACATCATATCCAGTGTTACCAAATTCCCAAAATACAAGCTCGATATCACCTTCACCAATTTGTTCTTGTGTAGTGTCACCATCGGTACCAGTATCAGTATCAGTATCACCATCAGTTCCTCCGCCACATGCAGCTAGGAACACAACTGCTAAAAATGAAATAGCTATTAATTTAATGAATTTTGACATCTTTTTTATCCCCCTTATAGGTGTTTTGTAATGATTTAAAAATAATATCTGTTTTTCCGATTCCTCACCTCCTAAAAGTAATAAAGGCCTGTCCTCTGCAGGGATCCGGAATAATTACAGAATTGTTTCAGTGTTCTATATAATATACTTCCAACAAAATATGCAAATATGTGTGTGTTACATATTTTTTGCTAATTAAATCAACAAATTATTCAAGTTATAACATCAAAAGCGCTTTCGAGCCGAATGAATGCTATCACAATGAAGGAACGTCATTAGATTCACACTTCAAAGAAGTGGTTTTCAATCACTTGTTTATACCAATAGTAACTTTCTTTCTTCGTTCTTTCTAACGTTCTGTAATTAACATGAACTAATCCAAATCTCATTGTATACCCTTCTGCCCATTCAAAATTATCTAATAATGACCATGAAGTATACCCTTTAATGTTCACACCTGATTCCATACTGCGCTGAAGAGAGACTAAATGCTGTTGTAAATAGTTAATTCTACCTTCATCTTTAACGACACCGTTAATTGGTTCATCATTATAACAAGAACCGTTTTCAGTGATATATATGGGAATATTGCCGTATTGTTCACTAATGTATTTTAAGACTTTGTAGAACCCTTCAGGGTAGATATTCCAACCAATATCTGTTTTTAAATATCCTGTATCCACTCTTTCATGATCAAAGATACTTTTCCCTTCTGCATATCTGCCAACACTTCCGGTGTAATAGTTGATACCAATGAAATCTATTGGCTGTGAAATAACTTCCAGATCCCCATCTTGCATCTTCAATACTGCTCCATTTTTCTCGAAGATATCGATCATAAATTGTGGGTAGGATCCCTTAAATACAGGATCAAAGAACCATTCAATAAAAAATCCTCCCGCTCTTCGGCATGCATCAATATCTTCTTGATTATCACTATATGGTTCATTCCACTCCACATTTGGAGCATAACCAATCTGACCTTCCAGTCCTAACTCCCTAAACTTAATAACGGTCTTTCCATGTGCCACTAAAAGATGGTGTGACACATTAACGGCCAATTGAAGATCCTGGTATCCAGGGGCATGGGCACCAACATAATTAGATAAGAACGATACACACCAAGGTTCATTAAATGTAATCCAATGTTTTATTTTACCTTTGAACTCTTTAAACATTACTTCTGCATAGTTTACAAATGCGTCAATCGTCTCCCGGTTATCCCAACCACCTTTATCTTGTAAAGCTTGCGGTAAGTCCCAGTGGTATAAAGTACACATTGGTTCAATGCCATTTTCGATTAACGTATCAACAAATCTGTGGTAAAAATCTAACCCCTCTCGATTAACTTCACCAGTGCCCTCCGGAAAAATTCTTGGCCATGCCACAGAAAAACGGTAGAAATTAATACCAAGTTCTTTCATTAATTGAATATCTTCTTCATAACGATGGTAACTGTCACAAGCCACATCACCGTTATCCCCATTCACTATTTTACCTGGAGTTTTTGAAAACGTATCCCAAATGGAAGGCCCACGGCCACCTTCATTTACTGCTCCTTCTATTTGATATGAGGCAGTTGCAACTCCCCATTTCATGTCTTTCGGAAATTGAATAATCGCCACAGTAAAACCCCTTTCATTTTTATTCTTGTTTAGTTTTGGAATATTTACTAGTTTCATTACTTGTATATTATGGTAATTCCACTACAAAAGCGCTTTCGATTTTCCTTGCGAAAACTAAAACTATGTAATCTATCTATGTTTTAATAGATCTACTGTAAATGGATTAATATACAGAGGAATAAAGATATCTCTCCTGTTATTTTCTAGCAAGTTGTTCCGGTACCGCTTTCGGAAACCGCTTTCGAAGTTTATTATAAAATTGTTTTATTAAAATAGCAACAGATATGACGTGAAAAATTTGTGAACTTTTAAATTGGATTTATTTCCCTATCATAATTTTGATATTTCTTTAGAAACTATAGTTACAAAGTTACATTAAATACCAAAATTGAAAGGAGTTTTTTGTAATGGCACGATCAAACAATTCTAACCAATTATTAGTATCTGGATTTGAACAGGCAGTACAACAAATGAAACAGGAGATCGCTCAAGAATTCGGAGTAACTTTAGGTCCTGATACGACGTCACGTGCAAATGGTTCTGTTGGAGGAGAAATTACAAAACGCCTCGTGCAAATGGCAGAACAGCAAATGGGGGGACGAGCATAAAAGAAAGTTTATGAAAAGGCTGATCCCAAAGGGGGGCAGCCTTTTCATAATTCTTTTGTTATTTCTTATACATAGAGGAAGTATATTGCCAGAATGGCAATTATACCTCTTGTAATATAGGATCCTTGCTCTTCTTATTTTCTTGTCCTTCATCTTCAAAACCTAATGTCTTCGCAGTAGTATGGTGTATAAAACGCAATAGCTCACGGTTTTGCATTAAGGATGAACCATGAGATGGGACCATTTCTTTAATTTTCGATTCCCACTCTTTTCTATATTGCGGAAAGCATTTTTCAATCACCTCAAGCATCACTTGAACGGCAGTGGATGCTCCAGGGGATGCACCTAGCAATGCTGCTATTGATCCATCTTCAGCCGTGATTACTTCTGTACCAAATTGAAGGGTCCCTTTGCCCCCTTCCACCGTATCTTTAATCACCTGAACACGCTGACCCGCTACAACTAAGTCCCAATCTTCACTTTTGGCTTTTGGAATAAACTCCCGCAACTCTTCCATCCGCTGATCTTTATTTAACATCACTTGCTGAATCAAATATTTGGTTAAAGCCATCTCTTTCGCCCCTGCAGCTAACATGGTTAAGACATTATTCGGTTTGATGGAAGTCACTAAATCGAACATGGAACCTGTTTTTAAAAACTTAGGTGTAAATCCGGCGAACGGTCCAAATAACAGAGACTTTTTGTTATCAATATATCTAGTGTCAAGATGTGGAACAGACATTGGCGGAGCACCCACCTTTGCTTTTCCATACACTTTGGCGTGATGCTGCTCCACAACAAATGGATTATTACATACCATAAATAATCCACTTACCGGGAATCCCCCAATATGTTTGGATTCAGGTATACCTGTTTTTTGCAATAAATGTAGGCTGCCTCCTCCACCACCGATAAAGACGAATTTCGCAGTATGGCTTTCAATAGCACCACTTTCCAGATTCTTCACTTTCACTTCCCACAATCCATCACTTGTACGTTTCATATCTTTAACACTTTGATTGTAATGAACATGAACACCAGTATCGGTTAGATAATCAAACATCCTACGCGTTAAAGCACCAAAGTTCACATCCGTACCTGTGTCAATTTTCGTTGCAGCTATGGGGTCCTTTGATGTACGGCCTTCCATGATTAATGGAATCCATTCCTTTATACGATTCGGATCATCAGAAAACTCCATTCCTTGAAATAGGGGATTATTTGATAGCGCTTCAAACCGTTTCTTTAAAAATAAGACATTTTGATCTCCCTGAACAAAACTCATATGGGGCAGTTGTCTGATAAATTCCTGAGGATGATGCAACCGCTTGTGGTTAACTAAATAAGACCAAAACTGCATGGAAATTTGAAATTGCTCATTTATTGTTATCGCTTTACTAATATCGATAGATCCATCCGGTTTTTCGTTTGTGTAATTTAATTCACATAATGCTGCATGACCTGTTCCCGCATTATTCCATTCATTAGAACTTTCTTCCCCAGGTTTCCCGAGTTTTTCAAATACCGATATTTCCCAGTCAGGTACTAACTCCTTCAAAAGTGTACCTAAAGTTGCACTCATAATTCCTGCACCAATTAAGATAACATCTGTTTTCGTTTCGTTGCTGGTCATTTTTACCATCCTCACAACCCGATATTTTATTAAGTGTTTCAGTGTTTACTATAGTTAAAGTTTATCCGAAGCCACACTAGACTGATTTGCTCAATAATTAACTAACTTATAGTTTATCAGAATATTTAATAGATTAAAATATTTATTTACTATAATTATGTTGTTTGTATGTTTTTTCTCTTCCTATCATTTTATGGAATCTTAAGAAATTCTACTATGTTTCTTAAGATTACATTTATAAAGTCTTTAATCCATTTGTTTACAATGATACTACTACAAAATGGATTGGAGAAAAGAACTGATGCAAAAAATGATTAAAAAGACATTACTCCTAGTTTTCACATTTATCACTATTATCTTCGTCTTCTTAGGTTGGACTTCCCATTCCAATAAACCAAACATAGAGGCGACCGCAGCTGTCCTCATGGATGTTGAAACTGGTGAAGTCCTATTTGAAAAAAATAAGGACATCCCATACCCTGTGGCCAGCATGTCTAAAATGATGACGGAGTATATTATATTAGAAGAAATACATTATGGGAGACTTTCATGGGAGGATAAAGTAACTATTAGTAAAACGGCCGCACAAACCGGGGGCGTATCGATTCCCATTGAAAGTGGCGACCAACTAAGTCTACGAGATTTATTTATGGCAATGGCTGTTTCCTCCGCGAATAACGCCACAGTTTCACTGGCGGAGCACCTTTCTGGGAGTGAAGTAGAGTTTGTGAAGCTTATGAACAAGAAAGGGAAACAAATGGGATTATCAGACTATTCGTTATTCGTAAATGCAACCGGCCTAACAGAGGAATTTAACGGTAGTTATAATTCCATGTCCCCAATGGATGCTGCAAGGCTGGCAAGTCAGCTCGTAAACGATTACCCTGAAATTCTGGAATTCAGCAGCACATCTTTTGAACAGTTAGATTTTAATGACATTCCAGTACATACCACCAATTTAATGCTTTCTCCTGCATACCCCTTCTTTCATGTGGAAGGATTGGACGGTCTGAAAACAGGTTTTACAAATGAAGCAAATTACTGTTTTGCCGGTACCGCAGAGAAAGATGGAAAGAGGTTCATATCTGTCGTTATGGGTAGCCCCACAACGGATGAACGTTTTGTAGAGACGAAAAAATTATTTACTTTTGCGTTCCAAGATTCTTCCTCCCTAAAGGTCATTGCTCAAAAAATATTTTATCGTACAAAATCTATTTTTAGGCAAAGAGATGTGATTTAGAGAGTATCCGATTATGTGATAAAATTATTTAATCAATGAAACTAAGATAACATAATAATATAGATAATTCCGTCAGTAAAGAACCAGGAGAATCTACATGGATAAATGTAGATTCTCCTGTCGTATAGTATACAATCAAACGAAAGCTTTATTGTTCAGCGGACTTCAACACTATTTTTAGTATAAGGTGTAGAGATTCAGAGATTCTCCTATTGAAACCTTATGATCTAGAACAATCAATGTCTTCTAGCAAAATCTACAAAACGAAACTTATCTGGCCGATGTCGGGATTCTGTATACTGAAATAAGCTTGTATCTTCTAAATAAACATGACTTTTGACCACAACAATACTGGAATAACCTTCTAAATCCAAGAGATTCCTATCCTCCATTGTTGCTTCTTCCACAGTAATTTCCTTTTTAGCAAAACTAATTACAAGCCCAAGTTCTAATTCAATAAATTCATAAATTGAATTCTGCGCTACTTTTACTGTTACACCTGGAATTAAGTTCTCATTTAGGTAATCTTTATCTAGAATCACTTTTTCATCATCTATTTTCCTGACACGGATAACTTCCCAGACTTTTTCAGACTGTTCAAGTTTTAATTGCTTTTTAATGAAATCAGAAGGGACCTGAAGGCCCAACTTCACTAATTCGGTCCTTGTCCGCTGCCCCATTTTTGCCGCTAATTCTTTAAAGCTAACTAACCCTGAAATGGGGAATTCATATTTATTGACATCAAGAACGATTGAGCCCTTTCCTTGTATCTTTTGTATATATCCATGTTCCGACAGGAGTTTTAATGCCTTCCGGATCGTTTCTCTCGTGACTTGATATTGCTCTGATAGATCGTTTTCAGAAGGTAATTTCGCATTTGCTCTGAGTGTTCCATTTTGAATTAGGAGAACTATTTCATTGTATATCTTTTCATACTTACTAGTCATCAAGCCCACCTACCTTTCCACAAAGTAATAGACAACCGATTCATATGGTCTTAACAAGAAGGACGTTGTTGAAGTATTTGGATTATCATAATTAGAAAGTAAAACTTCCCTTTCCTTATTAATAAACGCTTTTGGAATTTCAAAACTAACTTCATCGGCATAAAAATTATTGACAACAAGTAGAACTTCATTATTATACCTTCTAATATAAGTAAATAGCTGTTTATGATTATAATAAATCAGCTCGAAATCTCCATAAGTAATTATATCGTATTTTTTACGAAGCTTTATTAATTTTTGGTAATGATAAAAAACAGAATTTTTATCGTTTAAAGCCGACTTGGCATTGATCGTGGGATAGTTATCTGAAATATCAATCCACGGTGTTCCTGTCGTGAACCCTGCGTTTATTGTATCATCCCACTGCACTGGCGTTCGTGAGTTATCACGGGACTTTCGTTTAATAATATCCATAATATCTTTTTCTGAAACCCCTTGCTTTTTCATGATCTCATAGTAATTAAAGGTTTCTACATCTCGATACTGGGAAATAGAATCAAACTTGGGGTCCGTCATTCCAAATTCTTCTCCTTGATAAATATAAGGAGTTCCTTGCATCATATGAATGAGAGTTGCTAGCATCTTTGCAGATTCTTGGTGATACTTTCCATCATTTCCGTATCGGGTAACAACACGTGGTTGATCATGATTACACCAGAATAATGCATTCCATCCGCCACCTTTATACATCTCCACTTGCCATTTAGAAAGGATATCTTTCAAGGCTTGGAAGTCAACCGCCCCTATGGCCCACTTTTCTCCATTTGGATAATCCACTTTCAGGTGATGAAATGTGAAGATCATACTCAACTCATTCCGGTCAGGATTAGTGTATTTTATACAATGATCAATGGTTGTTGACGACATCTCACCCACGGTCACGGCATGATATTTGGAAAAAATTTTTTCGTTCATCTCCTGCATGTATTCATGTATTCTTGGTCCATCGGTATAAAATTTACGACCATCTCCAGGAGGAACCCTTCCATCATCATTAGGAAAGTTTTGGTCTTTGGATATGAGGTTAATGACATCTAACCGGAAACCATCCACCCCCTTATCAAACCAAAATTCCATCATTTCATAAACCCGCTCACGAACCTCTTCCTTTTCCCAATTCAAATCTGCTTGCGTAACATCAAATAAATGAAGATAGTATTGACCAGTTTTATCATCAAACTCCCAAGCAGAACCTCCAAACTTTGAAATCCAGTTTGTAGGCTCTTCCCCATCTACAGGATCCTTCCAAATATAGAAGTCACGATACGGGTTATCCTTAGACTTTGAGGCCTCTTGGAACCACGGATGTTCTGTGGAAGTATGGTTTACTACAATATCCATGATAACTTTAATATCACGTTTGTGGGACTCCTCTAGAAGTCTGTCAAAATCCTCCATTGTTCCATATTCTTCATGAACAGAATAGTAATCTCTTATATCATACCCATTATCCCTTTGCGGCGAGGAATATATTGGTGTTAACCAAATCACATCAATACCTAGTGTTTTTAAGTAATCAAGCCTATTAATAATCCCCTGAAGGTCACCTGAACCAGTACCTGTTGTATCATTAAAACTCTTGGGATATATTTGGTAGACCACAGCCTTTCTCCACCATTCTTCTTTTTTCATTCCAATTCAACTCCGAACATTTATTCTAGGGTAAATGTATACTACCCTTTGTTGTAACTAACCAGGGCGAAGTTAATCCATCTATTTTATTATATAAATTTGTATATACAAGTTACTTTGGTGTTTTTAATATAATCTGTATATACAAATTTGTCAATAGTAGGTGGGGTTTATCAGATATAGGGAATAAGGATAAAATGACCCCAGTAATTAACATGAAGTATCACTCATTTCCTCATTCAAACCCACATAATAATTTTTAAATCAATCCAATTGTGGTGTGGGAAATACTGACGGTTCGCTGATTGATTTTTAGTAATTCATTGATTATTCTGATATAAGTGGAGCTTAATCTGCTGCTTTCACTGTCACTGTTATGAAAATGCTCGTACCTTAGTTTTTTTTCAATTCTAAGCACGCCTGGGCTTTGTTGGATCATCTTGATAGCCATCTCCTTATCTTCTCCTTCAAAACCTTTGATTGCCTCGATATAGTTGATTCGAACCTCCTTGTAAAAATTGGTTATTCCCGATAATTCCTTATCATTGAGTTTAATATTTCTTTCATCTAACTTCATTAGCGTGTACGTAATCTGCTGCAACGAGTCTGCTATTTCTTCTAAATCACTATTTATATAAAGATATTTTAAACTTTCCACAGACTCATCATCAGAGATATCCTTTTTTGTAATTTTTTGCAGATAATGATAAATGCTTTTATATAAAACATCAATTTTACTTTCGTTTTTAATGATTGTATCGTGCTTGCTTGAATCCTTGTTTCTAAGCAAACGATCTATTCCTATAAACATATTGTCATCTATGATCTTTGCCATTCTCTCCAGCTCTTTTTTAGTCTTCATTAAAGCTACTGTAGGTACTTCAAGACTTTCCGGATCAATATACTTAACTTCCTTAATTGTTTCCTTTTTTTCGGGAATAAGCTTGAGCATCCAGTCAGCAAATTTATTACAGAACGGTAGTAGAATTAGAAGATTGACAATATTGAAGATGGAATGGGCATTGGCAATCTGTCTCTCAATATCACTTCCGATAGACTCCATAAAAACGGCAAAATATTCTGTGAGTGGAAGGAATATCAGCACACCAATTAGCTTAAAAAAAGCATGAGCAACAGCCGTTCTCTTTGCATCCTTTGTGGTATTTATACTAGAGATCAATGCTGTTACTACTGTCCCCGCATTTGCTCCATAGACAATAGCAATGGCTGTTTCAAGCTGCAGTGTTCCACTCGCCCCCAAAGACATTGCAAGAGCAATGGTTGCAGCACTATTTTGAATAATTGCTGTAAACAATAAAGAAGCTAGCACCATCAGAATGAGATGATCGGATAAATAAACAAAGGCATTCATAAATTCTGGATTCGTCTGAAGGGGAGCCATTGCATCCGTAATGATCCCCATTCCAAAGAATACAAACCCAAACCCTAAGAATATACTGGCTATTGACTTCACTTTTGTACTACTTCCGATAATAAAAAGGAAGGAACCGATGGCAATAAAGAGGAGGGAATAATCCGTCATTTTAAATGCAATTAACTGAACCGTAATAGTCGTTCCAATTGCGGTACCAAGCATTACGCCCATTGCCTGCCTCAATGTCATAAGTCCTGCATTGACAAACCCGACAACCATAACCGTTGCAGCACTGGAGGATTGCATGACTGCAGCAAGTACAACTCCTGCAAATGCACCAAACAATTGATTTGTTGTTACTTTTTTTAAGAACTCTTTTAAATGTTTTGATGAGGACTTTTTTAATCCCTCACTGGCTATATACATCCCATAAAGAAAAATCCCCAAACCACCTAACATCCCCATTGCAGTGTGCAAGAATATATTCATGTAGGTAACTCCTTTAATAAATCATTTTCTTCACTAATCTGCTGAAATTAACCACATGATCCGCACTTCTTTCCATATATCTGTTGATAAGATACAGATTAGCCAATTCGGCTACACTTATCGAATTCCTTTGCATTTCCCTAATAATCTTTCTTTGGAGTTGTTCATAGAAATGATCTACCGTGTCATCAAGTCTTTCTATCCTTGAGGCACTCTCTAAATTTTTATTCTCTAAAGCTTCCATACAATCACAGATCATTCTACCGACAAAGTCACTCATTTCTGTCATTTCTTTCTGAAATGAACCTCTGTTACTTATCCCATCTCCTAGCTCCAAAATATTCACGGCATAATCCCCTACCCTTTCCAGTTCTCTAGACATTCTAAGCATAGCGGTCAATGCTTCCAGTTCGTTGGGAAGTGGTGGTTGCATCATGATTAACTGCAGGACAGAATGCTCTGTATTTGAGTCCATTTTATCGACCTTTTGGTCCAATTGATAAATGTCATTCACGAATTTTCCGGTTTTAGAAAAAACAGATGTAGCCGCTATCAACCATTCTTGTTGCACTAATTCTCCCATTTCCAGTAAATTCTTTTCAATTACTTGTATTTCACTAATAAAGGTCATGAATTTATTATTCAAGTGGAACCCCCCTTTTTTATTAGAAAAACTTGGCTTATGCCAAGTCAAAAGAACTGGTTTTCACTATCCAGTTTTCCAAAGCGATTCGATTTAGGAAAACTGGTGGACAAAACGAGCTTATTAGAAAACTAGTGAAAGTACTAATTTCAGAAGGAAAAGATTGGAATATATTACTACTTACCTTGTAATGTTACTTTCTACTTTTAAGATAAATCGGTAGAACACATAAAACGATAAATAAGATGAAATGGAAAAAGAAAAAAGAAAAAAGACAAATAGAAATCGAAAACTGATGTAATAGATACTAATATGGATTATCAATATTAAAAACAGCATGAATGGTTTTCCAAGTGTCAGTAGGAACGCATTTCTCAATGTACTTTTTATATTCAAATGATAGTGGGCGTTCAGACAAAAATAGACGATGGTAAAAGCATATAAAAGGGTACCGAAAAATAATAATAACACTCCGAGAAAGACATGGACGGCTTGGAGAAAAAATAGGTCAAATACCCAGACAAACCAAATAAATGCTAATATAAAGCCTGCCATCACGCTCTTTTTATAGTTAGTTCTAAAATACTTGAAATATTCTTTCCCCAGATAGCCTATATAATCTTGGGTGATCCAGTCTCGGACAGTCGCAAACAGCGCTGACGTGCTTGGAAATAACAAAAATGGAGAAAGAATGAATAGGGGGATCGCATAAGCAATCATTGTTTTTCCTTCCGGCGCCAATACAATGAATAATGCAAGTAAAATGAGCGGACTGTTAATAAATACCCACAAGAGGTTCATTATGGCAAAACGCATGATCCACTCTGCTCCTGTGTAAAATAAACCTACAAATCCTGAGTAATGCATGGACATCCCCCTTTCATTAGAATTGTGAAGGCCGGATTTGTATTCTCTCCAACTTTCAGCTAATTTCCATTCTATTTAATCGCCCCTTCTCCAATCCCTTTTATGATATGCTTTTGGGCAAAAAGATAAAAAATAACAATAGGAATTAATGTTAATGTTAAGCCAGCCATAGCAAGATTCCATTGAATGGTAAATTGACCAAAAAAGTAAAATGTAGTCAACGGGATAGTCCTTAATCCCGGGCTTGTAAGTACTAAGGAAGGCAAGAGAAAGTCATTCCAGATCTGGATGACGTTCAATATAATTACGGTAACGGTAATTGGCTTTAACATTGGCAATACGATTTTCCAGAAAAGCATAAACTTCGAACACCCGTCAATCGTCGCCGCTTCTTCTAATGATTTAGGAATCGTTGTAATAAATCCATGATATAGAAAAATAGAAAGGGCAGAGTTAAAGCCAATATGCATGAAGATTAAACCACCATGTGTGTTTAACATAGGAATATTGGTTAAACGCATAATTTGATCCATAAATTGAATGAGTGGCATCATTATTGTCTGGAAAGGAATAAGCATTGTTGCTATAAAACTCATAAAAATGATTTTACTCAGCTTATTATTGGTTCTTGCTAACATCCACGCCGTCATGGAAGAAAGAATAACAAGGAAAAATATGGATACCGCTGTTACAACCAGAGAATTTCCAAATGCACTAATAAAGTTCATACGTTCCATTGCTTGAAGGTAATATTGGAAACTATAACTGCTTGGAAGTGCTAGAACACTCTCATACAATTCACCACGGTCCTTAAAGGAGTTTGCAAATACGATATAAATAGGAGATAAAAATAAGAGAGCAAATATGAGAACTACTATTTCTTTTAAAAGCTTATTTGCTTTTTTCATTACATTTCTACCTCCCTCTTCTTAGTGATATATACTTGTGTAAGTGTTACAGCTGCTACCATTAAGAAGAAGACAACCGCTTTCGCCTGTCCATAGCCATAGTTGTACCTTCCAAATATTTCATTATAAATATGAAGTGCAAACAATTCTGTGGAGCCTGCAGGCCCACCTTCTGTCAACGCCAAGTTCACATCATAAATTTTAAATCCGAAAGAAAGAGTTAGAAAGAGACAGATTGTAAACGATGGCATAAGGAGTGGTAGAGTGATGTTTTTCAAACGTTGCCATGCACTTGCTCCATCGATTTTTGCAGCCTCTAACGTTTCTCCTGGTATTCCTTGAATACCAGCAATATAAATAACCATCATATAACCTGCCATTTGCCAGGAAAAAACAATAACCATTGCATATAAGGCAAGACTAGAATCAAGAAGCCAGTTACGAAAGATAGCTTGAAAGCCTGTATTTTCGCCTATTAACCTAAAGGCATCCGAAAAAATAAATTGCCATATATAACCCAAAATTAATCCGCCAATCAGGTTTGGCATAAAAAACATGGTCCGTGCGGGATTTACCATTTTTAACTTAGATGTCACCAGCAAGGCAAAACCTAAACCTAATAAATTTACAGATATAACGGCAATAAATGTAAACTTAATTGTAAGGATTGCAGAATTGATAAATTGTTGATCACTGATTAATCTTAGATAGTTATCCAGTCCTACAAATGTCATTGGATTCGTTCGAATCCCATCCCACTCAAAGAAGGAGTAGTAAATACCTACAATAAAGGGAATAAGAACGACAATGCTAAATATGGTAACCAGCGGGCCAGTGAAGATGGAGTAGACAACCCTATTCTTCTTTTTCACTGCACTCACCTCTCTCTTTATTTCACCTAATTTACAAGAACCACCTTAACCCCCATGAAAGAGAAAGAGATTAAGGTGATTCCATTAAGATCTTTCTATAAATGTTGTCCTACTTATCTTGACTGCCATGCTGCATCTAACTTTTCAATCAATTGATCCCCTGTAATATCATCATCCATAAAGAATTCTTCCGTTGGAGGTAACAGGACACCTCGTACTGAATCAGCGGGATAATAGATGTGCGACCAAGGAATAACTTTACCGTTGTTTGAAGCATCAAGAACAGCCTGTGACAATGGATCTAAATCATTTGCTTCTATATTAGTTAAGGCAGGAATAAACTCGAACTCTTCCACGATATAACGGTGACCTGTTTCACTCGTAAACATCCATTCTAAAAAGTCATTTGCCGCTTGAATTTCCGCATCATCTTTATCATTATTAATTGCCCAACTGCTGGCTACACCAACAGCAAGACTATCATTACTCATGATTGGAAATGGCATCATACCAATCTCAAAATCTACGTCATAGTCATCAAACATTGGAGCTGCCCAATTTCCCTGATGAATAATTGCTGTGCTACCAGTAGCAAAGTCACCAATTTGCTGATCATAAGATACTTCTAATGGGTTTGGTGCAAACTCTCTTATCGCTTCCATAAACCTACCAAACTCCAAGAATTCTTCTGTTTCAGCCATGCTCACTTCACCATTATTTAACTGCTGAACAAACTCATAATTATTTTCTTGAAGGGAAAACGGATAGTTACTTAAGTGTCCGATGATAAAGAATGAATTGCTCGCTAAACTAATCGGATTAACACCTTCTTGATCTAATCTTTCTAGTGTAGCAACAAAGGAATCTAAGTCTGTCATGTCCTCTGGACTAACCAAATCTTTATTGTAAACGAGACCAAATCCTTCAAGTCCGTATGGCACCCCGTAAACATTACCTTCATATTCCAGTGCCATCCCATCTGCAATATGCTGAATATAGGATTCATTACTCATATCGTATACATAACTATGAATTCTTTCCAATTCCGTAAATTGCTGAATACTAAAAATAGTTGGCCCTTGATTACTGTTCAGGCGAACCTGAAGTTGCTGAAAATAATCGGATCCCGTTGTTCCCCAAACCTCCACTTCGACACCTGTCTCTGCTGTATACTCTGCTGCTAATTTTTCAAATTGTTCGGATATTTCCACCTTGTCTTGGAAAATAGTAATTTTATCGGCAGAGTCTGAACTGTCATCTGATCCATTTTGTGATTCTTCACTTCCACACGCACTTACTGCAAAAACAATTGAGCACAAGGCAATTCCTTTTAATAATCGTTTTACTGCTTTCATCTTGTTACCCCCTAATAATAGATTTGCTTTTCCCTCTCCATAAAAAGAAAACCCTTTCATTTATGTCACAAAAAATGTGGAGTTATCCTTTTTAGAGTGTTTAGACTCCTTGTAGACTTAACTTGTATATACAAGCTTCTAACTGTTCTAATAGTAGCATAGCCCACGAGAATAAATCAAGAACTATTTTATTTTTTGTATATACAAGTTTGAGCGATGTTTTTATACAGTCATGTCATGCGTTTTTTCGCAATTACTTTCCATTATTGAATGTGTTCGGCGATTATCTAAGGTTACTATAGTAAAAATTACTTGGAATTGAATTGAATCCGAGACTCGAGGAAAACGGCAAGAAACAATGAAAGATAAATCACTTCTACAATTATCATTTATCCACATGTTCTTGAGAATGATTTCGACAATTTACGATAAAAAAATAGCTACTATCATTCCCCTTTCTTATGTATACAATCGCATTAAAAAATTGAACATTCTATGACACTTTACTAATTTTGCCCTATTATTGTTACTCTTTTTTGGTAATATAAAACTATGTTTCAAGCATAGTGGACCTCTTGCTAAAATAAATTAAGTCTAAGAGTCTATATTACTTTCAATTTGAATAACTGTTTATTATAATGATTACATAATAATAATTATTTATTATTTTCTAGTTTGTAAGATTCTTACAACTAGATTCATAATTATTTAATATCTTTTTCAAAGAAAGGGAGAATGACAATGGACAACAAAACTAATGATAACGTAGCCGGCTGCCCATTTCATGGCGGCGCTACTAGTCACAGTTCTAGTGGTACTTCAAACCGAGACTGGTGGCCAAACGCATTAAACCTGAATATTTTACATCAGCATGATCGTAAAACAAACCCGATGGATGAAGACTTTGAATACACAGAAGAATTCAAAAAGCTGGACTATGCTTCGCTAAAAGAAGACCTTCGTAACCTAATGACAGACAGCCAGGATTGGTGGCCTGCTGACTACGGTCATTATGGACCATTCTTTATCCGTATGTCTTGGCACGCCGCAGGTACATATCGTACTGGTGATGGTCGTGGAGGTGGTGGAACAGGTAATCAGCGTTTCGCTCCACTCAACAGCTGGCCTGACAATGCTAGTCTGGATAAAGCACGTCGACTCCTCTGGCCGATTAAGCAAAAATATGGTAACAAAATCTCTTGGGCAGACTTACTTGTTATGGCAGGGAACGTTGCCATTGAAGATATGGGAGGACCAATTATCGGCTTTGGTGCAGGACGCGCCGATGTTTGGCATCCTGAAGAAGACGTATATTGGGGAAAAGAAACGGAATGGCTAGGTGATAACCGTTATTCGGGAGATCGTGACCTTGAAAATCCACTTGCAGCTGTTCAGATGGGACTTATTTACGTAAACCCAGAAGGACCGAATGGCAAACCAGATCCTGTTGCAAGCGGCCGTGACATCCGTGAAACTTTTGCCCGTATGGGAATGAACGATGAAGAAACAGTAGCACTTATCGCTGGTGGACATACGTTTGGTAAAGCACATGGTGCTGGAGATGCTGCTCATGTTGGACCAGAGCCAGAGGCTGCTGGAATTGAAGCGCAAGGCTTAGGTTGGCATAGCTCTTACGGTAGCGGAAAAGGGCGTGACACCATTACGAGTGGTATTGAAGGAGCTTGGACGGCTAATCCAACACAGTGGGATAATGGGTACTTTGATTTATTGTTTGGATATGAATGGTGGCTTACGAAGAGCCCAGCAGGTGCATGGCAATGGCAAATTGTTGATCCTGCAGAAGAGCACTTAGCACCAGATGCAGAAGACCCGTCTGTTAAAGTTAATACAATGATGACAACTGCAGATATGGCATTACGTCATGATCCAGAATATGAAAAAATTGCCCGCCGTTTCCATCAGAACCCAGAGGAGTTTGCAGATGCATTCGGCCGCGCTTGGTTTAAACTACTACACCGTGACATGGGTCCAAAAGCTAGATATCTAGGCCCAGAAGTACCAGAAGAAGACTTCATCTGGCAAGATCCTGTACCGGCTGGTAATTATGATTTAACTGATGCGGATGTGGCAGCTCTTAAAGGAAAAATTCTAGATTCAGGATTAACAGTAAGCGAGCTCGTAACAACTGCATGGGCTTCCGCTAGTACTTATCGCGGATCCGATCATCGTGGTGGTGCAAACGGAGCACGAATCCGTCTAACTCCACAAAAAGACTGGGAAGTAAATCAGCCTGAACAACTTGCAAAAGTCCTAAATATATTTGAAGGTATTCAAAATGACTTCGAAAAGGAAGTAAGCCTCGCAGATGTAATTGTACTTGCTGGTAGTGCAGCAATAGAAAAAGCTGCAAAAGATGCAGGATTTGATATAACGGTTCCTTTCGCTCCTGGTCGTGGAGATGCAACAGAAGAGCAAACTGACGCTGATGGCTTTGATGTGCTAGAGCCAATTGCTGATGGATTCCGTAACTATCAAAAGAAACAGTACAGCGTAAGTCCGGAAGAGCTTCTCATTGATAAAGCACAACTACTTGGTCTAACAGCTCCGGAAATGACGGCACTTATCGGTGGTATGCGCGTACTTGGTACAAACCACAGCGGAACACAGCATGGTGTATTCACAGATCGTGTAGGCGCACTCACAAACGACTTCTTTGTTAACTTGCTTGATATGGGTATTGAGTGGAAGCCGGTGGGAGCAAATGAATACGTAGGTCGTGACCGTAATACCGGTGAAGTAGTACGTACAGCAACGAGAGTGGACCTCGTCTTTGGATCCAACTCCGTACTCCGTGCCCTTGCAGAAGTATATGCTCAAGACGATAATAAAGAAAAGTTCGTACGGGATTTTGTAGCGGCTTGGGTGAAAGTAATGAATGCTGACCGCTTTGACCTTGAAAAACAAGATCTTAAGAAAGCACAATTAGCAGGTAAATAGTTTCATAGAGAAACCGCCGTCAGTTCATTGACGACGGTTTTTATTTAAAGATATGAAAGTTTTTGCACCTTCGGGCATTGTCTAGCTCCACTGCCCTACGCTCGTGACCAAAGGCGCTTGCGCTTTTCTTATTGTCTAGCTCCAGCGCCTACTCGCTGCGGGGCACTTCGGAAGTGACAACCGAAGTCAAAGAGCGGACTTCAGGTTGTCATTCCTCCACTGCCCTACGCTCGTGACCAAGGCGCTTGCGCTTTTCTTATTCTCCACTATTTTTGTAACCTTTTTACTTTCTATTTCGTCTGAATATCGAGTTTTTCTAAAGAGGTGGGGAACTTTTGTCAGGCTACAGCAAAAATCAGTTGGAAGAGATTCACAAATTATATAGTGATTCTGTTTTTTAGTACATATGTATATGACCGATGATTACCAAGAAGCGGAAGACTTAGCTCATGAGACCTTTCTACGAGCCTATTATGGAATCGAAACTATTTATGTAAATTGGAACTCAAAAGACTATACTCTATATGATTTTATTTCCTTTACCTTTCCAGACTTTGAAGTGGTACTAAACATATATACATCGCAAAAATCAATTTTAGATCCATTTTCTAGCGAAATCACTCCATTTATTGAAGCGAATTTCCCGTGAGTTATTACTTGGTAAATTTCCAGACAGTCAACGATATCTTTACTTTCATTCAGCAAACTAGTAATGAATGAGCAATGACCTTCTATTTTTATATTTTCTCGTAACTGATACCAGATGATTGAATCATGTACATATTCCTTAATTATTTCATTCGGCTGATTTAAAATAGCTACTGTAAACTCAATTACTATTTGTTTCCTCGGAGCATTGTCACATCCTTTTGGAATGATTAGCTTCATTTCATTTCGTGAACTACTCACGTAAATCAGACTCCTTCTCTAGATTCTTAAGTGAAAAATAACGAATCAAATAAACCACTCACACCTATCCCAAAATCAACGTTGATGCTATATTGTTAAATACTCTAAAACCAATTACTGTCATTATGAAAAAATCAATCATGTAATCCCTTTCCATCCTTTGAATTCATTTTACTGTTTGTCAACAAGAAACACCTCTCTTCCATTTTTTAAGAGAACCATAAAGTTTATGATAGTTTCATAAACTAAATCCTGAATGATCCATCTCTTTGTATAGGGATATAGAAATAAAGCTGATAGGACACCGGAAATCTTTTACCGACTTTGGCTACCTTCGATTCCCTTACTATCTCCACCACACACTCCACCTGTCTGGAGAGGACAGAATTGATGTTTTTTTAGAACCGTCCGTTCGTGGTAAAATGTCGACTGAAGTTAGTTAATCATTCAGTTCGTGCGATTATATCAATCGTCTCTCACCACTTTAAAAGCATCTTAAAATACAACTGATGCTAACACTGCTATAAATATCACCCTCAACAGGATTTGAATAGTGATATAAGCTAACCGTTCCGTCGCTTTTGGAATAAGTGCCTAAACCTGAAAAAAAACAATACCACAAAGGGAAATCCAAGTACTATACTGATTCGTGCCGGTATATGGTTTTATCCATATAAAGCAGCTTGTATCATCCATAAAATTAACATCTCTCCTGTATTTATCCAGGTTAGTAACCAAACCTTATCCTATCTTTATCTGTGGGAATACCATTAACTACTATTTGCCACTCACCATCTTGGAACACTTCATATTGTTCAAAAGCACAAGGTAATCCGTTTGCAATAGATATATCACTGTTATCCATAAGCTGAAAATGCAAATGTGGAGCAAAAGAATTACCTGAATGGCCGACTTTACCAATAACTTCACCTTTTTTTACACCTTGACCGACTGAAACCTGGATAGATCCTGTTTGAAGATGGACTAAGGCAGCATATACGCTGTCGCCACATTCCATAATGATGTAGTTGCCAGCAACTGATTGTACGTCGTCTTTTTTCGGATCGAAATAACGGGCATTTTTATAGGCTTTAGACATATCTGTAAGTAAATTCGTTCGGGCTAGTTCTTCATAACCATCCTTTGCTTGGACAACGACCCCGTCGCAAGGTGCATATACATCTTGCCCCCAACAGTAATAATCACTTAAGGAAACCCCGAAAAGAAGATATTTCGGCAAACTAACTCGATAGGCTGGCCAACCCGTTCTTTCCCAATCCACCTGTATAAAGTCATAAGCATATCTTGTTCCAAACCGGTCTGTTCCGTGGCTTGGAATTTTTGTCCCTGGTGTGTTAGGAGAGAGCCATTCTCCCCTCAAAGGAAACTCTACTATTATTGACTCGCGCGCTTCAATCATCTCAATACTCCCATCCATCGATTCTTTACCTACATTATTCAACATAACAAGTGCTATAAAGACAAGTGCTATTACGACACTAATACGCGCAGACACACCATTCCACATTGAAACTCACATTCCCAAATCCCTTATTCATTGCTTGACGTATAGAAAATTTTCCTTAGTTCGTCAAAGTATTCATCAAGTGTTAAAACGATACGTTCATAATCCATATTTGAAGCTTCCGAATTTCTAATATCATCTAATATTTCATTAGTAAAACCTACATTCGCCCAAAAGATAATTTGTTTGCACTTTTCAATATCCAATCCTGCTCTAAATTTAGACTCATCTATCATGTCAAACATTTCAGTACCACATGAAAATTGCTTATTGCTATCTCTTTCCTCAAGTTCTTTGTTTAACTCACCGGAGTTTGTTACGAAAGATAGCTTGTTAAACTCAAAAATCCACGGGTGTTGCTTTATCAATTCAATTTGAAGAAGATACGATTGACGTAGCCTATCAAAAATATCTTTTTCAGTAAAATCCATTTTCATAAAATATTCTTTATTAAGAATTTTGCTGAAGTAGTCATATATATACAGAAAAAGATCCTGTTTATTATTTACATAATGAAACATCAGAGCTTTAGAAATCCCAGCTTCTTTTGCAATTATATTCGTGGATGCCTTGTCAAAACCTTTTAATGCAAATTCTTTTAAGGCGGCATTTAGGATAGCGTTTCGCCTTAAAGGTTCTAAATCCCATAATTTTATAGGCATATTCAATACTCCCTTGAAGATCTGACGAAATATTTACCTACTAGGTCAATATCATCATACTTACATTTACCTATCAGGTCAATAATTTTAATCCTTAATTGGCTATACTTTTTGGTGTTTTCTGTATTCACCTGCGTTGAAAAGAGGTCGTAGACAGAAAGGTGTAGTGGTGTTTACCTTCTCCTGTAGAATAGTATCCGTTGTACTGCGAAGCAAAGGAAGCATCTTAAAATCATTCCTTCTTCAACTAAAGCTCTCTTAGTTGAAAAACAGAAGTAACATTTTAGTGTTTTCTATAGTTAATTGTTAGTAAAATAGAATAAATGATAAAACCTACCGCAAGACCGGGAACTAAAGAGAGCATTGGTAGAAATACTGGACCAAATACGACACCCATTATTTTTAGATTTGTTGAAAAAATCAACCCAATTGTTATAACAAAAGCGCAAGCGCCTATGGTCACGAGCGTAGGGCAGTGGAGGAATGACAACCTGAAGTCCGCTCTTTGACTTCAGTTGTCACTTCCGAAGTGCCCCGCAGCGTATATGTTGAAACTGAAAAAGTTTAAAACCACTTTTTCAGTTCCTTTTATCTGTATGGCAATGGCTGCGCTCGTCGCTCGCCTGATAGGCGAAAACCACTCCTATCAGGCTTTTAAAGATTGCGACGGCTACGCTCATTGCTTAGGGACTGTAAAAGTGGAAAAGCACCACTTTTTCAGTTCCCATGCGAGTAGGCGGTGGAGCTAGACAAGCCCGAAGGTGCAAAAACTTATACTTTCCTTTTAAAAAATGCACCAAATACAAAGGGGAGATACGTATATGGATTGATTTCTCCTTCTGCATCCCTATATGCATCCCACATGGCAAACATATACAAACAAGGATAGAACATAAGCCATTGAAAATTTGTAACATCAATGGCTTGTTGTATTTCTCCTGTAAATGAATATATAATCGTTAAGTTGAAGTTACTTAGTACATTCACAAGAAATTCTAAAAAAAATGAATATACTCCCTTTAAATAACCTTCTATTTAGGAACTGACCGAAACCAGGTAATGCTATGCTCCATAGTAAAGCCTCATGTTTTTTAGGTTTCTTATAACTGTTCACCCAATATCACTCAATTCATCTTTTGTTTACGGTCCTCCATTTGAGGTGGCTCTTCCATCCAACCATTTTTAATCATGATTTTCCCACCCTTATGAGCATATTCAAAAATATCTTTAATAAAAATTGTATTTTTTGCGGGCAAGTCATTTCGTAAACTAAAAGCAGTTCCGAGAGAATTGCTTCCCATAGAAAAACTACAAAAAAGACTTGTGCAATACATCATTAACTTATCGGAAAATGGTGCTGCTGTTGAACGAGTTGGATTCCCTCCTGGAGTTTGAGGAATTGAAAGGTTTGATTGAATCATAACTTCACTCAATTCTTTTATAATGCCTTTGGCAAGCTCTGCACCCTCATTAAAGTATTTTTTTACCTCACCATCATTTGCACATTGACCAAATCCTAAAATCAATTGTAAACCTGTAAGGTTGGATTCAATAGCTTTATGAACGTGAGAGACCTCTACTGTATTCAATGTTCTTTTTTGGCTAAATGGATTGAGAGCTACTCCACGTAAATAACTGTTATCTTTAACAAATTCAACTGATTTTGGCATCGAAACGTAAGGTGTTCTAACAAGTAACCCCTTTTCAAGCAAATATTGAGAGCAAATCCTGAAATACTTTTGTGTCAGAGCAGTGAGGTCTTCAAAAAGCATATTTATATCTTCTCGAAACGTCATTGTTAAATTTAATGAATGTAATCCCATACTGATTTCTTTTAAAAGGCGTACAAACATAATGTCAAAGCCATTATCATATAGCTTTGGGACATCCTTATTTACATCTTGTGCTGTATATCCAACTGGTATAACAGCACCCTCCTCTTCATATATCTGAACTATTTTACCAACATACATTTCAAGTTCTTCATACAAATTAGACATAATATCCTTAGCCTTTTCATCATCTGCTTTCGCTATAAAATACTCTAACATTCGTAAAATCATAGTTTTTTCTTGATATGTAAGCCATAACGTTCCTAATTCTGATGATGTAATTGATGGTTTTTCTGGCACAATTAACCCTCCCTAAAATAATTATTTTTAGGTTGCGTAAGTTATGGCAAATTTATGTAAGTGCTACTCTTGTTGAAGAATAATCTTCCTCGTTAACTTTTTCACAATGTCATCTTAAAAGAAATTCCTTGTTGCACAGTATTATGAAATTGCTCAGTATCAAGACTGGGAAAACGGGGACAGTTCGTGGTCTGCCACAAAAACCTATACTCCAACGCATATCACTAGTTCTGCGTAAAAGTTAGACCTGAACCTGGAAGGACTTTGACAGAATCGGCTTTTTGGCTTCCTATGCTCCTGCGATTACTCGTCGCAAGGCAGCAAGGATGTAGCTCAAGTAGTAGCCTGCCTGAAGTGATCCGAGCCCGTAGGCGATGGAGCTAGACAATGTCCGAAGGTGCAAAAACTTATGCTTTCTTACCTTTTAAAAATGCCGCATTTGCGCACTTTTTTAATCTTTCACCTTGTTCATGCATCATTTTGGCTATTTGCTCCATACATCCCTTAGTTTTCATGTTTGTAATCGCTTAATATATCCAATGCCCAATGTTCTTCTACTACTCTTTTCCCCCACAATACTTGTTCCTCTTTTTCCTCAATAATATGAAAACCGAATTTTGTGTATAAGTTTCTTGCTGCTATTTGTTCATTGACTGTAATAAGAACGATTTGTTCATACTTTTGTCTAATACAATAATCGATAAGCAATTGTAACAGCTTATAACCGACACCCTTCCCTTGTATAGTCGATTCAACAAAAAACCACCGTAGCTGAGTCTTTTTTCTATCAACCTTGACTAAACCAATACAACCTGCAAATTCCCCGTTCATTTCTGCTGTCCAAACTTTTTCAATTTCACCATCAAATGTTTGATGTAGGTAATTAATAAAAGATGCATCAAATCCAACTTGTTTCGTGTAATAGTCTTCTTGCTTTTTCTTCATAAGCTCGATATCTCTTAGAGAGTAGTCTTCTCGAATAATAATATCTTGGCTCTTTTTTATCTCTGAATTTGATAAAACCGATTTAATAGTATTCATTGAGTACACAAGTGTTTTTTGATTATCTTCATCTAAACTTTCTAAAAGTAATTTGATTTGTTCATTAGATTTAGCTTCTAATTCTTGATAAGTTTGTATTCCAGCATCTGAGAGGTGAAGCAATTGATTACGGCTATCCTCCTTACACCTTTCCCTGTAGATTAGTTTTTGTTTTTCTAACTTGTTAATTATTCTGCTGATATACCCTCGATCAAGATTCAATTCTTCTTGCAATAACCTAGCTGTACAATAGTTTCGACTATATATCTCAAACATTACCCTTACTTCCGATAATGAAAATGGACTTTCAAAAACCGCGTTATTTAATAAACCAAGTATATTTGTATAGAAACGATTGAAACTTCTAACCTCTTCAATATGTGTAGAAATTGGTTTTAACATTTGGATAACCCCTTAATTTATATGTTGTATCCAAATTATACCTGAAAACAGTTGCTTTAGGCAACTGTTTTCAGGTGTCTTGTACCGAATAAAACTATGTTCTCAACTGCGGATAACTATTTTCTGTCGAAACTTTATATGTATAATTTTCCAAAAAAAGTTGTAGCCCTAGCTTAAAACCTCCAAGAATTATAAAAACCTCTATGAACTAATGTGGAATTTCGAAATAATGTAACCGACTACGCATTAAAGTTAAGTGATTTAATCAGTCCATTAATAAACGGAGCTGCCACTTTGACAACTCCGTGTTTCACTCTCGCTCCCGTTAGTTCAAGATAATCTCCATTTTTCTACTCTTTGTTGGGAGATTGTATTTTGCGATCCGGAACATATTGACGTAGTGTCTCTATCGAGTCATCTATTTTATGTTCATCTGGGAATTTCACAAGATAATGTGATAATTCTTCTTCAAGAACTTCATATTCTTTTTCATCAATAATATCGTCCAACTCATCGAAGTCGGTTTTGTTTGTTTTGTTTGTTTTGTTTGTTTTGTTGGCTCTGTTGACTTTGTTCAACCTCATCCCCCCTCTTAATAAAAGTTTTAATTTATCGATACCTTGCTTGAGCCTCGATTTCACGGTAGATTCCTTCGCTTCCGTCAGCTCTGCAATCTGCCTTATCTTTAGGCCTTGGTAAAACTTTAGTATAATTGCTTCACGTTGAAAGTCTGGCAACTGGTCCACCGCTACCTTTACTTTGACGCTTTCTAGCTTTTTACTCAGCAGATCCTCTACATTCACTCGTTCATCCTTTAACTGGTGATCTAACTCGTTCAATTCATCCTTTCGTCTATAAGCACTGCTCCTGTAATAATCACGGCAGTGGTTCACCGCAATTTTAGAAGCCAATTCTGAAATTTACCTTGTCCATTGTAGCTTGCAATAGACTTCATCATTTTGATAAATATTTCTTGGGTCATATCATAAGCTAAGTGATAATCCCCAACCTTTCGATATGTAAAGCCAAATATATTTTTATAGTGTTTTTTAACTAGCACTTCCATTGCTGCCTGACTTCCGCTCTTTATTTCTTCTATTAATGATTCATCTGATTGCATGTTTCTCACCACCTCTACTAATATTAACGAAATTAATTTCAAAAGGATTTAAAAAAGGAATATAAATTTTTTCAAAGGCTGCATATAACGACATAAAGTGAAAGGCTCTGTCATCTTTTCAACCATTATCCAGAAATAACATGTAACATTTCATATTGCGCAAAGATTAGATTCACATAACTAAAATAATCCCCCGAACCATTAGTCCGAGGGAAAATATTTATTTAAAGTGACCAAAGCTACATACTGCCACCAAGCTATTTCAACTCTATCAACGCCACACACTCAACGTTCGTTCACCATATAACTATGATACTATTAAAAAAAGTATATTTAGATTAGAATCTTTTAGTGATACTAGTCCCCGTGGGGCAACCCTTAATCCTACCACTTATTACTTCTCTTATCGCACTATTGATCGTGGGACATTGAATATTATCTTTTCTTTATAATAGGTAGCTAGATTTCTCTCCGTTATAATTCGGATTACTAGTGTCCTTACTTTCATTTGATGAATTATATTAAGTTGTGATACTCTCTTCTACCATCAACGATAGCATATATAATAACAGTCTTATCTGACTCATTTATCTTATAAAAGACAAGATGCCTTTCAACAATTACTACTCTATATCCCTGCTTTTTTAAAATCGAATATCTGGGTATACATCCTGACTCAGGAAACTCCTGAAGACTATTAATTGCAGTTTCTATTCTTTCCAGATACCCAAGTGCAATATTAACATCACTGGAATCATCTGCAATATAAAATATGATGTCACGGAGTTGTTCCTCTGCCTTATCCGTTCGTAATATTTTATACCTCATCCCTTATTCCTTTCGAGTAAAGATGCACGAAGATCATCAATTGAATTCTGCATAGGTGCGACTCGCCCATTTTTCACATCGTCCTCAGCTTCTGCAAGTGTTCGAAGTAGTTCCAGCTCTGATTTCATCTGATAGTAATCCTGCAATCCAAGAACTGCTGTATCACCTCGTCCATTCACGGTAATAATAACTGCATCTCTTGACTCTTTGCACTGCTTAGAGATTTCATTATAATTATTTCTTAAATCTGCTGATGGTCTGATTGCTGATCCCATAGTATCACCTCTTTCTGTTACTTCTTCATAGTCAGAACATATCATAATATGACTATTTACTCAATAATCTATTCATACATGCCTCTATTTCTCTTCAAAAAACGGCGTATGTCACAAAACCTATACACCAACGCATGACACTAGTTCGGTGTAAAAGTTAGACTACCTAAATCAAAATCCCCTCAAACACCAAGTCTGAGGGAACATAAAACACAATTCGATATTCACTTAAAAACCATTAAAGCTTTTGATATCAGCCTATTTCTTCTCTATCCTCACCACACACTCAACCTGTGCTGTCTGTGGAAACATGTCCACTGGCTGCAGGGATTTCAATCTGTAGCCACCGTTTGTTAAGTCATTTACATTCTTAGCTAAAGTAGATGGATTGCACGATACGTAAACGATCCTATTTGGCTTCACTCGCAACAATGTTTCTATAAACGATTGGTCTAAGCCTGTTCTTGGTGGATCGACCACAACCACATCGGGATGCCAGCCTTCTTTTTCCCACTTAGGGAGCCATGTCTCGGCTTTCCCGGTAACATATAATGCGTTCTTCACACCATGTGCCTCTGCATTTCTCTTTGCATCTTGGATAGACTCTTCGATAACATCCATACCTCGAAGTTCAGCAGCTCCGTCCGCGAGCCAAAGGCCGATAGTTCCAACACCACAGTATGCATCCACCACTTTTTCCTTTCCAGTAAGACTAGCGGCATCTTTTGCTTCATCGTACAATTTTTTCGTCTGCACGGGATTCAACTGAAAGAAAGCCCGTGGAGATAAATTAAATCTGAAGGAACTCATCGTCTCTTCGATTTTTTCTTTCCCAAATAAGGTGTAGGTCTCATCCCCAAAAATCAACGATGTTTTTTTCGGATTAACATTCTGAACAATGGATGTAACATCCGGTAGTCGACGGCGAATCTCCTCAATCAATAATTCCACTCTTGGAATTTCCTTTTTCGCAGTTACGAGAACTAGCTGATATTCTCCCGTTTCAAAGCCCACTCTAGTGACAATTGTTCGTAGTACTCCCGTTCTTTTTCGTTCATTAAAAGCTGGGATCTTCAAATCATCTGCAAGTTGTTTTACCACCCCTGTTACTTTATTTGTTTGGGGGTGTTGTACAATACAATCCTTTAAATCGATGAGCCTATGACTGTTTGAACTATATAGCCCAGCAATGGTTTTCCCTTGATGATGCCCCACTTGCATTTGGCTTTTATTTCGGTATTTCCACGGTTCCTCCATGCCAATAGTATCTTTAAAGTCCAGTTTTTCCAAATTTATTTTCGTATAGCGTTCGAATGCCTGCCTTACAATATCCTTTTTCTCCCGAAGCTGTGCACCATAGGTCATATGCTGCAACTGACAGCCGCCGCATTCTTCATAAATCGGGCATGGCGGGGCAACCCTATCTGGAGACTTTTGTCGCAGTTTGACGATACGACCCTCGGCAAATTTCCCTCTCACCTTCGTTACTTCACATACAATCTCTTCTCCTGGAATAGCACCTGGGACAAAAACAACCTGCCGCTTAAAAAAACCAACTCCTTCTCCGTCTATTCCCATTCGTTTAATGGTTAACGGGAACCGTTGACCCTCCTTTATTTTCAGTTCCGTTTTCGCACCATATGAAGTGTCTTTCCCATTCTTTCTCTTCTCCGAAGCCTTCTTTACTGATGCCGTCCTTTTAGGAGGTTCACCTTCGTTTCCTTGTTTTTTCCCCTTTTCCCTTTGTTGTTTCACATTTCCCACCTCAAACTATATGAATTCCTTCCGTGTGTATCTGTCTGTATTGCCTTTATTGTAGATGATCCATACAACTTCAGCAAATTAAGACATCAACCTGCTATGCTCCTTTATTTGTCTTACAATCCCATTCAAATATAATTAGAAAAGCAAAAGCGCCTAGGATCACGAGCGTAGGGCAGTGGAGGAATGACAACAGAAGTCCGCTCTTTGACTTCAGTTGTCACTTCCGAAGTGCCCCGCAGCGAGTAGGCGCTGGAGCTAGACAATGCCCGAAGGTACTTATAAATTCTTACCTTTTAAGAATAAACGGGCTCCATCAGTGGAAGCCCATCCTCAATCCATTGTTATTTTAATATACTCCGTTCTTACTATCTTCTTCAATCACTTGTAATCCCAGTGTAAAATGATCAAAGAGTATTTCCTTTACTAACGTAATCTGATCCTTTTTACAATGGATCATCAGCATAACTTCTCCGCCTTCCCCTTTTTTTCGTTTCCACTTAAATGCCTTTTTCCGAACAAGAAGGTCGATTAAAAAGCCTAATCCCCAACCAAAAAAAACACCTATTAACCCCCAGGTAACCGGTCCACCTGGGAGGACAAATCCATAGATAACACCAAAGAGGGAAAAAACTGTTCCAAAGGCAAACGTCACATCCATGAGGGAAAATCCAGAACCGCGAATAATTTCACTATTTTTCTTTGGTTTCTTTTTTTCCGTAAGGGGAACGGCAAATATGTCTTCTTTAGGAAGACCATGATTTTCCAATTCCTTGATTGCCAATTCCAAATACACCGTATGATCAAATGATGCCACAACGTTCATCTTATCATCTCTTTCTGTAAGAATAGGACAAATTTGTTTAAATCCCATATCTTGGTACTCTTTCATCAAAAAGTAGCTTTGTTGTTTTGCCATAAGTTTGTTATAACTATCACACTGCAAGTAAGCATCATATGGGGCAAAGCAATACATGGATGGTAAAAATATTATCCACTGCACATTCACCACTTCCAAAGCCTTGTCAAAATTCCCCAAAAACGTATAATGAATAGCCGGTAATGTATTTGAAAAAATAAGAACTACCATAAACCAAACTAATATATAGAAACCTGATGGGAGCCTGTTTACATATAAGTGGCCTAACCCTGGTGTAATTAGTGACCAGAATATGGCCAACCAATTTTTCCGCTTATCTAGAAAATTATTTTCCAAAGCTGAGAATGAAATGGGATTAATCTCTGAGGACGTCCAATTCTTATCAGCTAAAATGGCATATTTATTAATATCTATTGTCGTTCTTCTACTATCCCATATACTATAAAGATAAACAGGAACATAAAGGAGGATCCAGTGAATATTCAGTACTTCCACTGCTTCTTCAATACGACCAGTGAATGTATACATGATTGCAGTATTTAACTTGGAATTTACATTTACAACGAATTCCCAAAAAATTAGTAGGAAGCCTTTTACGTACTTGGATAACATCACATGTCCATAGCCTGGAATAGCAGCTGCCCACCACATGACCACTGTTGGATGTCGAAGCTGAGCAATACTCGTATTTGTAGAGGATACAATCCCCTTCTTGTAACGTATATTCTTATTTGCAGTATCTTCTCTAACCATCCATCTCACTCAGTTCACCGTTTTTTATTAGAGTGAGCTAACTGGAAATTAATTATCCATTAGTAATAATTTCTTTTTCCACATTAATCCGTCTCTAAAGACTCCCACAAGTAAAGGGAAGCGTATGTACGATAGGGCTTCCACATCTCTGACCAATGATGCATCTCCTCTAGCGTAGGTTTACGGTCCATCTGAAAAAAATGCTTTAAGCCGTTTTGGATTCCTATATCCTGGACTGGAAAAAGGTCGAGACGTCCTAAGCCGAACATGAGGAAACACTCTGCCGTCCAGCGTCCTACACCACGAATAGCTGTCAGTTGTTTTACAACATCCTCATTAGCCACATCCTTTAAACTGTGCAAATCCAATAATCCATCTTTGATTAACCTGGAAGTGTCAATTACATATTCACTCTTCCTTTGACTGAATTGAAGTTCACGAAGGTCCTCTACCTTTAAGTTACTGATTACATCAGGTTCCGGGTAAAACCATGCGCCATCTTTTTCCATACCAAACTTCTTTACAAAACGTTCTGTCAGGCGGTAAGCAAAGGTCAGATTTAATTGCTGATGAATAATCGTCTTCATTAAGGAGCCGTATAAATTAAAGTCACATACAAAAGGAGTTCCTCGGTAATTGTCAAAAAGAGGTTCAAGTTCAGTTCCTTTAAAATGGTCATTAATCTTCTGCAATGGAGTATCCCAGTGAAAAATATCCGTCAACCTCTCTAAAAGTAAATCCCAATCCAGTCTCCCCTCTGAAACAGACACTTGAAAACATGGGAATTCAAAAGATCCTGTTTGTTTAACCTCCACAGCAGCCATTGTCTCCCCGATTTGGATAGGAATCTTGACACTTTGTTTTTTCAAATCTATATCATTCAGAGGATCGATGGTAAGACGTTTTAACGCTTGGAAAAAATTATATGGACCTTGAATCACTACTTGTTCAACCATACGTACACCACCTTTCTTGCCTCAAATGTTATCACAAATGCCGTGCTTCCTTAAGTTGGCAGCACCATAATGCCCAATCCTCTGTTAGAATATACTTGCGAAACTGTTTAAAGGGAGAGATTAATTTGTCTATACCAACAGATGTAGCTTCATTGCAAATTATGGCTGAAGTATTTAAGAAGAAAAACTTGCACCAAATCCTTGAGAAAACGGTACATAGTCTAGTGGAACAAGTGCCGTATATTGACTGGGTCGGCATTTACTTTTACGAGAACGAATCAGAAGTTCGTCTCATGGCCGCTTCCAATGAAGAAGATGATTTGCAGTGGGAATCTAACGGAGAACTTAAATTTCCTATTACATCATCCGATAATGAAAGTTTAGGAATTATGATTGTTCGCACCCGTGAAGCGATTGCTTTCGATGTTACTGATGTTAGTACGTTAGAAACCATTGCATCAGCAATTGGTGAATTGACTTTCGCTAACTAATAAGAAAAGCGCAAGCGCCTATGATCACGAACGTAGGGCAGTGGAGGAATGACAACAGAAGTCCGATCTTTGACTTCGGTTGTCATTTCCGAAGTGCCCCGTAGCGAGTAGGCGCTGGAGCTAGACAACTTGCCCGAAGGTGCAAAAACTTATACTTTCTTACCTTTTAAGAAAAGCGTAAGCGCCTATGGTCACGAGCGTAGGGCAGTGCCTCTTCCTCTACAAGCATCGCTCTGAAGAGTATCCGTCCATCGGGCAAAGCGCCACGTCCTGT
>NZ_JAHQCS010000112.1 GCF_019042215.1 Evansella tamaricis | reverse complement strand
TGCCCTACGCTCGTGACCAAAGGCGCTTGCGCTTTTCTTAAAAGGTAAGAAAGTATAAGTTTTGGCACCTTCGGGCAAGTTGTCTAGCTCCACCGCCTACTCGCTGCGGGGCACTTCGGAAGTGACAACAGAAGTCAAGAGCGGACTTCTTGTTGTCATTCCTCCACTGCCCTACGCTCGTGACCAAAGGCGCTTGCGCTTTTCTTATAAAAGTGTAGAAAGTGAGAATTTTCGTGAATATTTCCGAGAGAATAGACAAACATTTCAAAATTGTCAAAAAACATTAAATAACAGCGGGTAGTATCAAGACCCACTGTTATTTAATGGTGGCGCTCACAAAGCGGATTCTACGTTCATCTGATTCGGTTATTTTTATTACTACTTGTTCATAGTTTAATTCTTCACCTTTAGCTGGAATTCTTTGAAATACATCTGATAACCAGCCCCCTAGCGTATGGTATGTTGTGTCTGGAAGTTCCACTTTTGTAAGGCGGACAAAGTCATCAATGGGGAAATCTCCATGAAATAAAAAGGTATGGTCATCCATTTTTTGAAAGAGCTGTGTGTCTTCATCATGTTCGTCCCATATTTCCCCAACAAGTTCTTCGAGAATATCCTCTAAAGTAATCAACCCCGATGTACCACCATACTCATCAATTACGATAGCCATATGCCCCTTATTCTTTTGTAATTGTGGAAGTAGTGTGTGAATTTTCATGGATTCCACAACAAAAACAGGCTGCCGTAGAAGTGGAGTGATCTTTACATTTTCCCCATTTTCAATGTAAGCCTTTAGAAAATCCCGTTCAGACAAAATACCTATAACGTTATCGATATCGCCCTCATAGACCGGAATTCTCGAGTATTTTTCATGGATAAAAACATCTTTAATCGTTTTGATCTCTTCTTTAGTATCAACGGCTACCATATCTGTTCGCGGCTTAAAGACTTCTGCAACGATAATGTCATTAAAATCAAAGGACCGATGAACCAATTCCATTTCTTCTTCATCAATAATTCCTTCTTCATTACTAATGTTTACGAGGGCTTTTAACTCCTCTTCTGTCACAGAAGGTATAGTGCTATCCCTTTTTATGAGGCTAGAAACGTATTTTCTCAGCTGTAAAAACAGCCAGGTTACAGGTATAAGAATTTTCATTAAAATAAGCAAAGCCCAAGAGAATTTAGCAGACACGTTTTCTGCAAACTCTTTAGCTAATGACTTTGGAAGAATTTCTCCGAAGATTAGGATAAGCGTAGTAACAACAACTGTACTGATAAAGACCCCGAGATTTGGTCCGAAAATATCAGTAGCAATCTTTGCCGATATTGTCGCAAGGGCAATGTTTACTAAGTTGTTACCCACCAAAATAGTGGAAAGGGCGTTATCAAAATGATCTAAAATATAGAGGGATCGGATTGCCCCTTTATCTCCCTCATCTCCCAATGTTTTTACCCTTATCCGGTTTGCACTGGAGTAAGCTGTTTCGGCAGAGGAAAAAAAGGCTGACATCAAAATTAAAAGCAATAAAAGTATAATGAGACCAACGGGTATTTCAACCATTTTTCCACCTCCAGTCAATGCTTTTTTCCCCTTATAAAATTATCGTTCCCAACATCTTAATTTTGATAAGAATGGATGTTTAATATAAATTGGGTTACTTCTAAAATCTGGATGAATTCAACACAAAGGTTAACCGAAAAATAAAGATGACTAAAGCGGAGTAGGGAGCTTGATTGGGATGAATAAGCAAGTGATAGAAATAATTTCACCAGAAATGGAAAATAAAATTTATGATGAAATTAGCGGTCTGACATTTACAAAGAATTTTCGTTCAGCAACTGCGGAAGAATGGTATATCTTCTTACCCAATTATCGTGATCTAAAGACAGGAGGGGCAGCAGGAAAAGCAATCATTCATTATGAATTACAAGGAAACCGAGAAATTTTTATTAATACAACTGTAATATATGATGACCCTAAATTATTTGACAGAGAACTTCATTCACTTGTATATGCCATTTCAGATGAGCTTATTCAGCGTCTTGTTGGCTATGCAAATACTCTATTAGCAGTCCATGCTGGAGATAATAGCTATAATGCAGAGTATATCAGATAATTTTTGGAAAGGAGGTAAAGGGAATGGCAAAAGATAAAAAAGGGAAAAACAACAGCTTTGCAGCGGATCATTCAACATTAACAGATACACCAACGGAAGCTGAATATACAGTAAGAACCGATACAAGCTCCAGAGATCCCTTGGAGTCAAATCAATACTACCCTGGTGATTCTGTAAATGAACATAAGAACCTAGAGGAAGCAAATCGGGATTTGGCAAAGGAAGAATTGCGTCAGCAAAATGAAAATAACTCCTTATAGTCTTACGGCTAAAGGCTGGGACAAAAGTGTTTTATCAATGAGATATTGATGCATATTATTTGTTTGGAACTATATTTCGCAATGGTTGTGTATTCCCATTCTAAGTAAAACACTTAAGTTGTGTCCCAGTCTATTTCTCTATCATCTTAAAGATGTAAATTATTGGAACTGAAACAACCTCTAAACGAATACCCTATGTTAGTGCTGTAAATAAAACAATTAAGGAGAGGAAAAGAATGCATAAGGAGCATTTAGCATGGCATGAAACATTGGAGATTCACGAGTTGGTGGCGTTTCAGGCGAATGGGTTAATGAAAGTTAAAATGTCTTTCCCTGATATTAGAAACGTTGAACTTAAGAAAATTTATCAGAAAGCTATAAAGGGAATGAGTAAAAATCTACAGGAATTATTAGAATTTTTCCCAGACATGCCCCGAGATGAATCAAGAGGAGAGACGGACCGGAATCTTACACCATTTTATGCTGGTGATTTGTTGGGACTAGCTAAGGCGACGGTGAGAAATTACGCGATTGCGATCACGGAAACAGCTACTCCAGAGGTAAGGAAAGTATTAAAAAAGCAATTAAATGACTGTATTGATTTACATGCCCAAATATTTGAATTTATGGAAAAGAGTAATTACTATCCTGCCTATAACTTAGAGGAGCTTTTGGCAAATGATATGAAAAATGCAAAAAAAGCATTGTCTATGCGTGAAGAATAGTGAACAAACCTCCGGCTGGAAAGCCTGGAGGTTAATTAACGTGGACAGGCCTGTAAAAAACTTCAAATTTGCCCTTGTATTTTAGAAGAGATTCCAATATCTTTGCAGGAAGTTGTTTTTGATACGAAGCATACTACAAAGGAAAGCAAAAGAATTGGAGGTGATCTGGTGCTGACAAAAGAGCAGTTCACTCAGCTAAAAGAGACTTTAACAGAAATGAAAAGGGATTTAGAAAGTCGTCTAAATGGGCAAAATTATGGATTGCGATTTGCGCATGCGAAAGAATCCGTTGGGGAATTATCAAATTATGACAATCACCCAGGTGATCAAGGGACGGAATTGTACGAAAGAGAAAAGGATCTAGCATTAAATGAACACTCAGAACATTATCTTGATCAAATAAATATAGCACTAAAGGCAATGGATGAAGGGGAATATGGAGTTTGTGAAAAATGTGGTGAACCCATACCATACGAAAGGCTGGAAGCAGTTCCAACGACTAAAAGGTGTATAACACACTCTGAGGAAAATGTGGTTACTAATGAGCGTCCAGTGGAAGAAGATGTATTGAAGCCTGCATTTGGGAAATTTGAGTACGATGAAAATCTGGACAATCAGACATTCTTTGATGCGGAAGATGCTTGGCAGGCGGTAAGTATTTATGGTTCTTCTGAAACCCCATCAGATTTTAATGATACGGAAAAGGATTATAATAATATGTTTGTGGAATCAGAGGAGAAAGTTGGAATTGTTGAAGATGTTGAAGGGATATTAACTGCAGATATTGAGGGGAATTATTCCGGTGTTAGTATTGATCACAGGAAGTATGAGAATTATTTGGAAGAAAATGATGCCGATTCCATTTTTGATAAAAGTAAAGGTTAAGCAGATAAACAACCTCGATAGTATTACAACTGTATGCTTGCAACTTTCACTGTCATTCCAATGGAATTGTTAGTTGGTGAAGAGAATGGCTTTTTTGTAAATAAATGATGAACCAAGTTATTAAAACAGATTCCGATTATTATTAGAGAAAAAAATAATTCGTAAAAGCCCTATCCTACTTATTGGATAGGGTTATCTTTTAATGTATATGTTTTGGCACTACGAGTAGAGGAAGACACATAGTTGCTTGCGCTTTTCTTTGTCTAGCTCCAGCGCCTACTCGTTGTGGGGCACTTCGGAAGTGACAACTGAAGTCAAAGAGCGGACTTCGAGCTGTCATTCCTCCACTGCCCTACGCTCGTGACCATAGTTGCTTGCGCTTTTCATATTATGAATAGGGTGACATAAATTCTTAATATATAAATGGTTGATTATATAAGTGAGTGCTTATATAATACTTGTGAAAGGGGGAGATGAATATGACAACCCTACCTATGATTGATTTAGATCAGGGGTCAAAACTTTTGAAACTAATGGGAGATAAGACTAGATTAACAATTGTTTCCCTTTTGATGTCTGACGAATGTTGTGTTTGTGAGTTAGTGGAGATTCTAAAAATGAGTCAACCATCCATCAGCCAGCATGTGGCAAAACTTAAATCATTTAATATCGTAACGGAGCGAAGGCAGGGGCAATGGATATTTTATCGGGTGAATAAGGACTCAGAAGTGTTTCCTCTTGTGGAAAGCATTGTAAAACACCTTCCTGATCAGAAAGAACGAATCCAAACCCTTGAAATCAAAGGTTTAAGAGTGTGTTGTAACTAAAAAAAGGCAGGAGAGTAGAGGCTATGAGTGCAGATGTAACAAAACAACAAGGAGAGGGTCTTAGTTTTTTTGAGCGATATTTAACACTTTGGGTTGCCCTCTGTATACTTATTGGAATTGGTGTAGGACAATGGCTTCCTATAGTTCCGCAAACATTAGAACAATTTGAATATGCTCAAGTTTCCATTCCGGTAGCTATCTTAATTTGGTTAATGATTTATCCAATGATGGCTAAAGTGGACTTTTCGAGCATTGTCAATGCCGGAAAGAAACCAAAGGGTCTTGTTATTACCCTTGTTGTAAACTGGTTAATTAAGCCATTTACAATGTTTTTCTTTGCCTGGCTGTTTTTCCGATTTATTTTTAGTCCATTTATTCCAGAAAGTCTAGCTACAGAATATATCGCTGGGGCCGTATTGTTAGGTGCTGCGCCATGTACTGCGATGGTCTTTGTCTGGAGTTATTTAACGAAAGGTGATGCAGGTTACACCCTCGTGCAAGTTTCTGTAAATGATTTAATTCTTATTTTTGCATACGGACCAATTGTAGCACTTTTACTTAGGGTAAATAATGTGATTGTTCCATTAGATACTGTATTTTTATCTGTCCTATTATTTATCGTTATTCCATTAGCGGCAGGATACATCTCAAGGGTACTGATAGTCAAACGAAAAGGGATGGAATGGTTTGAAAAAGTTTATTTAAAAGCTGCAGGGAAATTTACTATTGTAGGCTTATTACTAACGCTAATCATTCTTTTTGCCTTCCAAGGGGAAGTAATCATTGGTAATCCTTTACACATTGGATTAATTGCCGTTCCACTAATCATCCAAACACTATTCATCTTTGTGGTTGCTTATTTTTGGGCGAAGTGGTGGAGAATACAACATAGTGTTGCTGCACCGGCAGCAATGATTGGTACCAGTAATTTCTTTGAACTTGCCGTTGCTGTAGCAATTGCATTATTTGGCTTAAATCATGGGGCAGCACTTGTAACGGTAGTTGGGGTCCTTGTGGAAGTTCCGTTAATGTTATATCTTGTCCGAATTGCTAATAAAACAAAGCATTGGTTTCCAGAAAATAGCCTTTCAAAGAATTGACGGGCACCAAAAGGAAGTATAACCAAAAATGAGAGGGAGTTTAAACGATGACAAAGCCAATTATTTACTTTTTATGTACAGGAAATTCTTGCCGAAGTCAAATGGCGGAAGCGTGGGGAAAAAAGTATTTAGGAGATAAATACGAGGTATATTCTGCCGGAATAGAAGCACATGGTGTTAATCCTAAGGCGGTAAAAGCGATGCAGGAATTGGACATTGATATTACAGATCAAACATCGGATACGATCGATCAAGATCTTTTACAAAAAGCAGATTTGGTTGTTACACTTTGCGGTCATGCAAATGATGTCTGCCCTGCAACACCACCAAATAAAGATCGTGTTCACTGGGGATTTGATGATCCTGCAAAAGCAGAAGGAACTGACGAAGAGAAATGGGCTGTTTTTCAACGAGTAAGAGATGAAATTGGAGATCGAATTAAAACATTTGCTGAAACAGGTAAATAATATCTCATGTAGAAGCCGAATTCCGATTCGGCTTCCCTTATTATTTTTTGAAAAAGGAGTTGAAAAGGAATGACATGTATACGAATATATGACCCAGCCTTATGTTGTCCAACAGGAGTCTGTGGACCAGGTGTGGATCCAGAGTTAACGAGAATAGCAACGGCTGTTTTTTTGTTAAAGAAAAAAGGAGCAGAAATTCTACGATACAATTTAACAAGTGAACCTCAGGCTTTTGTGGAAGAAAAAATGGTGCAAAAGTATTTAGAGGAAAAAGGAACGGAAGCTTTGCCATTGGTAATGGTGAATGGGGAAGTGAAGAAAGTTGGGGAATATCCCACCAACAAAGAGCTTGCACTTTGGACAGGGATAGACGAAGGGGAATTTCAACATAAACAACAAAAAAATAATATGACATTGTTATAAAAGGGATGGTTACTATGTATCCAAGGTTTACATTAGAATCGGATGAGTGGACTCCGTTTATTTTTTTTACCGGAAAAGGTGGTGTCGGTAAAACATCTACAGCCTGTGCTGCTGCCGTATCATTAGCAGATAAAGGGAAACGGGTTTTAATTGTAAGTACAGACCCTGCCTCTAACCTTCAGGACGTTTTTGGGGTAGAAATTCCATCATCCATCATTGAAATACCATCTGTACCCGGATTAAAAGCCATCAATCTGAATCCGGAGGACGCTGCTAAAGCATATCGTGAAAAAGTAATTGATCCTTACCGTAATACATTTCCTGAACCAGTTATCGTTCAAATGGAAGAACAGTTGTCTGGAGCCTGCACTGTTGAAATAGCTGCATTTGATGAATTTGCAAATCTGTTAACAAAAGAGTCAGTGGTTTCACAGTTTGATCATATTTTATTCGATACGGCACCAACAGGGCATACGCTAAGGTTATTAAAACTCCCTTCCGCTTGGTCCGGATTCCTCAAGGAAAGTACGCATGGAGCATCATGCTTAGGGCCATTATCAGGACTAGGGGAGAAAAAATCATTATATGAAGAAACGGTAGCTGCTTTATCCAATAAAAATAGGACAACCCTCGTTATTGTCACCAGACCAGAAAAAGGGACAATTCAGGAGGGGGCACGTGCAGCAAGGGAGCTCTATGAATTAGGATTAACGAATCAAATGGTTGTCATCAACGGTTTATTAGAACGGGGACATACCATTGATGATGATATTGCAAATGCTTTTACAAGAAAACAACAAAAGGTATTAGAAGGTGCTGATAAATTATTTAGTGGATTGCCATTACTTCATCTTCCATATGTTCCTTTTGCTCTCACAGGTATAGAATCATTAAGGGAATTCTTCAACTTTGATGGAGATACAATGGACGAAAAATTGGAGGAAAAGCAAGTTCCTTCACTTCCTGGATTAAGTGGAATGATAGATCAGTTAGCCCAAAAGAGTCATGGAGTTATCATGACGATGGGAAAGGGTGGGGTGGGGAAAACCACATTAGCAGCATCGATTGCTCTTGGTTTAGTTCAAAAAGGAAAAAAAGTACATTTAACAACTACAGACCCAGCAGCACATATTACAGAAGTACTTTATCATAACGAGTTTTCAGACCTATTAACTGTTAGTAAGATTGATCCCGAAAAAGAAGTGACTTCTTATCGGAAAGAAGTCTTGGAAACTGCGGGTAAAGAGTTAGATGGGGATAGCCTCGCCTACTTGGAGGAAGATTTAAACTCCCCATGTACTGAAGAGATCGCTATTTTCCAGGCCTTTGCAAATGTGGTGGAACGGGCTGATGGTGAGTTTGTGATTATTGATACGGCACCAACAGGTCATACCTTATTGTTACTGGATGCATCCCAATCATTCACGAAAGAGTTGGAACGCACGGCTGGTGATATCCCTTCATCTGTTAAGAGTTTATTGCCTCGCCTTCGGAATAGGGAGGAAACAGATGTTGTTATCGTAACACTTCCAGAAGCAACGCCAGTCCTGGAAGCTATTCGATTACAGGATGATTTAGAACGTGCTAATATAACACCGGGATGGTGGATAATTAATCAAAGCTTAGCAGCAACAAATACAAAGCACCCGATCCTTCGGAAAAGGGCAATAACCGAAATAAAATGGATTGAAAGGTTGAGGGGACAAGCGGAAAATCAAATCGCTCTTATTCCATGGATAAAAGAGGAGCTTGTGGGAGGAAAGGCACTTCTTTCGATAGTATCAAAAGAGAAATAGGTAAAAATAGTCAAACGGCCACCTAAAATTCCAGTTAATTGTGAGTGGCCGTTTCAGTTTATGTTTTTGCACAAGCATTAACTCCATTTATTACTTGAAGTTGGATTATATTTGTTTAACTGATCGAATAGTTCCTCCATATTATCGTCTACAATAAGGTTTTCTAAAAATTCCTTTTTGATAAATCCTTCCCTTACCATATGTAGGAGCATATCACGGAATGGATCATAAAAATGATTGATGTTTAAAATCCCGACAGGTTTTTCATGATACCCTATTTGCTGCCATGTAAAAACTTCCGCCAACTCCTCTAAAGTACCGATTCCTCCAGGCAAAGCAATAAAAGCATCTGCAAGGCTATACATCTTATTTTTACGTTCGTGCATTGTTTCCACAATATGTAAATCAGTTAACTCAACATGGTCCACTTGATCATATATTTTCTTTGGAATAATTCCTGTGACTTGTCCGCCTTCTGCAAGAACTGCTTTGGATAGAACCCCCATTAACCCTGAATTTCCGCCACCGTATATTAGTTCCATGTCTTTCTTTCCTATCATGTGTCCAAGTTTTTCAATTTCCTGTTTATAGATGTTACTTTTACCAAAACTAGAACCGCAAAATACGCAAACTTTCTTGATCATGTAACTTCCCCCTTACTCCATGAGTGTCGTGTTAATCATATTATAGTATAAACGTAAATTATTTATATCACATGAAGATTAACCCTGGAAACTATAAAACGAATGAGTATATTATTACCGTTCAAACTGGTATTACAATGGGATGCCCTAATAGTTCCTGTTTGAAAAATAACAAAAGGCGAACCATTCACTGGTTCGCCGTCATTAGCTATGATTCTTACTTACTAGTGCCGCGGTACATATTGTACTGCCCCTTTGAACTACTTAAATAATGAAAGCCCTACCTCTCTTTCATCCTTACGGCTCCGAGACCGTGCCAGTGTAAATAAGGCCACTCAGAGTTTGATACAAAATTGCCAATCATTTATCGTAAAAAATACGTAACTATATTTAGTAGATCAGAAATTAATTTTACGAAAAGTAAAAAATCATTATGCTAGGTGAAATGCATTGTTTCTAGTATAACATAATTAAATAAAAGTGCAACTTTATGAGACTGATTATAAAATAAATGATGGAGAATTGAAGATTAGATTTTGCCAATGGTAGAGGGATCAAATAAAATGGAAAAAACACGATAGAGTGGAGAGAATGACAATGATGGAAGATTTTGAGGTAAAACAGTTAACAGAAGAAGATGCTTACAACTATTTAAACTTAAGACTGGAAGCATTAAAGGAACATCCAGAAGCTTTTGCTACCACCTATAAGGAAATGATTGTCAAAGACGATCCATTAGAATTCATTGAACAGTATTTGAGTTCTGCAGAGTTGTATACATTTGGAATATATACGACAGATGAGTTAGTGGCAGTTGCTACGTTAAGGTTAAACAGTTTGGAAAAGATGAAACACAAAGGAGATCTATTAGGGATGTATGTATCCCCTGGAGCGAGAAAAAAAGGCCTGGCCAGAAAACTAATCAAAACGATTGTCTCCAGAGGGGAAGATTTAGGACTCGAGCAAATACGTTTAATGGTTGTTTCAGAAAATGACACCGCAGTTCAGTTTTACTCCTCATTAGGTTTTGAAAAGTACGGTTTTGAGAAAAATGCCATGAAATTTGACGGGAAATATTGGGATGAAGAACTGATGGTACGATTTCTATCATCTTTATAAATGGGCATTCTCACAAACTTGTTTCACAGTAAAAATTTGTCACCTTGACATGCTTTAGTGAATTAGCTGATATTGAGCAAAATTTACTAAAGGAGATGTGGAGAATGTTTTATCACATTAAAGAGTTACAACATGAAGCAAAACCGTCTTGTCCAGACCCGATATTTGCCAGACAGCTACAGGAAATACTAGGAGGACAATACGGAGAAATCTCAGTAGCCCTTCAGTACTTATTTCAAGGTTGGAACTTTCGAGGAGCCGAAAAATATAGGGATTTATTAATGGATGTTGGAACAGAAGAATTGGCGCACATTGAAATGCTGGCTACGATGATATCCAGATTGTTAGATGGGGCGCCTGTTGGAGATCAAGAAAAAGCAGCGAAAGATCCGATGGTTGGGGCAGTATTAGGTGGAATGAATCCGCAGCACGCCATTGTTTCTGGTTTAGGCGCTATGCCTGCCGATTCAAATGGGAACCGATGGACAGCAAATTATATAGGAGCCAGTGGGAATTTATTGGCTGACTTCAGAGCAAACTTAACTGCGGAATCTCAAGGAAGATTACAGGCTGTTCGGTTATATGAGGCTGCATCAGATCCTGGAGTAAAGGATATGCTGGCATTTCTCATTGCTAGGGATACAATGCATCAAAATATGTGGAAGGCTGCAATTGCGGAATTAGAAGCGCAAGAAAATATTGTTGTACCTAGTACATTCCCGAAAGAACTTGAAAAGCGGCAAGTAGCATACGACTTTTATAATCTGTCAGAAGGTGAAGAAAGCAGTAAAGGAAGATGGGCAAAAGGAAAAAGTATGGATGGCTTAGGTTCATTTAAATACTATTCTCAAGCACCAGCATACGGAACAAAACCATCCTTGAAACCAGCTCCACCTTATATCCATGATACTTTACCGAATATAAGATCTGGGTCTAATCAAGAACCCCCTCATCATGAGTAACTACTTAAAGAAGAAACTTCTATTATGGAAGTTTCTTCTATTCATTTCTGAGGGTAAAAATCTTTTGTGCATAAAATTGAAGTGGAAAGTCAAATTAATGTATACTAAAACTTAATTGTATTAGTGATTTACATAGAGGAGAAAATGCCATGAGATTAACCATTAAGGAAATTGCTAAACTAGCCGGGGTTTCTCAATCCACTGTTTCAAAAATTATAAACAATTATAGTGATGTGGGAGAGGAAACCAAAAAACGCGTCCGAGAAATTATGAACGAAAAGGGCTATCGGCCATCTTATTCCGCAAAAACGTTGGCAAGTAATGTGACTAACGTAATTGGAGTTGTTTATGCTGGTAAAGTTAATGTAGGATTTAATCACCCCTTTTTCGTAGATGTCATGGATGTATTTAAAAAAACCATCGGCCATTTAGGGTACGACCTAATGTTTTTCTCCAATGAAAATTTTAACCGTGATAATGAAGATTACCTAGCAAGGTGTCTCCACTATAATGTGGATGGATGTATTATTATCGGCGGGGAAGATATTCAAGAATCGGTTTTTGATTTAGCAGAAAGTTATATACCTTGTATAGGTATAGACATTAAATTGGCTGGAGAGAAATCAGGCTATGTAATGACAGATAATTATAAAGTTTCCTCTAAAATCGTGGAGTATTATTATTTATTAGGTCATCGAGATATCGCGTATATAGGGGGAAAAAAGGAGTCTGTTATTGCTGATATTAGACTACAGGGGTTTAAAGATGTAATGCAGCAGTATGGGTTACCGTTAAATAATGAGATGATTATTTATGGTGATTTTAATGAAGCAAGTGGATATGCGGCAATGCAAAAACTGATAAACATGAATAAACGTCCAACGGCTATCTTTGCTGCTTCAGATACAATTGCTTTTGGTGCAATCCAGGCATGTAAAGAAGCAGATTTAAATATACCAGAAAATTTTTCGATTATCGGATGTGATGATATCATGGCAGCGAAACATATTGATCCACCGCTAACAACCGTACGTCAAGATAAAGATCGAATTGGGGTTTTAGCAGCTAGGATGTTACACGATCTCATTAAGGGAAATATTAATTCCACTTCGGTTTTGGTAGATCCAGAACTAATTATAAGAAAAAGTTCAGGAGCAAAAAAAGTATTAGTTTAAGGATAAATAATAATAGGAAACGGACTAAAGTGCGAGGATGCTCCTTTAAATGGGTTTCTTCGCGCTTTTTTTAAAAGGTAATTTATTATGATTTGGAACCTTCGGGCATGCCACAGGACGTGGCGCCTTGCCCGATGGACGGACATACATCAGAGAGATGCTTGTAGAGGAAGAGGCACTGCCCTACGCTCGTGAGCTCAGGCTTTCTTATTAACAGTATTATTCTCATTTTTTAAAATATCGTAATTTTTCCTATATTAATAAGACAAATAAGTCGAATATAATAGGATAATAGGATTATTTTTCATAATAATATTTATAGGGCATGTATTCTTCCTAGATGGTGGTGGTAAAGTCATGAAAATGAAAACGAAGGTGTTTTCCATAAGTTTAGTCAGTGTCACCACTTTTTTACTTATATTATTTCTTATCATTAATCCAGTTTTGTTGGAAAGATACAGTACTATTGAAGAAGATATTATGGTTGATAACATTAAAAGGGTAGAAAATGTTCTAAACAATGAATTTAATAGACTGAATATGGTAGTCCGGGATTACGCTGTTTGGGATGATACTTATCAATTTATTCAAGAAAAAAATCAAGAGTATATTCAGAGTAATTGGGTAAATGAAACTTTTCGAACTAATAATATTGAATTGGTCATTTATTTTGATGAGAACTCTCAAATTATTTATCAAAATGGTTACGATGTTCACTTACAAAAATCGATAAATCTATTAGAAAAACTAAATATTAATGATATATACAGCTTCCTTAATCAAAGGAAAACGAAGATAGTAAAAGGTACGAACAATCCCATTATTATATCGTCACACCCCATCTATCCAAGTTTAGAAAATAAAGCGGCAAAAGGGACGCTTCTTATGGGTATTGTATTGGATAATGATTTAGTGGAACATCTTGCTGAAAGTATCCAATTGCCAATAAAATTAGGGGATATCGACTATACTGGGTTGACAAATGGACATTCATTAGAAGTCCTTGACAACCATTATATTCAAGGGGCATATTATTTTCCTTATGAAAATGAGGATTCACATGGGGAAATAAGCTTTATACTGGAGAGAACGATTTATAAATCTGGCCAAGAAAGTCTTCGATTGTTTTATATTATTTATACTGTTTTTAGCATCTTCATGACAGGAATGGTTTTGATTTTTCTGGACAGACACATTTTATCAAGGGTAACTAATTTATCTGAAGAACTATTATATATCCAAGAGACAAAAGATTTGCATAAACGAATAACTCCTAAAAGTGGAGATGAAATGGGGACGTTAGAAGAAGGATTTAATCATATGTTAGATTCCCTATTAGAATCACAAGAAGAAGTTCATGAATTAGCAGTTACAGATTCTTTAACCGGTATTCCTAATAGGAAAAATTTTGTAGAAAACTTAAATCATTGGATACAAGAAATGCCTGAGAATCATGTCTATGTAATGTTCCTGGATATTGACTTATTTAAACGGATCAATGATACACTTGGACATCACTCTGGAGACGCTATATTGAAGGAATTGGCCTATCGCCTTCAAAATGGTGTAGGAAAAGGAAATTTAGTGGGAAGGTGGGGAGGAGACGAATTTGTTATAGCTATCCAGCAGAACAAATTTCAAACCCCTTCAGAAATCGCAGAAAGTTTAATGGACCTTATTTCTAACCCAGTGAATCTAGGTTCATTCAGTTTTGATATAACTACAAGTATTGGAATAAGTGAATATCCTACCGACGGGAATAATGGGGAAAACCTTATTCAAAAAGCGGATATTGCAATGTATGAGGCGAAGCGTGCGGGGAAAAACAAGTATCATTTATATAAGGACATGAACACACTCTCCTACTTTCAAAACTTTGTAAAATTAGAAAAAGAATTAAAGCACGGTATAAAAAACAAGGAGTTTATCTTGTATTATCAACCTATTATGGAAGGAAAAAATAAAATTTGCGGCTTAGAAGCTTTGATTCGTTGGGATCATCCAAAAAGGGGAATGATTTCCCCAGGAGAATTTATTCCGTTCGCGGAAGAAATTGGCTTGATGCCTGAAATTGGAGAATGGGTATTGTGTGAAGGACTTCGTCAGTTGAAGGAATGGCATCTTATGGGATACCATTCACTAACCCTCTCCATTAACGCATCTAAAGCTCAAATGATGGATAACCGCTTTTTTGACTTAATAAGGGAGATGTTGGTTTCAAAAGGAATATCCCCATCAAAATTAGGAATAGAGATTACAGAAAGTGATGTTTGTGGATATATTGAAAATATTATGGAATTTACAAATCAATTGAAAGAAATTGGGGTAAAGGTTTCCTTAGATGATTTTGGTACAGGGCTTTCTTCCTTAAAGTATTTAAAAGAAATACAAGTGGATCAAATTAAATTTGATCGATCCTTTACTAATAATATACCAATAAACGATTTTGATAGCGCTCTTTTATCTGGAATGTTTACGTTATGTGAAAGATTAGATATTGAAGTTGTTGCAGAAGGTGTAGAAACGGAGGACCAGTTTCTTTATTTGCAAAAAATGAATCAAAAAATGCAAGGCTACTATTTTAGTAAACCAGTTTCTGCAGAACAAATAACTAAGTTACTTCAAACTTATGAGTTCTAATAATGAAAGTGATATGAAATGGAGCATGGTAAACATGCTCTATTTTTAAGTGGTTTTAAAATTTTCAGTTGCTTCTTAATCGCTACGGGGCACTTCGGAAGTGACAACTGAAGTCAAAGAGCGGACTTCTACTACTTCTTCGAATTCGCTGTCCAACGAGCGTTTACTTCACGAGTTAGCTTCGAGTTGCCTCGACGGATATACTCCAGAGCGATGCTTGTAGAGGAAGAGGCACTGCCCTTCGCTCGTGATCCTAGGCGCTTGTGCTTTTCATTGTCTAGCACAAACGCCTACTCGCTACGGGGCACTTCGGAAGTGACAACCGAAGTCAAAGAGCGGACTTCTAGTTGTCATTCCTCCACTGCCCTACTCTCGTGATCCTAGGCGCTTGTGCTTTTCATATTTGGTATAATTCCTTAGTTCGTTAATACAATAGGGCGAGAGTATAATTTGAAATAATTCCTATCGAAATAGTAAGAAATTATACACAAACATGATGAAAACCTTTATAATGAATTATAAAATATATTTTCTGGGGAAGGTGGAGATGGTACCATGAAAATAATCATATCGGTAGCTTTCATTATGCTGGTTGCCATCTTGGGGACATCTTTAGCATACTTAGTCGGCACAACCGAATCTGAAGAGTATCGTTATGCAGAAACTCATGCAATAGAGTATGTGATGGGAGAATATGATATAACAATGGAAAGTGTTTCGGTTGATTCGATTCAATATTGGGAAGAGGAAGATCGGTATGCCATAAGGGTCAATGGTGCAGATGAGGGAGAAATGTATGAAATTGCTCTACGTCTCGATGACGAGAATGATATTGCATTTCTTTTAGATGTTACAGGACAGTTTGATCAATACGGCTTAGCATACTGCCATTAAGTAAATTAACCAGATATTGTATAGACGACTACCTTAAATTAGGTAGTTTTTTTGTGATATTAAAGGGGAGTAATTTAAAGAAAAATAATAAATATTAGATAAACAAAATTTTAGCACACTAAGATATTATTATCGAAATAAGTGTTTATTTTTGTATATAATTGGTTGTTTCTGTATTATATAATATATTATATTAGTTAGGTGGCTAAGTAAATGGTGCGAGAAATGGATCGAAGAGTAGGGTATCAATTAGGGATAGTGTCTCATCTGTTACAAAATGCTTATAACAACAAGCTTTCTGAATATGGGTTAACAACCTCTCAGGCAAAAGTGCTTTATGTATTGAATAAGCAGGGAAATATGCTTCAAGCTGAGATTCAGAAATACTTATATATTCAATCTTCCACGATGAACGGAATTATGGAATCCATGCTTAAAAGAGAGCTAATTAATAAACAGGACGATAAGAACGATAGAAGATCTAAAATGATTTCCCTAACAGAAAAAGGAAGAGAATTGGAAGAAACCTTTTGGGAAGAGTTAAGCAGTTTAGAGATGGAAATAACTAAGGGGTTATCGGAAGAGGAACAACAGTTACTTCTCGTTTGGTTAAAACGAGTAAAGACTAATATAGAAAATCTGACTGAAAATAAACAACGGTAGAAAGAAGGCAATAATAATGGAACAGAAGCAACAGAGTGAGCGCTTAGGATCAGAACCGATACCCAAATTACTTATGAATTTATCTATCCCTGCTATGATTGGAATGTTTGTCATGGCTTTTTATAATTTAGTAGATACTATTTACATCTCTCATGGAGTTGGGATTGATGCAGTTGCAGGGGTCACAATAGCTTTTCCACTCATGATGATTATGATGGCGGTTGCGGCTGCCGTTGGGATTGGTGGTGCATCCGTTATTTCTAGGAGGCTAGGGGAGCGGAGAGAAGAGGAAGCTAATAAAGTGTTTGGAAATATGCTTTTTACAGTTGTTTTATTTAGTTTGATGGGTGGTGTAGCGGCTTTTACTCTGCTAGAACCAATGTTGAGATTATTCGGAGCTACAGACGCAATTTTAGTGTACGCCACTGAATACATGTTCCCAATCCTTCTCGGGACTTTCTTTTTTTCGTTTGCTTTCTCCACCAATAATATTATTCGCTCCGAAGGAAATGCCCGTTTCGCAATGATGACGATGATCATTCCCGCTATATTAAATATCATTTTAAGTCCAATCTTTATTTTTGGATTCAGTATGGGTGTCCAAGGGGCTGCATTTGCCACTGTTATTTCCCAGGCTTCTGTATGTGGCGTTATTTTACGTTACTTTATAAAAGGGAAAAGCACCTTAACTATCTACCTTTCTGACATCATTAAACCGAAGCTACATGTAATAAAAGAAATAATTATCATTGGTTTACCTGCATTTGTTCGCCAAGTATCAGGAAGTATCATGATGATTGCTATCAATACAATGTTAATAAAGTTTGGTAGTGAGTTTCATGTTGGTGTTTTTGGTATGGTTCAACGAGTTGCTATGTTTGCATTAATGCCGATGATGGGGATACTTCAAGGGATGCAACCTATTATTGGATATAACTATGGAGCAAAGCAGTTTGATCGTCTGAGGGAAACAGTATGGCTTGGGTTGAAAATATCTACAGGTTTTTCGGCATTAGTATTTATTATTATGATGACATTACCAGACCTTTTTATGAGAATTTTCACTTCAGATATGGAAATCATTCAAGCGGGGACTGAAGGAATGAGGATCCTGTTTTTAGGGGCTATTTTAATAGGAGCACAAGTGATCAGCGGAGGTTTATACCAGGCGTTAGGAAAAGCAAAGCCAGCATTAATACTCTCCATGGCACGACAAGTACTATTCTTGATTCCATTAGTATTAATATTGCCCCATTTCCTTGGTGTAAATGGTGTCTGGTTTGCTTTTCCCATTGCCGATATTTTGTCATTTACATTATCAGCAGTATTTTTCTATCGTGATCGGAATCTATTTCTTTTCAAATCAAAAGCTAATAGTGTAAATACCGATAAAGCACAACTGACATCTTAAGGTGATGTTCACTTAGTTTAATAGATTGTTGCCGTTTTTTATTTCGTCAGACAAATTTAAAAAGGTTGCAATTAAAAATAGAAGGGACCCAACGAAAAAGAGAGCCTTTATTAATAGTGAGATATTATCTTCTTCCTGCATCTTATCACTCCTGAACTATGATATCTTACTAATTTAGTATCATAAGGATGTGTCGTTATGAAGAACAAAGACTTGGCTATTTCAAGAACTGGGATGGAATTAACTAGTAAAAGTCCTCCTGAAAATTAGTTAAGCTAAGTAGTTAAATTGAGATTTAACGCAACTTAGTGTCATCAATAGTATATGTTTGGGTATTTCATAAGTGAAAAAATATGCATAATCATGTTAACATTATGGAAAATGCCCAGTTATAAAAGGGAGACGAAACAACCTCCCTTTTTTCGTATGTAATTAAATGCGTTTGTGACCATGCCCGAACTTAATTAATTTATTTAATTAAGTATCTTTTATTATTCGTGCATCTACGTTATAGTAGAGATATAAAATGAATAATGAGTTATTTAATACTGTACATAATTAAATTAATTAATCAATGGAGGTTATTTCCATGCTGAATCGGCTAAAACAAATATTTTATAACACTTTTTACACAACAGATGATTTACACTATTTTTTTGCGCCAGGGAGAGTGAATCTAATAGGTGAGCATACAGATTATAATGGGGGACTTGTTTTCCCATGTGCGTTAAATATTGGAACGTACGCTGCTGTGAGGAAAAGGGAAGATAACAAGATTTTACTGTATTCAGATAATTTTTCTGATAAAGGTGTTATGGAGTTCTCTCTATCAGATTTAAACAAAAACAACGAACACGATTGGGCAAATTATCCAAAAGGTGTTATCTATATAATGGAGAAACATGGGTTAGTCGGTTCATATGGTTTTGAAGCCGTTTTCTTTGGAAATATACCTAATGGTGCAGGACTATCATCTTCTGCATCCATCGAACTAGTGACAGCACTCCTATGGGATGAACTGAATGAATTTGGGGTGGACCGTTTAGAGTTAGTAAAAATGTGTCAAGAGGCGGAAAATGAATATATTGGTGTCAATTGCGGTATTATGGATCAATTTTCTATTGGACTGGGAAAAAAGGATCATGCAATTCTTCTGGACTGTGACACATTAGATTTTGAATATGCTCCTGTCAGACTTGGGGAGTGTCAGTTAGTTATTGCTAATACAAATAAGCGGCGCGGGTTAGCCGATTCTAAATATAATGAAAGAAGATTGGAATGTGAGGAAGCGGTAAGAGAGCTCCAGACAGCAGTGGATATCTCTAATTTGTGTGAATTGTCTCTTAGGGAGTTTGAAGGAATAAAGCAACACATTTCAAGACCGATTGTGATGAAGCGTGCTCGTCATGCCATCACAGAGAATGAAAGAACAAAACAGGCTGCAATAAAATTGAAAGAGGGAGATCTTATTGGGATGGGGCAATTAATGAATGAATCCCACCAGTCCTTAAAGGATGACTATGAAGTGACAGGGGAACATTTGGATGCTCTAGTAGAAGCGGCATGGGAAGAAGAGGATGTTTTAGGTGCACGAATGACCGGTGCCGGATTTGGTGGATGTACTATAAATCTAATAAAGAATAGAAACATAGAAGAAGTTCTAAGTCGCATTGCAAAAAAATATGAAGCCAGAACAGGGCTGAATCCAGAGTTTTACACAGTAGAAGTGGGGCATGGGACAATGAAGTTATCGGATTTTGGTACAGAGGATAAATCCTAAAAGCGGAGGGGATAAAATGAAGGATACAATTGATGTTTTATTGGAGAAGTTACTTCGATATGCTCTAACTAAACAGTTGATTGAAAACGATGATCTTGTCTATTGCAGGAACCAACTGATTGGCATCTTAGAAATTAATAAAATAAACCCCATTGAGACGGAGATAGATATAGAAGAAATTTCTTGTCCTTCACAATTGTTGAATCCAATATTAGATTGGGCTTTTGAAACGGGAAGATTGAAAAGCAACACGGTAACGGAACGGGATTTATTAGATACAAGATTGATGGGGGTATTAACAAACAATCCATCTGTTATTATAAGTAAGTTTAAAAACTATAAAACAAATGAAAGTTCTAAAAAAGCAACAGCATGGTTTTATAAGCTGAGTAAGGATAATCATTACATTCGTCAGAACAGAATCAAGAAAAACGTACATTGGATGACGGAAACGAATTTTGGTGATTTAGAACTAACAATTAATCTATCGAAGCCTGAGAAAGATCCTCGGGAAATTGAAGCTGCAAAACAGGAAGAAAAAGTTAATTACCCCCTTTGTCTTTTGTGTAAAGAAAATGAAGGCTTTTTTGGTAGAATAAATCATCCCGCAAGACAAAACCTACGTACAATACCGGTAGTATTAAATGGAGAAAACTGGCGATTACAATTTTCTCCATATGTGTACTATCATGAACATGCGATTATTTTCTCAGAGAAGCATGTCCCGATGAAAATTACAAAAGCTACCTTTCAAAGATTAATCGATTTTGTGGGTCTTTTTCCACACTATTTTATTGGCAGCAATGCAGATTTACCAATTGTCGGTGGGTCCATTTTAAGTCATGACCATTTTCAGGGTGGATATCATCAATTTCCCATGGAGAGGGCTGAGCAGGAAGAGGTATTTGAGATACCATCTCTTCCAGGTGTGAAAGTAGGAAAAGTGAAATGGCCAATGTCGGTATTAAGGATAACTGGTGCAAAAAAGACTGACGTTGTGAATGCAGCTTTTCATATTTTTAATAAATGGAAGAATTATAATGATCAGAGTGTTGAAATACATTCCCACACAAATGAAACACCACATAATACCGTAACACCTATAGCAAGAATGGAAAATGGACTTTATCAAGTGGATATTGTATTACGGAACAACCGCACCACTGAAAAGTATCCAGTGGGAATTTTTCATCCCCACCAGGAAGTACATCACATAAAAAAAGAGAACATCGGGTTGATTGAGGTCATGGGTCTTGCGGTTTTACCTGGCAGATTGATTGATGAACTTAATGAGATAGAAAAAGCCCTACTTTCGGAAAATCCTGAAAAAGAAATATGGAACCGAGAATCTATAACGAAGCATAGGGAGTGGGCATTACAGTTATTAGAGAAATATCCTAATCTAAATCAAGATAATTGTGGGCAAATTTTACAAGTAGAAGTGGGAAAAGTGTTTTCAAATGTTTTAGAGCATGCAGGAGTATTTAAAAGGGATTCCAAAGGACAAATGGCATTCCGAACGTTTATAGAATCTTTATAAAAGGAAGGGAAAGATTTTTATATGTCTTCCGTAGCGGGCAGTTTTAAATTAATGAAATCATTAAATCGGACGTTAGTATTAAACTCAATACGGATAAACGGTGCGATTCCCCGGTCGGAAATTGCAAAAGAAACAAAATTGACGGCTGCTACAGTGACGAATATCGTTAATGAACTCATATCGGAAGAGCTAGTTCTAGAAACAAAACCTGGAATATCAAGTGGAGGCAGAAAGCCAATTTTGCTAACGATTAATTCAAAAAGTAGATATGTTTTTGGTATCGATGTTGGAGTAAATAAAATACGTTTTGCCATTGCTGATTTAGAGGCGAAAATTGTAGTGAAAGAAACGGAAAAGATTTTTCATCCTCTTAATAATGAAGATTTTCTTGAACTATTAACTAGCAAACTTCAAATAATGTTTAAAAACTTTGGAGAAAAAAAATCAAAGATCGTCGGTATCGGCATTGCTATGCATGGGATTGTAGATAATAAAAATGGTGTAGCCCTTCTAGCCCCTACTTTAAAATTGAAAAATATTCCCATAAAGACTGTGTTAGAGAAGGAGTTTGGAATTCCAGTACGAATCGAAAACGATGCAAAAACACTGGCTCTTGGGGAAGAATGGTATGGTCATGGTCAGTCAGTAAAAGATCTCGTATGTTTAAATATTGGGGAAGGAATTGGTGCAGGGATTATTTTAAACCATAAATTATTTCATGGGAATGATAACAGTGCTGGGGAAATTGGACATACAATTATAGACATTAATGGACCAAAATGTTCCTGTGGAAACTACGGTTGTTTTCAATCCCTTGCATCTGGCCATGCATTAAAGGAGAGTGCATTGAGGGAAATTTCCTTAGGAAGAACAACATTATTACGGGAAAAATGTCATGATAAACTAGAGAACATTGATGGTCTCTTGATATATCAATGTGCGTTAAAAGGGGACTCTTTATCCGTTGAATTACTTCAAAAAACAGGCAGGTATATCGGAATAGGTATAGTAAATATTATTCATTTTTTAAATCCCCCACTTATTATTATTGGTGGAGGGGTATCGAGGGCAAAAGAATTTATCCTTCCATCAATTTACGAGGTCATTGATGCGAAATCCATCACTCCAAATAATACTCAAGTCGTTGTATCTAAACTTGGAGAGGATGGTTCTTTAATTGGCGCGTTCACCCTTGTATTATCAGAATTATTTAATTCAATAAACTCTTCTCTTTCGTGAGTGCGAGGCTATCGTAATTAGACAAATACTGCTAATTTATTATAAAAGTGGGTATTCATTGGTACTCTATTATTATAAAATTGAACCATAACCTAGTAGGAAAGAGGAGAGGAAAGAATGAATTGGCAGAGCCATTATGAACGTTGGAATTTACATAAGGACTTAGATGATGGATTAAAGACTGAATTAAATAAATTAACGGAAAGCCCGGCCCTTCTGGAAGAGGCGTTCTATAAAACGCTTGAATTTGGGACAGGTGGTATGAGGGGAGAAATAGGTCCTGGTATCAATCGAATGAATATATACACCGTTCGCCGTGCCGCAAAAGGATTGTCTGGAATGATTAGTCAAAAAGGAGATGCAGCCAAAAGGAAAGGTGTTGTAATTTCCTACGATAACCGTCATTTTTCTAGAGAATTTGCTGTGGAAGCAGCGAGAGTGTTAGGAACCGATGGAATAAAAGTGTATGTTTTTAATGAACTTAGGCCAACTCCGCAACTATCTTTTGCTGTTAGAAAGTTGAAAACAGTAGCTGGAATAATGATAACGGCCAGTCACAACCCACCTGAGTACAACGGATTCAAAGTATATGGTGAGGATGGCGCTCAATTGGTTGGGGAGGATTCGGATATTCTGTTACAACTTGTTAATGATGTGGCTGATGAATTACTAATCCCGGTAGATTCGGAGAAAAACCTGACAGAAAAAGGGATATTAGAGTATGTAGGAAATGAGATGGATGAAGCTTATATAGAAAAATTATTAACCGTTGTGAAAGACGGAGATTTGGTGCATAAATCTGGCAGTAAGCTGTCCATTGTATTTACCCCATTACATGGTGCTTCCACTATTCCAGTTACTAGGGGATTTGAAAAAGCCGGATTCACTAATGTGAAGATGGTGAAATCACAAACTACACCTGACCCGGATTTCACACATGTGTCCTCTGCAAACCCAGAAGATCATGTGGCATTTGATCGTGCCATGAAACAGGGGGAAGAAGAGGGAGCAGATGTATTAATTGCTACAGACCCAGATGGTGACAGAGTAGGGGTAGCTGCAAAAAACCTTGAAGGTAATTATCAAGTGTTAACAGGAAATCAGACAGGGGCTCTACTTTTACATTATCTTCTTTCCACATTAAACACTAAAAACGCTCTACCTAAAAATGGAGTTATGATTCAAACTATTGTAACCTCCCCATTAGGGAAAGCTATTGCACAGGCATTTAATATAGAATCGTTAGATGTCCTTACAGGTTTCAAGTATATTGCTGAAAAAATTCGTGAATTCGAAGGGGATGGATCCCAAACATTTTTATTTGGATATGAAGAAAGTTATGGATACTTAATTGAACCTTTCGCAAGGGATAAAGATGCGGTGCAGGCTGCACTTCTTGTCTCGGAAGTGGCACTTTATTATAAGCTACATGGAAAAACCCTTTTTGAAGCTTTAAATGAGATTTACAAATCTCACGGATATTATTATGAAACCCTTCGCTCCTTTGTTTTCAAAGGGAAAGAAGGGTTAGCGATAATGAGTGCTACAATGGAAGCATTTCGAAAGGAATCATTAAAACTGGAGCATTTTCAACTTCAATTATCAGAAGATTATTTAAAGGGTATAGCTTATAATTATTCCAATGAGGAAACAAAAGATATAGATCTTCCAAAGTCCAATGTCCTAAAATATATTATGGCAGATGGTTCATGGGTATGTTTACGTCCATCCGGTACAGAACCTAAGTTAAAGCTGTATTTTGGTGTGAAAGGTGATTCAACTAAAGAGGCACAGGATAAAATGAAAAAACTTGTGGAACCGGTAATAAAACAATTAGAAGCTTTACAATAATAAGGCAGCCCTGGAGTAGGTGAAAGTCCACCTCTCCAGGGCTTTTAGTTTTTTACAGGAAAAAAATTTTAAAACTCCGCGTTTTACTTGGTTGATTCACCCTTTTTTTTTATATTTGTACATTACCCCATTCCTAATTAGTGTCATAAGCATAGGGTACAGTATCGTGAAATTGTAAGGAGGGAAAAACCGTGAGCCAGAAGGATCAAATATTAGATGTATATATTGACCGTTTGTTTAAAAAACACAATATCTCAACAGACAAAATAGATTTATCAGGGGAAGAAAAGAATCGAATGAGGGGCATTATCGAAAATATTCAATCAGAAGTGGAAAATTTTTTAGAGAATGCTGAAACAGTAGTAACAGAAAATGACATGCCAAATAATTTGAACAATGATTCAGAAGAGGCAGAAGAGACATATTCAGAATCCCCTAAAAACTCTTTAACATCACCAAAAGTTTATGTTCGAAACAAAAGAAAAAATTAAATGTGCGATAAACCTAGGAGGTTTGTCCAATCTAAATGGATTTATAAGGCATACAGTGTAATTGAATACAGAAAAAGGAGGAATTAGAAGTGAACCAAGAAGTCTATCGTTCTACTGATACAGGGAATTCTTGGAGTGCATTGGACACATCCAGAAAGCATCCATTATGCTTTGATGGTCAAGATGAGACACAGGGTGCCACAAATAAAAATAAAACATTGCAATTAAATGAAGAATATATTTTTATTAAAGATTCCTGTGATGTGACAGTGAACACAACAGATACAAAAGCTGCAGTTAATCTTCAAGCTGGTTTACAAGCGGCAATTGCTGTATTAATTAGCATTTCCGTAGCTGATTCTCAAACATCAGAAGACTTAACACAAGAATTATTCCAAACAGCTAAATTAAAACAGATCTCCTATCAAAAAACAGTAGTAGAAAATTCAAGAAATGTTGAAATTGCAACTACAGACACGCAAGTTGCTGCAAACATTCAAATTTTACTTCAATTACTGATTGCACTAGCGGTTAAATTAGATATCCTATAAAACTACTTTTCTAAAAAGGCAGGGTACCTCCGTACCTTGTCTTTTTGTTCTAGATAAAGTAACCATTCATATATTTTTTATATAAATAATGAAGTAGCATAGTTTAAAACCTTTAAAGAAGATAATGTCAGATTTTGAAAAAAAATCATCTATTCAGATGGTGGTAGAAAGAGTAAACTTATTAATAGAATACTATTTTACATGGGGGAGTTGCTGATGAAGAGCACTTTTATATTTTTCATCCTATTGTCAATGATATCTATTCAGTCATGTACACCTTCAAAAAGCCATGAAGATATTCATTTAAAGCTTTCTCCTATTTATTCTGATGGTGTACTCTACTTAACACCAGTCATTACATATGACGGGGAGTTACCGGTAACTCTCTATTATGGAAATACAGTTGCCTGGATTGAAACAGTAAAAAAAGAGGATGAAACTATATATACAAATGAGGAACATAATCTGCTGTTGGATCATCAATCCACTCTTGAACAGGACGATGAAAGAGAAGGAGAAACGATTGAACTGGAGGTAGATCCCGGAACATACGAAGTGGTCCTAAAAGCGGTGTATTCCTTATCGGTGAATGGTGAGACAGCTGAGTTAGAAGGAGAAGAGTATACTCATAGATTAACACAAAAATTAGAATTGAAACGCTGATTGCTCCACAGCTAAAGGAGTGGCGAGCTTTTATGGTCAGGAAATATGAGCTTTTTATGGTTTTTTTGTAAGACATTTTCTTGTGGGAATTATTCATGAAAACGCTTTAAAAGATGGAAAAATGTGTTTGCATAGGTAAGTAGTGTATGATATGATCAAAATGTAAATTGTTTTGAAATCGAAAAACACGTTCGGCCTCGAAAGCAATAAAATTCTTAACAGGCATGAAATGGTTTTACGGTATTCAAAGATTTAACTTTTCATTTATTTTTAAGGAGGCCGTTAACATGACAGGCAAAGTAAAATGGTTTAATTCAGAAAAAGGATTTGGATTTATTGAGCGTGAAGGTGGAGACGACGTATTCGTACACTTTTCTGCAATCCAATCTGAAGGTTTCAAATCTCTAGAAGAAGGTCAAGAAGTTGAATTCGAAATCGTCGATGGCGACCGTGGCCCTCAAGCTGCTAACGTAGTAAAGCTTTAATTTACAGCAGTTCATATAAAAACAACCAACCAAGATCTGCTCTGTTTTCAGAGTAGATCTTTTAATTTTTAAACTATGTTAAAGGCTAATGTTGATTTTTTAACAGGATGATTTTTAGCGAAATTTACGACACTCCTGCGGGAAAAGCGAGTTCAGGGGAGACCCCGCAAGGTGTGAAACACCGAGGAGGCTCCCGAACCGCCCGCGAAAAGGGAGTGAATTTCGCAAAAATCAACATTGAACGATAACAGAGCCAATTTTTAAACTCCTGCTTGTCATTTTTTTGTGGGAGATAAATAAGGAGTTAATAAAATTACTTTGATGAGTATTGTTTTATGTCATAAAACAAGAAGCTAAAAATTTCGAAAGATAAATGTAGTATAAGTATTAAGGATTATAAAAATTTTTGAGGTGATCTAATGGCTACAATAGAGGATTTTTCAAAGCTCGATTTACGAGTAGGAACTATAGTGGAAGCGGAAGCATTCCCGGAAGCAAGAGTTCCAGCAATAAAGCTTAAAGTGGATTTTGGTGATGAAGTGGGAATCAAACAATCTAGTGCTCAAATTACAAGACGTTACCTTCCTGAAAAGCTTGTTGGACGTCAAGTAGTAGCTGTTGTGAATTTCCCTCCTATCCGGATAGCGGGTTTTAAATCAGAAGTCCTAGTAATGGGGGGAGTTCCAGATAAGGGAGATGTTGTATTACTGAACCTTGATGAAGAAGTCCCCAATGGAACAAAAATAAGTTAATGTTTTAGTTGTGGTCTATGCCCGGAAGTGATAAAGCGTAATGGTATTAGGAATACCATTACGCTTTTTTAAAAGATATGTATAAGTTTTTGCACCTTCGGGCATTGTCTAGCTCCAGCGCCTACTCGCAAGGGTACTGAAAAAGTGGTGCTTTTCCACTTTTACAGTCCCTAAGCAATGAGAATAGCCGTCGCAATCTTTAAAAAGCATGATAGGAGTGGTTTTCTCCTATCATGCGAGCGACGAGCGCAGCCATTGCCATACTAATAAAAGGAACTG
>NZ_JAHQCS010000111.1 GCF_019042215.1 Evansella tamaricis | reverse complement strand
ACCAGGTTCAAAAACCTTAGGTTCAATCCGTGAGCATAAGCGAGAATGAAGGATCCTGAACTAGATGTAAATGAACCAGGTTCCGTTGAACCAGGATCAAAAACCCCAGGTTCAATCCGTGAGCATAAGGGAGAATGAAGGAGCCTGAAGTAGGGGTAAATGAACCAGGTTCCGTTGAACCAGGATCAAAAACCCCAGGTTCAATCCGTGAGCATAAGGGAGAATGGGAGAGCCTGAACCAGGTGTAAATGAACCAGGTTCCGTTGAACCAGGTTCAAAATCCCCAGGTTCAATCCGTGAGCATAAGGGAGAATGGGAGAGCCTGAACCAGGGGTAAATGAACCAGGTTCCGTTGAACCAGGTTAAAAAACCTTAGGTTCAATCCGTGAGCATAAGGGAGAATGGGAGAGCCTGAACCAGTGGTAAATGAACCAGGTTCCGTTGAACCAGGATCAAAAACCTCAGGTTCAATCCGTGAGCATAAGCGAGAATGAAGGAGCCTGAAGGTGGGGTAAATGAACCAGGTTCGGTTGAACCAGGTTAAAAAACCCCAGGTTCAATCCGTGAGCATAAGTGAGAATGAAGGAGCTTGAACCAGGGGAAAATGAACCAGGTTCCGCCGAACCAGGATCAAAAACCACAGGTTCAATCCGTGAGCATGGTCGACATTCCTGCCAATGAAGAAGGAAAAATTGAGATAACTCCTGAAAATGACGGGGAATTATAAGCTTGTTATAAATGGAAAAGATTCTAAAGGCAGTTTTCGTGTCTCTTGGGATACTAAATAAACAAACTATTTTAGAAATAATAAACCAAATTATCTAGAGGGAATAAATTCGCCTAAATCCAGTTTTTATTTGGTATTAGGCGAATTTTTTATATTATTTTTTGGTTGAAATACTCTAAAGCTTGATTGACGTAGTGTAAATCGAAGATTTTTTTTTCGAGACAAAACTGAATAATGAGATCAGTTGTATCGCTACTCGATAACGAGTACCCTGCAACACTCAGCAAGTGTTCGCTTTGATCCAATGACAATTCCAGGGCTAACGCTAATGCGAATACTGTATTTTTTTTTGGCTGATACTCTGGATTTGTTCTGATCTTTGAAAAATGCTTTCGGTCTATACCAGCCTTTTTATAGATTTCTGGATCGGATAATCCTTTCTCATCTATATATTTAAATAGTATTTGGTTTAAAGAAGGCTGTTTCTTTTTCTTAATAAAATCTTCTAGATGACCAATTTGAAGATCCTCTGAGATGCTTTTTTCCATACTTTCAACTTTAGGTTGATGTAATGCAAATTGTATTACGCTTTGATGAAGTTCTATGTATTCTTTTAATTCTTTAAGTAATAGTTTATCCATTTTCAAAGATGACCTCCTTCCCCATGAAATGTCGCTTTAAAGGCGACCAATTGATCTCATAACTCCGTTACTATTATATCATCAACCAATGAGGAGGAAGTTAAAGATGAATAAGGATATTACAGAAATTATATTTTTACTTGACAGAAGTGGTTCAATGGAAGGATTAGAGGGGGATACGATTGGGGGATTTAATTCTTTTATAAAGAGACAATGCGAACTAGACGGAGAAACAAATCTAACCGCCATTTTGTTTGACGATGAGTATGAAGTGTTATGGAATGGGGTTGATGCAAAAACGGTGAAATTAACACAGGAAGAATATTATGTAAGAGGTTGTACAGCACTTTTGGACTCTGTCGGGAAAACGATATTGGATGTAGGATACCGACTTTCACATACGTTGGAAAATCGAAAGCCTGGAAAAGTAATTTTTGTTATTACGACAGATGGTATGGAAAATGCTAGTCGCGAATTTACTTACGAGAAAGTAAAGGAATTGATTAAACATCAGCAGGAAAAGTATAATTGGGAATTTATCTTCATGGGTGCAAATATTGATACAGTGAAAGAGGCAACAAGCTTAGGGATCTCAGAAGATAGTGCCTTTAAATTTGAGGCATCATCAAAAGGAATGGAATGTATGTATAATATGGTTTACGAAACAGTTGCGGAGAAACGAAGGAAGTAACTTCTTGGCTAATATTAAAAAGGAATTTCAAAAAAAAATAAAAAATGCGAGGGGAAGGTAAATGATCTTTCCCCTCGTTTTGTTTTTAGTTCTTCATTAACTAATTAGCCTGAGAATAAATCTGTTCTGAAAATTGAAATGTATTTAGTAGATTATCCAACTCCTGGCTGCATTGAATTGTTTGTTGAGATGTAAGTCCGTACATTTTTGACAGGAGTAACATTTCATTCCGCTTCTGTTCAATCATTTCTATACAAACATTCATGTACGTCACCTCCAATGAAAGTATATAACGCTATTATGCTATGAATTCCTCATTTATTATATTTAAGTTGTGTCTAATTTTTGAAGTTTTTTTTGCTAATTATTAGATATTTTTTTGCCCGATTCTGTAATATCTTTTAGTTGAACAAAAAAACACGTCATTAATAGAAATAATGATGCTATAGCAGTTTTAAATTCTAAAGCATTTCATTATAATGGTTTTAATGCTTTCGTTTCATCCACATGTATAAAGGCATCGTACCGTTCAGAGATACGGCTTGGAACATAATTTCCACGGTGTTCATATTTCGGGTGATAAACGACACCAATTGCCCGGTGGCCGATGATATCACGAAAAAGATGACGATTCTCTTTATTAAAAAGGATGTACTTGTTACTTGCGCCTGCCTGATGAAGAACATTCTCCCATGTTCCTTCAGGTGCTTTTGGAACAGTCATGACCTCAGCATGGCTTCCCCATTTATCTGCTGCAATCACTGTTCCGTGATGTGTTCCCAACCCAACAGAAAATATGTTTTCGAGCCCATACTGCTCCCTTGTTAACTGACCCACATTGACCATCCCTTCGCTGGCCATGTCAGTTGCCCGGGCATCTCCAATATGGGTGTTGTGTTCCCAAATGATCCCCTTTGCTTCGGGACCATAAAACTTACCAATGTGATGAAGGACCTCGGCCATATGGCGATCTCTAATATTCCAAGATTCACTGTCACTTGTCACCATTGTGTGGTAAAAGTTCTCTGCATTACTTGTAGCGATAGCATTTATTCTAAGACTCAGAGATGATTCTAGATCATCTTCATAGACTGCATGGTTCTTATGGATGCTTTTTAGCAGATCCTGTACCTCATCCATACAATCTTCTCCATAAAATGCAGCTGAGATGGCATACTTATCAGCTGTTCGATGATACGGTTCAAAGCACTCCATAGCTTTTTTAGCTTTGTCCATATAAGGGGATTTAATTTTTCCCAAGTAATGAAGGATAGCATCCATGGATTCCCATAGACTATAGACGTCCAAACCATAAAAGCCAACTGATTTTCGGCCTTTAGATGCATTATAAGAAGCAAGCCACTCTACTAAATCACTCATTTCTTGATTTGCCCACATCCACGTTGGCCAGCGGTTAAAGGATCTTTTTAATATATCTTTTGTAGTAATCTTTGTCTCTGTATTGAACCCTTTTATGTAACGATTTATTTCAAAGCATGCAGGCCAATCACCTTCCACTGCTACAAAGGAAAACCCATGCTCTTGAATAAGTTTTTTTGTTATTTCTCTTCGAATCGTGTAAAACTCCGAAGTACCATGACTAGCTTCACCAAGGAGAACATACTTTGCGTTCTTCATTTCTTTAATAAGGGGGAATAGTTCTTCTGTATTTCCAAAAGTTGTGGAATGCTTTTTTATATCGTCGATTACTTTTTCCGTCTTTGTTATCATTATTTTCACCTCTTTTTTTCGTTAGTATGTCCAATTAGGAAGGAATTGACCATTGGTATTTCCAAGGCAAGCGCATGTTGTGACAAAAAAACGTGTAATATGAGGTATTTCTTAGTTAAAGGAGGTAATTAGAAAGTTGGCGTAGAATTTAACAGGGAATATGGAGGGGAATACATTGATAACGAACGATAAAGGTTTAATTTATCTTGATAAACAAACAATGAGTGCAATTTTTAATTGTGTGTATGGGGTAAGCGAAAATCTAAAACCTGAAACAAAGAAGCTACTTCAGGATAAACAATTCCATGATTTCATAGATGTGCTACTTGCTCTGCAAGAATTTAATTATCGATACCGGTTCGCACAAACTGCTGAATTGCTTCCTTTGTTTGAGCGTTCATTAGGGCCGATGGAACGAAATTCAGAGGGTACGACGTTATGGCTTGCACTCGGTCTAGCTCTAAAGGATTGGTACGGATTACGAAGGGAAACATTGAGTAGTTTACTGGATTTAATAGGAAGTGAATTGAGAATCTAAATTGTTAAAAAAACGGTTGTTGTCTAGGTGATGATTTGAACTTTCAAACTGGGGGAATTAATGTGTGGAAGCGTATGCCTTTTGAACGTCCAACGACGCATTATGATAAGAGGGTCGCTTTAATTGATGAAAAGATATGTGCATTAATTGGAGAAAGGAAATTGATATCTGAAAATGATCCGGGATATCCAGAACTGGAAAATATAGCAAGGTGGTCAACTAAATATGGGTTGTGTGAGGAAATGGTTCAGGTGTTTTTTGAAACTCTTCGAACGGAAGATAGTTTCAGACCTGTGGTAGAACCAGTTGATTTTAAGAGGTATGTCAAGGTTCTTCAGTCAAAAGAAATGGAAGAAACTTTTTATTCTGTGCCGTTCATCCGCCAATACTCCAATGCGAGTATGGTTACACTCAATGTTGATTGGCCTCCATCGTATGATTATAGTTTGAATGACCCTACAGAACATAACCATTTCTTCCAGTTGGAAATAAAAGGGGATTCTAAACAAAAATATGAGTGTCGCGGTATGGGAGGGGGAGGAACTTCCAGCCGTTCTTCTTATGACTTTATAATTTCACCAGCATTGCCTGATGATCTTTCTGGTTTGGTCTTTATTTTTAAAGACTACAATGGTCCGAATGAAGAAGAGTTAACTGGTCTGCAATTGGAGTTTAAGATGGCATCAAAGTAATTTTTGCTGTTGGGTTGGGTGAAATGGGTATCCTACATAAAACACCCTCAAGCACCCAATCCATTAAAAACAAGTAAGAGAAATTTCTAACATATTTAGTCTGTTACAATATCCATTCCCACGACACAAATAATTTCACCAGATTCATCTATAATTGCTTTTGAAAGGGTTACACAAGGTTTTTTTGTAATGGCAGAGATGTATGGTGTGGATACAAACAATTCAAATTCCATTGCTTTTTTCCACCAATCCCGTTGTCTGGCGTTAAACAGACCTGCTTCTGGCTTGGAAAAAATGAAGGAACCGTCCGTACGATTTGACCAGATCGCTTCCATTTTATTTGTTTTGCTTAGATAATCGCCAAGGACTTCTTTATGTTTTTTTACATCAGTTGTTTTTAGGTCTGAGCGTTCCGTAATCTCCATGAGTGTCTCTTTTACTTCGTTTAAGTATTTGTTGTTAATGGTTGTTTCTCGTCCTAAATCTAAATTCTTGATAGATTGTGCCAGAGAGTAAGATGTCTTTTGCAGACCTTCACTGACATTCTGTAGATGATGAACCTGGTTGTTTTGTGTTTCCATCTCTGCTACTGTTTTCTCCACATAATTTAAAGTTTCTTCTACACTGCTAACAACCTTTTCAATTTTCGATATCGTCTCCGATGTCATGTTTGATTGTTTTTTACTGTCAGTTTCTGTCCGAAGAACATACTCATTTACTTTTACTATTTTTTTGTAAATTCGATCAATTCTTCCGTTAATTCTACTTACCTCATTTATGCCTTTAGCAACTGCCTGTTTTTCTACTTCCACGGAGGCAACAACATCCTCTACTCCTTGTTCAATGGCAGATAAGATTTCCGAAGATTTTTCCACTGCTGAATTACTTTCATCTGCTAACTTTTTTATTTCTGTGGCCACAACAGAAAACCCACGGCCGTGAACACCAGCTCTCGCTGCTTCGATAGATGCATTTAACGATAGGAGAGAGGTTTGGGTTACAATCTTTTTAATTAACTGATTTATCTCGTCAATTTTTGCTGTTTGTGATGCTAACTCCTTGATTCGATGCTCCATGGTCTGGTTATATGTACTTAGTTCTTGCATAACCTGATTGGTTGTGCCTAGTGACTTCCGTACATCTGTAACAAGTACCTTGGATTCATTACTTTCTTTACTCATCATCTCAGCAAATTCTTTAATTTGATTTGCAGTGGCAGAAACATGCTGAAGAGAAGAAAAAGTTTCCTGGATTTGTGCCATGGACTGATAACTGTTATCCTTAAGAATTTTCCCCTCACTGGAAGAATGATCGGCTATCTCTTTTAACCTGTCCATAGCTAAGTTAACTTCTTCTACTGCTGCAATCATTTGGTCAGATACTACTTGAGATTCATTAATAAAATGTATAAAATGATGATCTACTTCAAAATGCTCCTCATTTTTCCTGTTTTTCTTAATAAATTGTATTAATAGATTAGTCAAAATAACCATCTCCCAGATACGTGTTATATTTTATTACACTATCATATTAATGGAAAAAATAAATTAATTTGATAAATAATCTCACAAGAAACTAGTAGAATTTTGTAGATAATAGTAACTTATTAAGTGCTTAAAATGTACCTGATAATGATGTTAGTGTAATTTTCTACCTTCAGATTAAATTAATTAACAGACTCATTTCATTTTTCCAACAAAAACATATTAAATGATATACTAATAGTAACTACGATTTAAATTGTTGCAGTGATGGGAGAGATGATGGTTTTGTTCATGGATAATGACTTAATGACTATTGAGAAGGAACTAACTAAAGCAGAAGAATTGGTCAAAGTGAATAATTTTGACAATTGCCTGCAAGTGATCGTAACCATATACGGACTATCAATTAGTTATTTGTATAAAACTTATTTAGGAAGACTTCAGGAACCGGAAGTTTTAATTGATTATTTACGGGACAATAAGATTAAAATTTATTCGTGCACGTTTGGAAAATATATTATGTTTCTCCGAAAAACGAAATTTATTGATGAAGTTTACGAGATCCTTAACCCGGATCAGAAATATAAAAAAAACACACTCCTTGATAATTTAAGTGAGATCACAACTGCCAGAAACCAAGTTGTCCATCCTGAATCGAATGGTCATCAATCGGCACCAAAAATTGATCGGCAATTTGTGAGAGTGCATTTAGAGTTACTGAAGTTGTTTTTACATGATTTTCGCTTGATTAAAAAAAATGACTTTAAAGTGGTATCTAAATTTGAAACATTTAATTTTCAGAAGATTGTTGGGGAAGTGCAGTTATATGAATCTCTTAACGAAGTATTAAATAATGAAGACATTGATTTATTAGATGTTACTTATTTATCTGAAAAAATTCCACAGAAAACAAATAAGAAACCGATCTTAATGTATTGGAGTAAGGTAAACGAACTTATTAAAGCGGAAAAACTTACACTCCGTCGAGTGATTAATTTTGACAGCAGTGATGATAAAAACATGAAGCTGCTTTGGTTCTTATTTAATTTGTTCCCTAAATATAAAGGCTATTTGAATCAGAAGGCATTTTTTAGTGTATTTAGGACATCAAATACGATTACGGACTCTAAACCTCATCAATCTATTAATCTCATTAACTTAATTATTATGTATAATAGTAAAAATCCGGATATCGGTCATGCCTGGATTTTTGGTTCCCATCCAAAGATACATAGTAGTAATCAGGAATATTTACATTTGTATGGAACAAATTTATCTATCTTGCGAAAAATATATAATGATTTTTTTAACTCCGGAACAATAATCACAGAAGAAACGATTAAACAAACCTTGTTAGAACGGAATAGTAATCTGACTGGGGATAACATTCGGGAATATATAGAACGCATCTCGAAACTGTTCCCACTCGTGGGTATTCCAGAAGAAGATACGGATGAAATCGTAAAGGTCTATGAGTCGATTATGAAGGAGACTTCCGAGGAGGAAAATATTGAATTTGATTGGTAGGGTGGAACGATGACATCACTAGAGAAGAAAACGAGCAGCAATTTTTTTATGGATACGAACTACGACACGAAGTCTTTATCACAATATTCCATTGGAAAAAGGATCATTGCTATCTTAGAAAGCGATTTTGCTGACCAAAAAAAAGAAAAACAACAACGAGCAACTTCTCTGCTGGATATCGGTTGTGGACCTGGAAATTTAACAAATGAAATTTGGAAAACATTACGCGAATACAATGTGACTATAACTGGTATGGACATGGATGCCAATGCCTTAAAGAGAGCAGCATTAAAGTATCCAAATGTCCGTTTCGAACAAAGTAATATTTATGCCCCAACGCTTCAAGGGAAATTTGATTATATTTTTTCCAATGAAGTATTACATTGGATGCCAAAAGTGCCAGATGTTTTTGAAAAACAGGAACATGTACTCTATTACTTTTTTGATGAACAACACCAGAAGGATTATCGGTCATGGGGGTTGGGAAATTACCGGTCATCTTGGATGAATATCCGAAACTTTCTCTCCTTTGGTGGAAAGGCATTTCTTCAATTTGGCCTTGACGGGCAGTTAAAAGAAACATACCAATTGATGAATCACTTAATCAAGAGTGAATTCCCTGCACACTGTTCAAACATTATTTACCCTCTATTTTATCCTACGATGGAAGAGGTAGTGGAGATGGGAGAAGAATTAGGTTTCCGAATTCTTCATCAGCAACTGATTAAAGAGGATTTAGTCGAGCGTACAGATGAGGAAATCTATCATTTTATATATGGATTTTCCTCTAACTACTTAAATGCAAAACTAGGAAAAGAAAACGGAAATAAACTTTTTCACGTCTTAAAAAACACTCTTACAAATATGAATGTGGAAAAAATAAGGTCGGATGCCTGGTATCATGGATTTTTTGTCCTAGAAAAAAACTAACTTTTTCAGATAGGAGGGGGAGTATGGTACGACTAAAATGGATTCATCATCTTCATGGATTTATATTTGTTTTGTTACTCCTCTCCGGTCTTTTTTTATACTTCCCGCAGACTCGAACCTGGTTTAATGAACAACAATTTCCCCTAGTACCCTTTCACATATGGATTTCCTTCTTATATGTTCTCGTGGTCTTCTTTAGTCTCAAGTCTGTTTTAAACCATCTTAAACGAAAACCATATATAAAATATTTTAATATTTGGCTTAATTTAATTTTTATTGCCATTTGGATTGTTTCTGGTATGATCATGTACTTTCAAATTCACTTCCCTGTGGAAATTAGAAACTTAGCTGTTTCTGTACATGGCTTAGTTACTTTTCTGATTTTACCTTGGGTAATTATCCATACAGTGGGGCATTTAATTGGTGTAAAACTCCCTTGGCCTAACTGGTGGAGGGGGAAGGATCCTGTTCCGCAAACTATCACAGAAAACAATTTAGAACGGAGAGATTTCATTAAATTTACTACAATAGGAATCTTGTTTTTATTTATTGGAGCAGGAGTGAAATGGTTTCAACCTATTTTGGACGTTGCAGAAACAGGCAATAAACGTAGGGGATACTTTCGAATATACAACGTGACTAGTGATTATCCAAAATATGAAAATGAGGAATGGAGTTTAACCATTGATGGTTTGGTGGATCAACCGACCATCTTAAAGATGGAGGAAATGGAATCATTGCCATCCTTAACAATCATTGATGATTTCCACTGTGTAACAGGTTGGAGTGTCTTAAATGTTGAAATGAAAGGCATTCTTGTGAAAGATATTTTTGATGCTTACGGAATTACTCCGAATAGTTCTTATGTAACCGCATACTCTGGAGATAATGTATACTTTGATACTTTCACTTTATCACAACTCCTTGACGAAGGGGCGATGCTAGTTTTTCAGTTTGACGGAGAAAAATTAGTCCATTCACAGGGCTATCCGTGCCGTCTATATCATCCTTTAATGTATGGGTATAAATCGGTTAAATGGATTGACCGATTGGAGCTTACAAAGAATCGGGGGAGGGGATATTGGCAAATGAGAGGCGGTTATGATTTAGATGGGTATTTATAGACCAGTCAAAAGGTGGTTGCTCCCTTTAGTTGCAGCATTATTCGGTTTAAGCATCGGATTCCATGCTTTTCCCAGTTCTATAGAATATCATTATAAAAATTGGATAACTGTATTAGACGAGAATTCTGAGTTTTCCTATCAAGTGAATGGAGCTTCTTTTTACAATGGGAATCCAGCTTTAGTAATGGAAGGGTATTGGTCCAAAACATTGTCCAATTATCGTATTTCATCACCTGACGGGAGAAATTCATTAACAGTTTTTTTAGAGGATGACCTGTTTTTTGTGGAAAGGAATGAAGAATGGAAACGTGGAAGCAAACCACATCAAGTCATTTCTGAAATGGAACCTTTAGATCATCCTTTTTCCTGGATGAAAGACATTCTTGAAGATGCTTCGAGTGTCCACTATGAGAAAGAGGGAGAGAAGGAAACTTACGAAGCCGTATTTGATCAGTTTCATCACCTTGAATTTATGGACTTTCTTCTCCTAGACCAAAATCAAAGCAACGTTATAATGGTCATTAACGATGGTTTTATTCAATCACTGCATCTTGATTTTTCACCGGTCCGTCATGGAGGAGTAGGGGATCTTGAAAGGTATCCGGATAGCTTAAGGTATGAACTTACTTTTTCCTTGATAGAAAAGGTGGAAATCCCTGAAGTACCTGAGGCAGCAAGAGATGGTGAAGGATTGGACTAAGAGGATCAGTTGGCACCTGAGGAGGAAACGGACTATAGTATCCTGCAAGTGCCATTTCTCCATTTACAGACAGAGGGTATTAATGAAATGTTCTTTAAACTTTTCTGCATTCACCTCTAAACAAACATCGATATTTGGACGATTACTGTTGGGCTCTTGATCCTCTACCGTTTTACCAATTAGATCATTACTTAAATCCACATAAATGGGCATGGATTTAGTCGTTAAAAATGATGGATCAATGACAGCTCCAACGGCTAATGGGTCATGCAGACCATAGCCTTCCAGTCCATTTTCGTTCATATAAAAGTCCATATAGAATTGGCAAATATCCCCTAAAAAATTCGTGAAAGGGGTATTCAATTCTGTCCATTTTTTCACGTCATCTTTTGTGAGTAATGTCTGAAGAGTGACATCTAACCCTACAAGTGTCAGGGGAACACCCGACTGAAATACAAAATCTGCAGCTTCAGGATCGGTATAAATATTCGCTTCTGCATGAGGTACTACATTTCCAGGAACAGTGACAGCACCACCCATCACAACGACCTTTTCTACTCTTTCAACTAGTGTCGGGTCTTTTTTTATTGCTAGTGCTAAATTCGTTAAGGCACCCACAGCAATTACGGTCAGTTCATTTGAAAATTCCAATGACTTCTCTATCATAAAGTCCACCGCATGAGTATGAATAGGTTTTGACATTGGAAGAGGCAAGTCCACATTTCCAAGTCCATTCTCCCCATGGACGTGGGTTGCTTTCCCTTTCAAATGACCCCGCGCCATTGGTTTTTCTTCCCCCATACTTACAGGTATTTCCGTTTTATTCATGATTTCCAATACTTGAAGGGTATTTCTTGTTGCTTCTTTAACGGATACATTACCAAAACTTGTTGTGATACCAACAACATCTAGTTTATGGGAATTTATAGCGTAGGCGATAGCTAAGGCATCATCAATTCCCGTATCCACATCTAAAATAACTTTTTTCATCAATTTGTTGCTCCTTTTTACATCAATTATGTTTAGGATACTGCTTGAACCATAATTTATCAATCTTTAAGCAACTTGATTTTTAATTTGGATTTCGTTCCATAAAACCATTGTAGAACTATCTTAATAGGCACAATTCCTTATACCAATATTTGTTAACTTATCGTACGATTGTTTTTATAGGAACATCGTTGAGACTTAAATAAGCAATAAGAAACGAAACTATTAAGACATTAAACAAGTGGACCGTTATTAATGTTGGAGGTTTTCAGATGAATGAAAAACAATTAATTAATAAAAATTATTATCAGACATTTTTACAAGGAAATGATAATCACACCCCGCTGCAAACGTTAGGTGATACTTTTTTCCAAGAACAGAAAAAAGAAGGGGCTGATTTATCCCTAATCCGGTTTGCACAGGGGGAATTGTACTTTCATAACAAAGATATGGAATCTGCCATCTATAAGTGGCAAACCGTTACCGTCGATAGCCCTTTAGAATCATGGGCGAAAAAAAATATTGGTGATGCCTATTATGAGTTAGGCTGGTTAAATGAGGCAGAGAAGACTTATAATTCCATTCATACGAAAAATGAAGTACTCCTTGTGGAAGTGGCACTACAGTTATTTTCACTATATAAAGATAAATATAATGTGGAGCAAGCTTATTTGCAAATTGATAAAGCAATTTCCCTTAACCCTGATTATCCGAAGGTCACAGAGATCGCAAGGGTATATTATGAGGACCAACAAGATTGGAAAAATGCAGTTATTTTGTCGATAAATGAAGCTACTCGTACGGAATCACTGCAATGGTATAACATTCTTAATGGTTATGTGATAAAGGGATATACGATTGAATTTGTTCCTGAATACTTTTTGGATGCACTTCACGTATTATCAAAACTGGAGCAGCGTTTTTTTTGCCAACTGACGAAATCCCTTTGGAACAGTTATAAAGGAAATGATTCTTTTTTGCCTTGGATAAAGGTGGTTAATCAGCTTTTTGCAAATGTGGAATGGAATGAACATGAGGATGGTAGTGTAGTCAACCAACAGAGGGAATGGAATGATATCACTCATCTCTTCTATGAAAGTTTTCTATTATTAATGAACGGTGATTATTTAATCAAAGATATAGAAATAGAAATGCCAAATCTATTAAGTAATTCTTTGAAGATAGCAAATAAAAATATATTTTTAGCCGCTGCTGCGATGGCATGGAATGAGTTTTTCCCTTCTTCGATAGAAAACACTACTTTGAAAATGGCAGAGAAAATTCTTTTTAATAATGAACCGTTCACTCAAAGCCACATGGAAACTGAAAAACTATATAAAACTCTGATGGAGTGGGCGGAAACGAATCAAATAGGATTGAATGACACAGAAGAAGTAAAGACCTCCTCAATGAAGACTACGGAATTATTATCTATCATCCAAAACACGTTATCTGAAATGTTAGAAAAACGGATTGGAATGGAAAACACATATAATAAGACCATTGATCAAACAAATGAGAGAATCGGGCGGCTAAAAGGATTAGTTAATACATTAAAAGATATGGAAATTGATCAGACTAAAGCAATTTTGAAATCTTATAGATTGGTGAAGGAAGAGACGCAGAAAGAATTGGAATTATCCATCCCCCGTCTACTGCAAAATTCGGCCGATAACGTTACAGCGGATAGTAATTATAAAGCCATTCATGATGAGCTTGACAAAAAAATGAATCAGAAGATTGAAGAACATCTTCATAAGGTAGCCTTTCCTTTGTTCAGGAAATCTTTGAAAACGTGGATTAAAACTTCTGAAGGGGAGTTGAAAGATACTCAAAAGTACTTAAACGATATGACTGATTCGCTGAATAAATTAGATAATGAAAATCAAATTACGTTAACCTGTGATTTTCAGATTCTCTCAGACTGGCATCGGGATTTAAATCGTTTGGTTCATAGAATGGCTTACGAAAAGGTTAATATTATGAATCGGTCTAAACCGTCTCATCTGTTATTAAAAAGTGCAGGGAAATTGTTTGGAAATATGAAGAAAAATAAACAAATACTTTCCAGTCAGTATAGAAAAATGGTGGAGAACGATTCCTACGAGGATATTACTGATGTGGTCCTGTCCAATTTTTTTCAGGAATATGATTTATTTGAAAAAGCAATTGTGTCAGATATTGCCCTGTTTTTCCAAAGTCCATTCAAACATTTGACTAAAATTATTAGTAATGAGGAACGGGAAATTCAATCAGTTAAAGACAAGTTGATAAGAATTAAGGAGAAACCTGAGCATTTTTATAATCCTATTAGGCTCTTTGAAGTTAGATTACTTCAATGCCAGATCTTGAAAAAAACGAATGAGAATTACACATATGTGAGTTCCGTTTCGGTGGATGGAAATAATATTACGGAATAAATTGACTAAGAGGCTGGGACATAACTAAAATGTTTATTTGATGATGCGAACAATTCACAACAATAGCGAAGTATATTTCCGTAGCTAATGATTGCTTGGATTTTTTCATTGATTAAAGCACTTTTGTCCCAGCCTCTCTATTTGTATATTCTTCTCTCCTTTTGGTCCTCAATTACCTAGTTTTTCCCTGTAATAGACGAAAGATGAACACAGCCAAGGCAATGATCAGCAAAAGGTGAATAAGGTTTCCAGCAATATTTAGTAGAACGCCTGCAAGCCATATTGCTAATATGATGGCTATGATTGCCCAAATAAATGACATAAATGACCCTCCTAAAGGTTAGCGAAAATCGGTAATATTATTTAGTAATTCATTATTCCCGAATGACTTACTTCCAAAACCGATGTAGTAATCCATTTGGCTTGTTTGTAAACTGAAAACAAGTATATTAGTTGATATAAAACACAAATCGAAAAAATAATGAATAATTATTACAAAAATTGATTGTTATCCAAACTAAACGAACGTCACTTTCGTCTAAGGTGTAGAGAGAGGTGATATTGAAATGTATGAATGGCAAGAAACAGAAGACAGTATGGAGATGATTCATGACAAGGAAGAACGTCTTGATCAACTAATGACATCTTATAGTCAGGGGATTCTTCAACTTGTATATACATATGTGAAAAACCATACGACCGCGGAAGACTTGACACAGGAAATTTTTATCAAATGTTACGAAAAAATGGACCAATATAAAGGAAGAGCATCCTTAAGAACATGGCTATATCGTGTGGCAATTAACCATTGTAAAGATTATTTACGGAGTTGGCATCATAGAAAAGTGACGATCCACGATAAGCTTTTTGAATATTTGCCTTCAAAAGATAAGCAGTTGGAATCTTTAATAGTAGAAAAATCTAGAGATGAAATTCTGTCGGAATCCGTCTTAAACTTACCAATAAAGTATCGTGAAATTATCTATCTTTATTACTTTGAAGAATTGACGTTAGATGAGATAAGTAAAACGACTTTGGTAAATTTGAACACCGTAAAAACAAGGTTGACAAGAGCGAAGGAATTACTGAAAAAGTCTCTAAAGGAGGTAATCAATGATGAGTGATCCATTAAAACAATTAAAAAATTCCATGAAGAAAACTGTTTTTAAAGACTTTTCCTTTTCAGAGGATCGAAGGAATGTTGTTAAAGAATCGATTCAAAGCAACCAATTACGTTCTGATTCAATACTCTATTGGGATGATAAAACTTTATATTCCATTTTATGTTCAATACGAACGGGACCGAAACATGGATATGAAATTTCTACCCTCTTATTTCAAAAGAATAACCACGTGTTTCAGCACAAAGAAGGTCAGTTATACGCCCTTTTGCACACCCTTGAAAACAAAGGAATCATAGCCTCAAGTTGGCATGAGGTCCATTCTGATACAAAAAAATATTATTCCTTAACAAAGAAGGGAAGAATATTCATCCGTGCAGTGGAGAAACAATCTTCTCGATTTATTTCCCTGAAGAAATTACTTCAGGAGGCAAGTATATGAAAAGAGATGATCAACAGACCCAGATATTCTGCAGTTATTTAGATCAAGTCATGGTGCAGATTAAATCAAAAGATGCTCATCAAATGATTGTGAAGGAACTGGAAGGGCACCTCAAGGAGTTAAGCACCTCTTATCAGCAAGGGGAAAGTATTTCCAAGGAGGATGCCGATCAAAAAGCAATTGCAGAGATGGGAAACCCTGTCGCGTTAGGTAAGCAATTAAATAAAGTACACCGTCCAAAGATGGATTGGGGGCTTTTAGGTTTATTTACGCTTATTGTTGCGGTTAGTTTTCTTCCACTATTCGGTATGTCTGAACGATGGAATTTATCTTTTTTTCTCCGGAATAAAATACTTTGGTATGCTATTGCATTGATCGTTCTCACGGCCTTTTTATTCTTTGATTACAGGAAACTGCTGAAGTATGGATGGTACATCTATGCTGGTGGAGCCATTTTGGTAGTCTTAATGGGAACTTATTCTCTACAACAAGCTAATGGCACCATTTTTGAGTTCCATTTAAGATTCATCCAGTTTGATTTATTATTGACATTACTGTTGTTTTATATTGGGTGGGCTTCTATATTAATTCGTGTGAATAGGATAAATACGATATCCTGGCAAAAACAAATACTGCTCTTCGGTCTCTTTTGGTTTCCAATCATTGGTTATCATTTGCATGGACAAACGATGTTGAGTCTGATTTACTTTATAACTATCTTAATGATGGTTGCTTTTTCAGAAATGGATAAAGGTCTTACTAAACGATTTATACTTACAAATATTCTTTTTGGAATTGCGGCGGTGGGTTTAATGCTTGGCTTTGGAGGATATCATACTCAACAAAGAATCCTTACGTTTTTTAATCAAAATAGTGACCCTGATGGATACGGATTTATATATACGATTTTTAAAGATATGTTTCTGGAAGCAGGTTGGTTCGGGAATGGATTAACGGTTGATATGGGAATTCTCCCAGAAGCACACACAGACTATGTATTTCCTAATCTGGTGTATTCATTAGGATGGTTGGCTGGAATTGCTATATGCATTCTATTACTTAGTTTCATCTTAAGAATTGTGAGTGGTGCATTTAAGACACACGATTTGTATGGTAGGATATTGGTTATTGGAGGGGCATCACTATTTACAGTTGCTATCGTCTGGAATATATTAATGGTTTTTGGTTTCTTGCCAATTATGGCTGTGAGTCTTCCATTTATCAGCTATGGGGGAAGCCAGACAATTTTTTATAGTGCTGTATTGGGATTAATTTTGAATATTTATCGGAGAAAAGATATAGTAGAACCAACCATTGTAAGGCATGCCGATAGAATAAAATAATCATTGGACTTAAATTAGGTCTGCTCTTTGTTAGTAATAATATACAAGAAGTTAAGGGGATTATCAGAAATGAGTTCAATACAATCTTTTATTAAATTTGTGGAGAGAAGTAAAACTGAAATAGGGGCAGTTGATTCAGAGAATATGGACTCCGTCCGAATGTTAATTCGAATGGCAATTGAAACCTACAATATGAAAACGAAAGTTGTTGAAGAAAAAGGAAATGAGTGCCAAAGGGTTGAAACTTTGTATTTGGCCTCCATTTCAGAAGAGAATATGCTAATGAGGATCGCGGAGTTAGCACTCGGTAGCAGTGACAACGCTAGAATGGAGATCGTTTTCAGTAGTAATGTGGTAAGAAGTTACTGATTCATTTAAGTGGAAACATGAGGTAAGGGGGATATTTCTTGTGGATAGTAATGTGAATGCCACATTTGAAAAACTCGATTCAAAAGATAAACAAACTGCCTACGAGGCATTATTAGAGATTCAGAAACTTATAGATAATGGAGTGGATTGGGCATACGACGTATGGGATCACCTGAAAGAGGATTTAACGAGCCGTGATAAAGCTTATTATAAATCACTTAATGCATCGGTTCATCAACTTTAAAGGGGAGAAGAATTACACATTAATCCGTTTTGATATAATACAAGGATTAAACAATTTATATGATGAGTTCGGTGAGGCGAAAATTATGGAACAAGCACCCGAATTGATAAACATGGAAGAGGATCTAAAATACCGTAAAAAATACCTTTCAGTTTGGAAATGATTATTACTAAGTAGAAGTGTTAAGATGTTGATCTTCATATAAGAAAACCTACTCAAGAAGATAGCATTACTCCTATCAACAATATAAAAAGAGTCGTTATCTCCATTTCCTTCATGAGAGAAACGACTCTTATGTTTTTCCTGATACGATCGATCTTTCTTATTTTTACCTTGTCTTGTTCGGAGATCTGCCAAAGCATATATCCCACGACTTAATTCTGGATTCCTCTTTCCTTCACGCACCAGCTTTTCCCTTAACTTTTTAGCACTTTGCTTTCTTTTTGCCATATGTTATCACTCCTATTTAAAAACTAGAGTAATATTATAACTCAAAAAGCAATTTTTGTCTTCATAGTAATTGATCAAAATACCAAGGGGCGCAAACTCCATCTAGAATCTTGGTGACCAAAGGCGTTTGCGCTTTTCTTGAAAGGTAAGAAAGTATAAGTTTTTGCACCTTCGGGCAAGTTGTCTAGCTCCAGCGCCTACTCGCTGCGGGGCACTTCGGAAGTGACAACCGAAGTCAAAGAGCGGACTTCTAGTTGTCATTCCTCCACTGCCCTACGCTCGTGACCAAAGGCGCTTGCGCTTTTCTTATGAATGTATTTGAAAAAAAGTAAGTCAAACTTCCATCGGTATAATTGACAATGGTTATCATTATCAATTATAGTTTAATAAGAATTAAACATTAGTATATGGGAGGGCACAAAATGCTAATACAGACAAGAACTATCATAGTTGAGAAGGGACATAGCGATAAAGTTATCGAAAAATTCACAAATCCTAGTCCAATCGACACCATGGAAGGACTTATTGATAAATCCGTTATGATTAACAGAAAAAAGCAAGATCACGAAGAAGTTATGGTAATGATTCGCTGGAGATCAATAGAGGATTGGAAAAATTGGGAGAAGAGTGATGCCCACATACAAGGACACCGTCAAAATAGAGGGAAAACACCACCAGAATATATATTCAGCACAAATGTTTCTATGTATGAAGTGAAAGATATGAAGAACGGAATTTCCGCAACCACAAACCAGTAATTTTACATTTATTGCTCTTATGTAAGAGAGACCATACCATTAAATGCGGTGCTATTGCCCCCTAAAAGTAAAATCTATACAAATGCTTTTGCGGGGAAGAACCGGTATGGCCTCTTTCTTATATAAGTATTTGTCATCCTATTTTTTAAAGTAAAGTAAAAAATATCTATAAAATTAATCGGTGAGTATCATTACATATTTGCTAAGTTATAGATCGATCTGGCATATATGGCCGTGGCTTTTAACAAATCATCCACTTCAATATATTCATCTTTTTGATGGGCAGTCATCTCTTTTCCAGGGAACACAGCTCCAAATGCGACACAATTTGGGAGCAGACTTGCATAGGTATTTCCGCCACTGGATAATAAACTCGCTTTTTGGTTTGTTTCACCTTCGTAAGCTTCTTGCAACGCTTGAATCATTGGCAACTCTTTATCCACGTGATGCGGATTTTTATTTTTTATTTCTCCTATCGAAAAATCGAAAATTTTTATAGCATCTGTAAGTTTAGTTTCGATGTTTTCAAATGTAGCTGTTACAGGATACCTAATATTTATGTGAACATAGCAATCTGAAGATGATTCACTATTATATTGGAAAATCGCAGGGTTCACAGTTAATGGACCAGTAATATCATCGGAATGGGCAATAGCTAATTTTTCACCAAAATGATCTTCCCAAAAAAGCCCATTAATAAATGTGCAGTATTTACGTGCCGGTTGGTTTGTGGAAAGGGTAAGAAGAAACCTGGCTAATGATACTGCGGCGTTAACCCCTTTGAAAGGTTCCATACTATGGGATGAAACCCCTTTTACTGTTAATTTCCACTTTTCTTGTCCTATTTCTTGGAACTCTCCAGTTACTCGATTTTGTTGTATATAATTAGTAAATTTCCCTTTCAAATCCGTGCCTTTTCCAGTCAATACAGCTGTCGCTGTTTCCGGAACCATATTCGGCCTTGATCCGGCATTAAAGGAAAGTAAGGTGAAGTCTTGTGTGGTAAATTCACTTTCCTGTGATGTCTTTTTCAATACACACTTCACATTTATTTGACCCTTTTCAGCATTAATGATCGGAAACATGGCATCAGGTGCAAAACCGGCAGTTGGTGGAGATTCCACTTCACGATATTTTCGCAGGCAACTCATTCCACTTTCCTCATCGGTCCCAAAAATAATTCGGACTTTTCGCTTAAGGGGAACTTCAAGTTCTTTCAATAGTTTGATTGCATAGAATACGGACATGGTCGGACCTTTGTCATCAATCACCCCACGGGCAAATAATTTTCCGTCACGTATAGTTGGTTCAAATGGGGGAGAGGTCCACGATCCTGTGGCTGGAACAACATCCAGATGCGTGAGGACCGCAACATATTCTTCACTTGCTTGTGGACCAATTTCTCCATAACCATAAAATCCTTCGTGGTTTTTTGTACGAAAACCTTGTTGAGAAGACAATTTCAGCATAAAGTCGAGCGTTTTTGCAATAGCGTGTCCCATGGGTTTGCCTTCATCACGTGTTTCTGAATCCTTCGTACTTTCCATTTTTAACAGGTCAGTTAAATCCTTTAGTAAATCTTCTTTACGTTTAAGTACTTCCTCATTCCAGTTCATGTTGTACAGCACCTTTCCATTAATGGGTTCAATATATTCTATTTCTTTCGTCATGCTAAATAATTTCATTATACCAAATGAAAGAAAAATGGAAAGGGAGTAGGGGGGTTGGTTAAGAGGGCAGTAATGATGGTGTTATAATGTATATGATATTCTTGTTTATCAAACCCTTATCAAATGAAAGATTATCTTGTAACTTATGGATATAACATCACAATTATCTTGTTTGTTCCATGTAGGTTGTGTGACCAGCACAATGGGAAATGATGTTTCAATTCAGAGTGATAAGGGGAATTTATAGGGGTAATGACTCTAATGCGCAGGTGATGATGTTATGTTTGAAATAATTAGAAATAGTTTAAAAGATTTTCGGTTTTCCTATAAGAAATATCTATCTTTTGCACTTATTTATATGTTGTTGACCAGCTTTTTGTTTGTACCTATTATTTCATTTCTCTTTAATCGGATGCTTTTAATCATCGGAAGCGGATCTTTATTAAACGCAGATGTATACAGGATTGGATTGAGTCCAGAAGGGTTAGTGGGGATGCTTGTAATTAGCCTTTTGGCTGTAGTAATCTTATTCATTGAATTTGGTGTTATGATAGTGATTGCGCAAAAACAATTTTTCAATAAAAACATTCTAGTTTCTGAAGCACTTATAACGACACTAAGAAGCCTGCCAAAGTTACTTGGGTTCGGTATATTTCAATTAATCATTCTGTCGTTTTTAATGGTTCCTTTTATGGATTTAACTGGTTTACCCGCACTTTTTGATATTAACTTTACTATTTTTATTACCGACCAATATTACGGTGCCTCTTACCTCTTATTATTCATTTATATTTTGGTATTTCTAGCAGCTATTTTTGTCCTTCTAAGACTTATCTTTACGCTTCACTTTATTTTTATTGAGGGGAATACCATTTGGCAAGGGATGAAATCAAGCTGGAGGATGGCTAAATCAAATAAACTTAAAATCATTTTTAACATCATTTTGTTAAATATAATACTTTTCCTTACTGGATTTTTGTTCGTAACGGTCCTTTCTTATATACCGGTATTCACAGAGGCATTCTTCCTCGGTGACGTAATAAAGAGTTATTTGCTCACTTTTTCCAGTTATATGATGATTATTTTCTCGTTATTATTAATACCTGTTAACACCATTATTATTACGAGATTATTTTTTCGCTTTAAGAAAAATCAAGGGGACATCTTGGAAGACAACGTGAAAATCTATGGTAGTAAGAATATAACTGCATTTGAAAACAGAGTCACTCGATTTTTTACAAAAAGGAAATACACACTAGTCGCAGTAGTCCTCATTTATATTACAAGTATGTTCTTAATCAATTTCACTGTAAATGATAATATTGTTTACTTAAAATGGAATGTGCAGGTTGCCGCCCACCGTGGTGATCTTCATAGTGCTCCAGAAAACTCATTAAGCAGTATCCGTGCTGCCATCGATAAAAGGGTAGACGTTGTGGAAATTGATGTCATGCTTACTAAAGATGGAGTAGTTGTGTTAAATCACGATAGTGACTTGCAACGTGTCGCAGGCGTCCCTAGAGATATAATCGATATGACATATGAAGAAACTCAGGAAGTTGATATAGGTAGACTCTTTTCCGATGAATTTATTGGTGAGAGGATACCTACTTTAGATGAAGCTTTAGTGGAGATGAAGGAGGAGAATGTGAAAGTTCTCGTTGACATTAAAGTGGAAGACACCTCTAGAAATAGGGAATTCGCAGAAAAAATCGTCGATCTAATTGAATATCATGATATGGTTGAAGTTTCGTATGTTCAAGCTTTTAATAATCAGATTCTGCAAGAAGTCCGGGAATTGAATGATGACATTAAACTGGGGCAAATCTTGTATATTGCGGCTGGCAATTTAAGTGGTCTGGATGTGGATTTTTATACTATTCGTCAAACCATGCTCTCCGACCGGTTCATTGAAAATGCCAAGAGACAAAATCGGGAAGTTTGGGTGTGGACCGTTAATCGTGAGCGCCATATCAGGGAAGTGCTTAAATATGACATTGACGGAATTATTACTGATTATCCAGAAAGAGTGCAATCAATGCTTGGCATTGAATTTGCCACTGATACAAATGAATAAGTTAACGTATTGGGTTTGGGGAAATAGAGAAGAGTGTGTTGTATGAAGCAAAAAATAAAAGCTCCATGAAATTTTCACCATGGAGCCGTTTCTTTATGAATTTTTAATACTAGTTAAGAAGAATATGTTGCATATCTTTTCTCTGATAGTTCTTTTGAGTAATCTTGTCGCGATTCTTTTCGTTCCTTCCCAAGTTTACCTTCTGTTCCAATCCCAACCTTTCCAACGATATACTTTCCGTATTTCCATTTATTCAGGATTGAAGTAGATGCAACTGACAGAGCAATACTTGCAGCAAATAAAACAACTATATACCAGACGCCCATATTCACTGGATATTGTTGGTACACAAAATCAATCGCTAAAATAAAAAAATAATGTAGGAGGTATATACCGAAGGAATATCTACTGATTCCAACAAGAAAATCAGGCACCTTCTTCAACTGTGTTGCAATATAGAATAGGAAAAAGCAGATAACTGTCATATGCAGAATCATATCCATTCGCTTTGAACTGTGAACGGTTATCCATTCCAAATGATACAAGAAAAGCAAGATCAGACTGGATACAAGAGGGGAGAACAAGACTGCTTTCCTGTACTTTTTGATCAGCGCAACAAAGTTGTGATAATAGTGGCCGCAATAAAAACCAAGTGTAAAATAAAACAGCCATCCTAAGAAAGGTACCCAATAAAAACGTTCCCAAATATAAGCCCCGAATAAGATGTCTCCAGGTGATGTGAAGTTAAAAACAGCTAAGTAAGCAACATTTATCAATAAACTGACCGAAAGGACAATTTTCGGATTCCATTCCTTCAGCTTTTGGTGAAATAATACGTGGAGTAAATAAAACTGAAAGATAATTAAAATGAAATAACCATGATAATCACCGATGAAAATATTCATTAATACCTTGGTACTCCAAAATTCAACAGAAGTAAGGATATAAGGTAATGAATAAAAAATACCCATAATGATAAACGGAAGAAACAGGAACTTCAACCTTTTTTTCAAGAAGTTCGAAGGTAAATTCTTATTGTTGTAAGAATAGGCAATAAGAAATTCTGAGATAAATATGAACATTGGGGTGCCGAAATACAGCAGCATGTTTAAGGAATCTAAAACCCGTTCAACGGTATAAGAGGTGTACCCTGCAGGTATCGCACTGAGGCCAATCGCAATGGCATGCACAGCAACTACAGCCAGACAAGCAATACTCCTTAGTATGAATACTTCATTAACCATCGTCTTTTTCATTGTTACTCCCACCAATAATTTATTTTAAATCAGTTAAATACAATGACAATGAGATACAATTCATCCAAATCCGTATCCATGTATAGCTGCCCACTTAACTTAAATGTTCTCGTACAAGGGGGCTATCCGTGCTTGAGCTATCCATGTTAAGCCTAACAACAATCAAACAATAAAAAAACAAAGACTTATCATATTTTAACGTCTATGTTTATTGTAAAAAAAACTTGTGAGAGAACTTTAAGCAAATTGTTAAAAAACTATTAAATCATATTAAAAAGCTATTGCATCTTAGGCAATAGCTTTTTAATATGATTTTTATACTACGTTTGTACAAGTACACACGAAAACATAACAAACGTTAGTTCAACGGAAAGGTCAGTGTGAAAGTAGTACCCACACCAAGCTGACTTTCAACTTCAATAGTTCCATGATGTAAGACAACAAGTTCTTTGACAATGGCAAGACCTAATCCGGTACCACGACTTCCTTTTTTACTTCGGACACGATCCACCTTAAAAAAGCGGTCCCAAATACGTTCTAAATCATGGGAAGGGATACCAATACCGGTATCCTTTACAGTAACAATTAACTCATCCTCTTGATCCACAATACTAACTGTTATAGTTCCATTTTCGGTAAATTTATTTGCATTATGGAGGAGATTGATGAAAATCTGTTCAATTCGAACGGAATCTCCCATAATTTGAGGCAAATTTGCGGGAAATTGAAGATCTATAGAGTTTCCCTTTTCAATAATGATTGGTTCAAGATTAATAGACACTTTTTTTATAACGTCTTCCACATTTAAATAGTAAAGATCAAGACTTACTTCCCTTTTTTCAAGCTTTATTAAATCCATAAGATCGTTGACCAAATGATTTAAATACTCCGTTTCTCGATGCATAATTTTATAATATTTTTGCTTTGATTCGTGATCTTTTACTAAACCATCTTGCAATGCTTCCAAGTAACCTTTCATTGCTGTCAGGGGAGTTCTTAACTCATGGGAAATGTTTGCGATGAAATCAGTACGCCTTTCTTCCAGTAAATCCCGTTCTTGTTCAATTTTATTAATTTTTTCCGCCATTCGATTAAAGGAATTTAAAAGTTCACTAATTTCGTCTGGAACTGATTCGTGATATTCTACACGCTTACTGTAATTTCCAAGAGCGATTTCATTTGCTGCATCTTCCACCTTTTTTAATGGCTTGGACATGGACCATGATAAATAAGACACAAATATACTGACAATGACTAAACCACCTAAAATGGCCCAAAGGACGATTTCCCGAATATTTCTAACCGTTGTGTTAACTCCGGAAATGGGGGAGTGGAGGATAATACCACCGAAGATTTCTTCATTCATTCCCCATGGTACTATAACAGATAGCATGGGCCTTTCCTGTCCTTCGATATTCATGACTTGAATCCGGTTCTTCCCTTCTAAAATATCTTCGATGACATCGTCACTCATGATCTCTCCTAGAAATAATTCCTGTTCAGAGGAAGTGGCAACGATCTGACCAGAAAGGTCAATGATCCATATCGTCGAACCAGAGAATTCACCAAGTTGTTCAATCGTTCGTGTAATACTATCTGTCACTATTTCACTGTGATGGATAATAGCATTAATACTTCCTGCCTGCTGAAGTAAATCTTGTTTCTTTTGATCAGTTAGATAATTACTTGTAGAAAATGAGATAACTATTCCAATAGCCGCAAAACCTAATGTGAAAATAAATAAATAACTAATAAGCAGTCGGCGAAATAAACTTTGATTTAACCATTTCATTCTGTAGAAACTCACTCCTCTTCTTTCATAAGGAATTGGTAACCTACACCCCAAACAGTATGTATACAATGAATATTGTGTTTGGCGAACTCATCTCGAATTCGTTTAATATGAACATCCACCGTTCTAACTTCTCCAATGAAATCGAATCCCCATACTTTTTCTAACAATTGATCCCTCGTAAGAACGGCATTGGAATGACGAATGAGGTACAGGAGCAGATCAAATTCTTTTGGTCGAAAAAAAAGGCGTGTTTTATTGACAAGTACTTCACGCTTTTTTACAGAAATTGAAAAAGATTTGAAATTATAATCTTCCTGATTTTCCTCAGAAGACGTGTTTTCCATTGTTGGCAACCGACGAAAAATGGCTTTCATTCTTGCCATGACTTCTCGTGGACTAAAGGGTTTTGTTACATAATCATCTGCACCGATTTCCAAACCGAGAATCCGGTCAAATTCTTCGTCTTTCGCAGTTAACATAATAATCGGAATCGTTGATTTTTTACGAATTTCTTTACACACTTCAAAACCATCCATATCAGGCATCATAATATCTAATAGAATAATATCTGGATTTTCGGAATCAAATAACGAAATGGCTTGTTGACCATTATTGGCCTCGACCACGTCATGTTGATTTTCCTTTAAATATAGGCTAAGGATTTCACATACATTCGGATCATCGTCCGCGATTAATACCTTTAATTGTTTCACTGACAAACCCCCTTGCAGTAATTACCTTTATTGTAACGTAAAAGGATAGGGGAAAATAGTATTTCCACTCTATAAATAAGAAAAGCGTAATCGCCTAAGCTCACGAGCGTAGGGCAGTGGAGGAATGACAATTAGAAGTCCGCTCTTTGACTTCGATTGTCACTTCCGA
>NZ_JAHQCS010000110.1 GCF_019042215.1 Evansella tamaricis | reverse complement strand
ATTAAATCAAGAAAGCGTTGTCAACAAAAACTTAACAAAAAGAGGCATTCCTGAACTCACTAAAAAATATGCCCACAAATGGTTGACGCAAACGTATGAATTATAAAGAAGGTAAATAATTACTTTTTGTTGTATAGTTATTTATGAGGGCTTGTTTAACAATTGCTATTTCACTTAACTTGCGAGGAGGTCTATTTATGTCGTTTTTACAAATGCTTATCTTAATGGTTATAGGTATAATTTTTACTGTTTTCTTATTTACAATAGGCATCAAATATAAAAAGAAGTGGTTGAAGTGGGTAGCTATTGTACCTTTTGTGGTTTCAACTTTTCCATTACTATATTTGTTCCTATTATTTGGTTTCCATTAAATAAATTATTAATTATTGAAGAAACGAGAGCAAGTTAATTCAAAGAAATACAATGATTTGAAGTCATATCGTATCGATAGGCTTCTTTTTCTACTATAAACCAACCGTAATCAAACCTCTCGCATCCATGTCTCATCTCTTCAATTGTATTCATGGTGTCTTCTTAGCCGCGGGCGGTTGTTCGGGAGCCTCCTCTGCAGGTGTCTCTTCCTCTGATAGTAAAATCAACATAGAACGATAACAGAGCTTAATGCAAAGGATATCGATTGCGTATATGGATAATGATGACCAATTGTCACGCTAATTTTGAATTGTGAGTCAAAATATATAACTCAAATTCCCGGTTACATCTAAACTATTTGGACAGTTCAACCGATATAATGGGTAGAAAACTGAATAATGGGGGATTTGCACATGGAAGTGAAATCAACTGGATCCATAACCGTAAATGAGCTTTTTTCACAAGTTCAACAAGAAAGATCGGAAACGCAACGGACACAAGGAAGTGTCGACACCTCATCTAGAACGGCAGAAGCAGTATCGAAACAGGAGTCTCATGAATGGTCAGATGAGATCATTACAGAGAAGATCAGCGCATTAAACCATCTGGCACAGACGCAGTTTACATCTCTGCAATTTGAGAAACATGAACAATTGGAACGAACGATGATTCGTGTGATTGACCGGGATACGGATGAAGTCATTAAAGAGATACCGCCGAAGGAATTCTTAGATATGATCTCTTCGATGCTGGAGTTCGCAGGGATTATTATTGATGAAAAAATATAATGGTAGATAGGCATAGGGGCTCGATTATTCGGGTCCATTTCTTTTTTTCACTAAACAATTTTACGTTTTATCCGATATTACATATAAAGACAGGATTCGATTTTTATCCAGATGAGTATATAGGGATTTGGGGAGTGAGTGTATATGCGAATTGGCGGATTGGCATCTGGTATGGATACAGATCAGATTATAAAAGATTTAATGCGGGCGGAGCGAATGCGCGGCGATAAGTTTTTTCAAAACCGCACGACGCTGGAATGGCAACGGGATTCTTATCGTGAAATAAACTTGAAAATAACTAGTCTGCGGGATTCTGTTGCAGCGAGAGGGATAGCCCTTCAATCGACACTAATGCAAAAGAAAGTAACTAGTTCCAATGAAAGGGCAGTAACCGCAACGGCCGGGGCGAATGCTCCGAATACGTCGATTCAAATGAAGGTGGACCGGTTGGCAACGTCAACAACATTTGTATCTAATCAGCCGGAAAATGCCGATGTGCTAACGAAAAAAATAGGAGAATGGGGAGACGATCTCTTTCATTTTGACGGGGATGGTAAGGCAACACTCACCTTCCAAGTGAAAAAGCCTGGCGCAGGACAGGAGTTTGAAAATGTTTCGGTGGAAGTCCATCGGGATGACACCTTACAAGGAGTATTAACGAAAGTAAACCGTGCAGGAGCAGGGTTTAATGCTTTTATAGATAATAGTGCAGACGGAACTTCGAAAGTCGTGATGTCCATGTCAAGCACTGGTGCAGGCGGTGGGATTAAGTTTTTAGATCCTGAACAGCCAATGGAATCAGATCCGGTGGAAGGAGAACCAGACCCACCAGATGAGGTGACGGGCGCTGGAGCCTTCGAATCCATGGATACTGAAGATGGGGACGATGGGGGAGAAGCAGGACCTGGCGTGGAAGAGCCACCTGGGACGGAGGGTCCTGCCGATGGGACAGATGAGCCTGGGAATGGTCTTACGGCTGAATCGATGGCACGAATCAATGCTAGGAATTTCTTTGAACAGATTGGTTTTGCTGTCGTAAATAGTCCCCAAGTTGGTGATAATGGGGAAACAATTTACGAAAGTGGAGAGATGACTGTTGGGGCCGGTGTCCGCGGGGATAATGCACGTGTTCAAATTAATGGGCACTGGACGGAAAGAACCACGAATTCTTTTTCTCTCAATGGAATCACTTATAATCTCGCTGGAGTGACGAACGGGGAAACGGTGATGATCACGACAGTTACGAACACGGACAAAATCATGGAAGACATCATGAAGTTTGTGGAAGAGTACAACGAACTTGTGGACATGATCAACGGCGCCCTTCGTGAGGAACGGTACCGGGATTATAAACCGTTAACCGATGATCAAAAGGAAGCCATGAGCGAGAAGGAAATTGAAATGTGGGAGGAAAGGGCCCGAAGTGGTCTGTTACGTAATGACTCCACACTTAGCTCAACACTGGGCCAAATGAGAATGGCGATGTTTTCTGGTATTTCGGACGAAAATCCTGATCGAATCTTAAAGGATCTGTCAGCGTTTGGACTTGTGACATCTCCTGATTATATGGACGGAGGGAAAATCATCCTAGATCCAAACAGCCGGACGATGCCGAATGGGGCACGGCTGAATGGGGAGGACCGGATGCGATATTATATCGAAAACCATGGGGAAGAAGTCCACCAGCTGTTTAACGGTAATAGTGATGACCGTTCGGGACAAGGGGTCATCCGTCAACTACGAGGAACGTTGGATACAGCAATTAATCAAATTACTACCAGGGCCGGACGGGAAGGCAGGACAAATCATCAGTTTACGATCGGACGGCAACTGAATACATTAGAGGATCAAATTTCGAACTTTGAACGGCGGATGCAGCAGACCGAGGACCGGTATTGGAGACAGTTTTCTGCGATGGAAAAAGCGATGGCGGAACTGAATTCTCAAGCGGACCAGATTTGGTCCATGTTGATGCCGCAAGGGTAGGATGGAAGTAAGGGTTATTTAGATAAACAGTGACTAACTAGGATTTTGGTTATGGATTGGGTTTTTATGTGGCAACTTCATATAATTTGACTCCATGAGGAGTGTTTGCTTCAAGGAAAGGTCACTTGGGATTAATCAGAGGTTGTGGTTTTCCCGTGGCTGTAGTAGTGGTTTTGGTGTTTATTTTAAAGGGGGATTTTGAGGATGGCGGTTAATAATCCATACGCGAATTATAAGCAGAATACGGTGCAGACGAAGTCGCCGGGTGAGTTGACGTTGATGTTATATGAGGGTTGTTTGAAGTTTTTGAAGCGGGCGGAGAAGGCGATGGATGAGGGGCAGGTGGAGGAGCGTAACAAGAATCTGATCAAGGCGCAGGATATTATCAGAGAGTTGATGGTGACGCTTAAGACCGACACGGAGCTTGGGAAAAATATGATGCAGTTATATGATTTTATTTTGAGCCGAATGGTGGATGCGAATATGAATAATGATCGTGCGGCGCTGAAGGAAGCGGAGGAGTTTGTGGCGGATTTCTGTGATACTTGGAAGCAGGTTGTGTTGTTGGATCGTCAGCGGCGTCATGGTGTTGGTGCCGGGGCCGGCAATAGTGGAGTGGCTGTTGGTGCTGGTTCGAGTGCTGGTGCTGGGAATGGTTCTGGGGCGATTGGTGCGGATAGGGCTGGCAGGGCTTCTGGAGCGGGGAGATAGTGGTGATGGTTACTGGCAGGGAAGGGAATTCGTTTGAGCAGCTGTTTGCGGTGACGAAGGAGCTGTATGAGTTGGTGGAGGTACCGCCCGCTTCGGAGGTCCGGGACGAGTATATTGAGCGGTTGACTTCTTTGACGGAGGAGCGAGGCTTGATTATTCGTTCGATTAAGGTGGAGCCTGATGACGGGGATAAGGTTTTGCTCGAGCAATCGGTGCGGCTGAATGAGGCGATGGCACCCCGGCTTGGGGCGGAGTTAAATCGGATCAAGCGGGATATGTTTGAGTTGAAGAAGAAGAAGGAATCTGGTCGGCGTTATGAGAATCCTTATGATTATGGGCCGCTGGACGGGTCGTTTATTGATAAGAAAAATTGATGAACGGTCATTGTGAAGTTTGGGTGTTAGTTTTTTAGTATAAGGATGCTAGTAAGGATTGGGATTGGTTTTTTTTGCTAGTATATCGTCTAGCGTTTGTGAGATGAAGAAAGGTAGGCTATTTCCAGGGCAAAAGCTGTTGGCTATTGGCTGTTGGCTATTGGCTATTGGATGGGGTTCGACGATATTGGTAAATTCTTAACGGTCAGTTAATTTTGAATGTGGATTGTTATTTTGGGTGTAAATGGTAATAAAGTTAGTTCGAGAGGTAAGACCAAATCATCGGGTGACGGTTTGGTCTTTTTTGTGTTGGTTGGGAATCGGTGTTTTTTTGGGGTGGGGCGAGTAGGTGGAAAGAATGGGGTGGATGGAGTGGATGAAGTTGATGGGGGAGATGGAATAGGTGGAATAGGTGGTGCGGATGTACTGGATGGGGGAGATGGAATAGGAGGGTGGAAGAAGTGGATGAAACATTTTAGGTGATCTGTCGTCTTATGGTTGCGGGATGTAAAGTGTATCTCAATAGGGTAGGAGGGGAATGGTATGGAGCTATTATCGGAGAAGGATTCGCTGAACTGGATCTTGTATGTCCTTTATTTTGGAATTCCGTTTTTGGCTGTGGTAAATGTGGCAATATTGATCACATTGATACAAATAAAAAATAGGCTTAAGTGAGGAAGTATGTAAGGGGAGTAAGTCCTTAGCTTTCTTTAGTTTGTTATTTTAGGAATGTTGTAAGGCACTACAGATATGAGATTTTGAATTTGGATAGTTTTAGTATGGAATGGTGGGGGCCTCGGATTTGTGGAGGTTCCCTTATTTTGTGTATGGATTAGAAGGTTTCTATTTTTTTCTGTAGATTTACATTTAAATTTATCAAGGGTAAGGGTGGGGGTAGTGCAGAGCAGATTATTTTTCTTTGGTGAATCTCACCACCTAAATCGAAGATTCTAGATGGAGTTTTCACCCATTGGTGTTTTGAGCAAAAGGGACTGATCTTAGTTTTTTAAAAGAAAGTATTAGCTTTTGGTACCTTCGGAGAAGTTGTCTTGTTCGAGGGCTTCTCTTATATGTTTTTTCGTATGGACTTTCGATTTCCTTTTTTCCTATCGTTTTTATCGGTTAGCAAGGTAGTGTAAAATAAATGGAAAATAACAGGTGACGATTTTTTTCAAAAAAAGAGTAGATGATCTTCGTTCATTCTAGGGGAAGGAGTGATGAAAGTGACAGCAATTTTGGCGTTAGAGGAATCTAAGTTGCGTTTTTTAGTCATGTACAAGGAATATTTAGAAAAAATCGAATCGAATGTCGAATTTGTAATGGAATCCTATCGTATCGGGGATGCTGACATCGGTAATCGATTGTTGTCTGGAACGCTGGAGGGGTTGGACCCATATTCTACGGATAATGTCACGATGGTTTCGATTTTTAGTAAGGATGATGGGGGGATGGATAGCCTGAAAGTTTTTAATGGAGTTGTTAAGACGGCGAAAAATATAGAAGAAAGTATTCCGATTGTGGAGGAGAGGATTGAATTTTTGAAAGATCGATATATTCCTGAGTATGAAAAGTGGTTGGCGGTCGTGCAACGGAAAATAGGGGAATTAAAGTTGAATGTTGAGCATTTGCAATTGCAGAAGGAAGAGGAGGGGAAGGGGGAATAATATGGGGAATAGTGATTTAAGAAGGATGAGGGAGCGGGAATAAAAAGGATCGGAAACAATAAGGATCGGAAACAATGAGAGAATAGTGATTTGGTGGGATAGGAGCGAGCGAGTACAGTATTTGGTTGAATTGTCCGAACTGGAGCTGAGTTAGGACAAATGGAGAAGGAGAAGCTGGTGAATTGTCCGAACTGGAGGCTAGTTCGGACAAATGGAGAAGGAGAAGCTGGTGAATTGTCCGAACTGGAGGCTAGTTCGGACAAATGGAGAAGGAGAAGCTGGTGAATTGTCCGAACTGGAGCTTGGTTCGGACAGTTGGAAGAGGAGCAGTAGGTGAATTGTCCGAACTGGAGGTGAGTTCGGACAGTTGGAGAAGGAGAAGTTGATGAGTTGTCCGAACTGGAAGTGAGTTCGGACAGTTGGAGAAGAAGTAGCTGATGAGTTGTCCGAGCTGGAGGCTAGTTCGGACAAATGGAGAAGGAGAAGTTGATGAGTTGTCCGAACTTGGGCTTGGTTCGGACAAATGGAGAAGGAGAAGCTGGTGAATTGTCCGAACTGGAGGTGAGTTCGGACAAATGGAATACGAGCAGTTGATGAATTGTCCGAACTGGAGCCAGATTCGGACAATTGGAATAGGAGAAGTTGATGAATTGTCCGAACTGGGGGTGAATTTCGGACAGTTGGAGAAGAAGTAGCTGATGAGTTGTCCGAACTGGGGCTGAGTTCGGACAGTTGGAGAAGGAGAAGTTGATGAGTTGTCCGAATTTGGGCTAGGTTCGGACAATTGAAGAAGGAGAAGCTGGTGAGTTGTCCGAACTGGGGCTTGGTTCGGACAAATGGAGAAGGAGAAGCTGGTGAATTGTCCGAACTGGGGCTGAGTTCGGACAGTTGGAGAAGGAGAAGTTGATGAGTTGTCCGAACTGGGGCTTGGTTCGGACAAATGGAGAAGGAGAAGCTGATGAATTGTCCGAACTGGAGCTTGGTTCGGACAATTGGAAGAGGAGAAGTTGATGAATTGTCCGAACTGGAGGCAGATTCGGACAAATGGAGAAGGAGAAGCTGGTGAATTGTCCGAACTGGAGGTGAGTTCGGACAGTTGGAGAAGGAGATGTTGATGAGTTGTCCGAACTGGAAGTGAGTTCGGACAGTTGGAGAAGAAGTAGCTGATGAGTTGTCCGAACTGGAGGCTAGTTCGGACAGTTGGAGAAGGAGAAGTTGATGAGTTGTCCGAACTTGGGCTTGGTTCGGACAAATGGAGAAGGAGAAGTTGATGAGTTGTCCGAACTGGAGCCAGATTCGGACAAATGGAATACGAGCAGTTGATGAATTGTCCGAACTGGAGGTGAGTTCGGACAGTTGGAAGAGGACAAGCAGAAGAATTGTCCGAACCCATGATAGGTTCTGTTAATTAGTTGGACTGACTGAACTGTTCGAGAATTCGTGACAAATTAATTAACGTCAATTTAATGAATGGTTCTATCTCAAAAAGAGAAACTAAGGGGTAAAAGATTTCCTGCCTAATTTTTGTCCATTATATTCGAGAACTTTTCAATACATACTTTGACGGGAAAGGGTGAGTTACTATTATGGAACAGAATCATCTCTTAGGTGTGAAAGACGAGATTGAAAAGGAACTGGTAGACCATATTTTGCCATTTTGGAAGACGCATGTTGTGGATGAATACGGCGATGGTTTCCATGGTTATATGTTTTTTGACTTATCAATTGATAAAGAAAGTGATAAGATCTGCATCCTCTATTCGAAAATTTTATGGAGTTTTTCCGCAGCCTATCGCATGTATAATCATGAAGATGATGTGAAGGTTGCAGAGCGGGCTTATGATTACATGATCGAACATTTTCTCGATAAGGAATACGGGGGCTTTTATTGGTCGCTAGATGAAGATAATGGATTAGCAAAAGATACCCATAAACATATGTATAATCAGGCATTTGCTTTGTATGGGATAACTGAGTTTTTCAAAGTAACTGGAAATGGGGATGTGCTTAATTTAGCGAAGGAGCTATTTCGGGTGATGGAAAAACATGGTGCTGATAAGAAGAACGGGGGTTATTACGAATCCTTCACTAGGGATTGGGAACAAGATGGGGATTTGAGACTTCGGGAAAATGATTTACATGTGGCAAAAACGATGAAAACCCATCTTCTAATATTACAAGCCTACTTGAATTTATATAGTGTGATGGAAGACGAGGTTGTGGAAGATAAGTTGAAGGCATTGTTTGATCTCCTATTGGAAAAAGGGATGAACAATGAAACAGGCCATGTAACTTTATTTTTTGATGAAAAGTGGGGTCAGGAGTCTTCGCGCGTGGTTTACGGCCGTGATATGGAGTTTAGTTGGATAATGACAGCTGCTGCACAGGCGTTGGATTGTGAGAAGAGAGTTGAGAAAATGAAAAATGTGACAATGAGTATTGTGGATACTTGTATTGAGGAAGGGATAGAGGACGATGGCAGCCTGGTTCACGAATCGGTGAACGGGGAAGTACTCGATGGTGCGCGGGTTTGGTGGGTGCAATCTGAGGCGATGGTTGCGTTTTTGAATGCCTATGAGGTGACAGGGGAGGAGAAATACTTAACCCATTTTAATAATTCATGGGATTATATAAGGGATTATTATGTTGATCCAAAGCACGGGGAATGGTACTGGCAATTGACACGTGACAATGAGATCGATACTTCGAAGCCGATTGTGGAACCTTGGAAAGGACCGGACCATAATAGCCGTGCTTGTATGGAGGTCATTGAACGAGTCAGTCGGATTGTTCACTAAATTGTGCGGGACCTGGTCCCGCAATAAAAGTTCGGGGACCAGGTCCCCGAACTTTTTGTGAACAGATCAAAAATAATAAGAGTCTCACAAGCGAAAGGGGCTAACTTTTTCCTATGGACTCTTATTATATCGGATATATGGGTGTTGCGTTATATGTATGGTCGGTTAAAGATCTTTTTAGATTACTCATATTATAACGTTTTTGCAAGTATCATGCCAATAATTAAAATGTCACAAAATTGTCGGGGACCAGGTCCCCGACAATTTTATGACGTTAGTACTTTGGGTTATTGGTCCTTTAGTATAAGGGAGGATAAGGCTGGGACGTTTACTTCTAATGTGCCACCGGATACTTGGTATCGTTCATTTGCTACCACATCTCGGAATGCCCCATCTTTTACTCCAGTTAGAGTAATAACCTGTTCCTTTTCGTCACTGTTTAGAATAATAAGGAATCTGTCTTTGTCGTCTGAACGTTCATATGCTACGTATCTTTGTCCTGTTTCGGCTGATAGGAACTGGAATGATCCGTCCCGCAATGCCCGATGTTCTTTCCGTAAAGAAATTAGTTGCTGATAAAAAGTGAAAAGATCTTTATCTTGCTTATTTTCCTCCCAGACCATCGGTTTTCGACAACCTGGATCTTGCCCGCCGTCCATGCCAATTTCGTCCCCATAGTAAATACATGGAGATCCCATGTAGGTTAATTGGAATGTGGCCGCAAGCTTCATTCGGTTTTTATCGTTTCCGGCGATAGTTAATAAGCGTGGTGTGTCATGGGAATCAAGCAAATTAAACGCCACTTCGTTGACTTGTTTAGGATAGGCAATCTGCATTTGATCCAGTCGTCCCATAAACTGCTGCGCATCGATGGATCCTTTGCAGAAAAACTCAAGAATGCTGTTCGTCACAGGGTAGTTCATGACTGCATCAAATTGGTCTCCTTGTAACCAAGGCATGGAATTATGCCATACTTCCCCTAGAATATAGGCTTCAGGATTGGCTTTTTTTACTACTTGGCGGAATTCACGCCAAAATTGATGGTCCACTTCATTTGCCACATCTAGCCGCCACCCGTCTGCACCAATGTCTTCGATCCAATAACGGGCAACTTCCAATAAGTAAGCTTTTACTTCCGGGTGTTCTGTATTCAACTTTGGCATATGGGACACAAAGGCGAATGCATCATAGTTAGGAACTGGTTCTGTTTTCACCGGAAATTCCCTGAGGTGGAACCAGTCTGTGTATTTCGATTTTTCCCCGTGCTTTAACACATCCTGGAACGGAGGAAAAAAGAAGCCGGAATGATTAAAAACAGCGTCTAACATGATTTTTATTCCCCGTTTGTGAGCCTCATCCACCATTTTTTTCGCCAAAGCATTGTCACCAAAGTGAGGGTCTACCTTTAAATAATCGATCGTATCGTACTTATGGTTCGTCGTCGCTTCGAAGATAGGTGTGAAGTAAATGGCGTTGATTCCAAGTTCCACCAAGTAATCCAGGTGGTCAATAACCCCTTGAAGGTCACCACCAAAGAAGTTTTGTGGAGTTGGATCCACGTCCTCAGACCAAGGTTCTACGTTTGTTGGATTAAGAGATGGATCTCCATTCCCGAACCTTTCAGGGAAAATTTGGTAAAAAATAGCGTCTTTCACCCATTCGGGAGGTGTGTTTACATCAATTGGGTTAAGGAATGGGAATTCAAACATACCAGAAGGAGAGTCGAGCATACCAATTCCTTCTTTAGAGTCAAAACCTTCCTCCTGAAATCCAACTTCGTTATAATGCATCACTTCATCGCCACTCTCAAATCGAAAACAATAGGCGAAACGTCGATACGGTGGTTTCACTTCCGCGTGGTAGTAATCAAATAGTGTGTCGCTTGCGAATTTTTTCATCTTTGTTGTGTTTATGTAGTCCGGCTGAAATTTGTACTTGTCCCCATGGATAAGATAGACATTGTCCATGTCGTTTCTCTTTGTCCGGACACGAATGTGCAGCGTGGTAGGATTGTAAGCATAGGCATAATGAGATTTTGATTGATGATAAATGGCTTCCAATAACATGTAGCATCCTCCTTATTCATATAAAGTTCAGGGACCAGGTCCCGCACAATTTTGTGAACACCTAGTTCATTTTGTGCAAACGATTGCACTATGGAGTATAAAAAAAGAACCTTTCCCTTGAAATTAGTATATCACGGGTATGAAAGCGCGTCCATTGTTTTCACGAATCTTACGGATAGCAGCCTTCCCCGTGGTATTTCGTATTTCCCGGTAAATAAATCCAATGAATTTATCATTAATCAATATTTCTTCAACCGAATGCCATAAATTAAAATCTCAAAACTTCATTAAATAAACCGCCACTTACTTGCTCATATGAGCTGTTTGCAGTGGGAGAAGTTTGATTTGGGAATAAACGAAAACAAAAAACGAGATCACCCAAATGAGATATGGGGATCCCGTGTTACATCGTTTATCAAACTGAAAAAATTAACGTGTGTTGATAAGCCCAAAGCAAGTGACCAGTGCCGATAATTTTAAATCTACTGAGTATCTCACTACAATTCAACAGGCTCACGAATGGAGCGAAGTAGAAACTCATCGGAATTGATATTTTCCAGGTGCTTAATTTCAATACTGGTTTTTAAATCGTCTAAAAGACAATGCACAGATTCTAGATTTTCTTCTTGACAAATCATCTGTTGGATCAAACCATCCAGTTCACTTGTTTTAACCATTTCTTTTTCAATCCTTGCCAGTTTATGCAGGATTACTTTAAGCAGCTCCAATTCAGTCATTGTTGATGTTCCTCCAATATTCAATGATAAAAGCTAGAACATAAGTGATGGGACTAGCCGTATTATTTAAAATGATGGTGAAAAAATGATCCTGAAAATAAATACTTTAAAAAGGTAATGTGGCAGTTGAAGCTGGTGATTCCTTTTGATTAGTTGTTCCATGTGCTGATGAAACAGTTTGGCTGGTAGTAGTACTCGATTGTACTGGTTTTGAGGCATCTCCCGAGGGAGGTGTTTGATTAGGGTTACGTATTTCGTCAGGATGAGATGGTGGAGCAGAGTTACCTTTGGTTGCCTGACTTGGAGTATGGGAAGAATCCTGGCCGGGAATAGGGACTACAATTTCAGTTGAAGATTGATTCCGTTTTAACTGAAGAAATGTAATATTTTCGGCTACAATTTCAGAAATGGTCATCCGCTTATTTTCCATGATGTCATAGGTCCGTACTTGAACCCGGCCAGTTACACACACGAGTGACCCTTTTGTGCAATAGTCTGCGGAAGTCTCTGCTAGCTTTTTCCAAGCTGTACATGTTACAAAATCCGTATCATAATTACCTTCGTGGTTTTTGAATGGGCGGCGCACAGCTAGTGTCAATCGAGTAACAGCAGTCCCTTCTTTTGTGTTGTTCACCACAGGATCTTTAACAATACGACCGATCAGAATAACTTGATTTAACATTTCTTTCACTCCTCTAAGATTTGGTTTTCATAGATTTTTGAATACAATGAAGTTTCCATTCTCTCTCAACATATTTTTTGTAATAAATGTGAAGAGGAACCGGGAATAATTGCCGAATTCGCTCTCTTGTGAACGCCTTTGGTGGAGGTGATCCAGAAGGTGGATTTGGAACGATAAATGAGCTCCATTCGGAAGGGTTTGGATATGTATCCACCAAACTATTTACTGGTACCGATTCTTTAATATTCAAACTAAGGTTAAAAGTCTTCCTTTCCGAGATACTTTGGGAAAAATGTGGTGATCCTGCTGTTAATTCAGGATTGACATAATATTGCAAACTGCTCCAAGGATAATAAATTGGATCGTCAATCATATTTGCAGCAAGTGGGTTGTTATGGATATAAGCACTTACAGCCATTAGGCCATAATCAGAGGGGACCGGGTGGGAAGAATAACGGTTTTCGAATACGTGCCCACTGAGCTTATACTTCTTATTAAACCAAGTGGCATAGGAACCGTTTATCGAATGCATGATCTTATGGAGGGGGTCGCTCTTTGTGCCAACCAGTAAATGGTAATGATTTGTCATCAGGCAATAGGCATGAAGATGATATGGTGTATATTGAAGCGTGTTATCAAGGACTCTATTAAACTTTATAAAGTCACCAGGACAAAGGAAAATTGGTGATCTTCGTATTCCACGGCTGATTACATGATAAATAGCACCGGGATACCACTGTCGTTTTGGTATCGGCATATCATGAGTTCCTCCTTTTAGATACAGAAACAAAATAGATAGAGGCAAAGCATCCCTGCATCATTTAGTCTTAAGTTCTAGATTTGGTTAATAAAATGGTTTGTCCCTCCTGTCTTATTAGTTTCTTCTTCTATCCAATGAACTTATTAGGAAAACTGGAATAGAAATATGTTTAAAAAAGTGTGAAAGTTATTAAATTATTGTCATGAAATTAGTTTTAGTAATATGTATCATCAAGAAGTAGTGTCTAACAAAAGCTAACTTTCACACTTAACATATACTTATTGATGTAGGAATCTGTATGATTGTATGTATCATAAATATGGATTCCTTTTTCTTCCCAGGCCAGAAGTCAATAAGCACTCCTTGTCACAACAGAACGGGGAAAACATTCCACTGAGAGTTGGGATGGTAGGGGCTTTTTAGTGGTTTGTTAAAAAAATGACCAAAACTCTATGTTGTGATTCATGGGGTTCCATAAAGTGAAGAGATGAAACTTGGAAAAAATAATTGAGATAAATGTGAATGGAGTTTATATGCGGGAAGAAGATAGGAAGTAGTTTCCATTCGACAATCTAGATGATAACTAGTTGATTGGATACTAGATGAATTGAATAAAATAATGTTTAGCGTTAATAATTACTAGAGTGATGTCGAAAGAGGTCGTAATGTAAGTGGTAACTTCCACTTGTTGTTAGTCAAGCTTCATTTTATTGGAAGAATTGTAAAAATACAAGCGGGATTTTCTCTGTCCACAAAAACGTCACATATTCATTACACAAAACTGTGCGGGACCAGGTCCCGCACAGTTTTGTGAACATTTAGATTATCTGGTGTAAGTAATTTCGTTCAGTGAGGTGATTATTTTCCATATACTGAGAGTGCCAAATCATATATGTTAAAATGGTCCATATTTTACGACTTGCATCGATTTTACCCACACGGTGATTCTCCAACAACTCCAGACAGGCCGCTTTATTAAACAGATGCTCTGTCTGACTCTCCATAATCCAATTCCTTGCCCAATCGTACATCTCATCTTTAAGCCAGTGACGAATTGGAACTGGAAAACCAAGTTTTTTACGGTGTAATACGTGTGCTGGCACTACTTCGGTGAGTGCCTCCCTGAGCCAAACTTTTGTCTGACGACCATGAATTTTCCCCCGCAAAGGCAGCTGCGACGCCACATCGAAGACATCCCGATCTAAGAAAGGAACACGAAGTTCTAAAGAATGGGCCATTGTCATTTTATCGGCCTTCACAAGAATATCACCCCGAAGCCATGTATGAAGATCTATATACTGCATTTTTGTCACATCATCATAGTGGGAAGTATTCTTATAAATTTGCTGAGTAATGTCATTTGTTTTCCATTCTGGACAGCCTGGTATTAAAATCTTTCCCTTTTCACTGTCTGTAAAAATCTTTGCATTTCCAACAAACCGGTCCTCTATATCCGTACATCCCCTAATGAAAAAGCTCCTTCCTTTCATACCAACAGGAAGTTGTTCTGCCAGTCCGCGAATGAAAGGTTTACACGCATTCGGGATTGCTTTAAACGGAAGAAGGGATTGTGGTTCCCGGTAAATATTATATCCCCCAAAAAGTTCATCGGCCCCTTCACCGGAGAGGACAACGGTTACGTGTTTGCTTGCTTCTTTGGCGACGAAGTAGAGTGGAATCGCTGCCGGATCTGCCACCGGTTCGTCCATATGCCAAACGATCTTTGGAAACTCCTTCATGACGTCCTCCACCGAAATAGTAACACGGGTATGATTTACATCGAGAGCCTTCGCAGTTTCCTCTGCCACATCTCCTTCACTATAGCCTTCTCGTTTAAACTCTGCTGTGAATGTATTTAAGCTTGGATGGAACTGGCGGGCGAGGGCGACGATGGCGGAAGAATCGATTCCACCGGATAAGAATGCCCCAACTGGAACATCGGAACGCATATGTCGCTTCACTGATTCGGTTAATGTATCTCGAATATCTGTTAGGAAGCGCTCCTTTTCCGCTAGCAGTTCTTTTTTCTTGATTGGTGCCAACAGGAAATTCACAACTTTTTTTCCAATTGTTTCTGTCGGTAAAAATTCAGGTCTCCAGTAAGCACTGATTTTAAATTCTTCCTCAAGATTCCATACAAAGGAATGTCCAGGGGGAACCTTTTTAATTTGGCTAGTAGCTGTATTCGGTTCCGGGATATACTGAAACGTCATGTAGTGGAAGGCCCCTTCCCCGTCGATGTAGGTTGGCTCATTAATATAGAATAATGATTTTTTTTCTGATGCAAAAACAATGGTGTTGTCCCTTAATGTCCGATAGAATAGTGGTTTAATTCCAAAGGGATCCCTTGCTCCGAAAAGTCGTCGTTCGATTCGATCCCAAATCATAAAGGAAAACATTCCTTTTAAACGGTTAACACAAGCTTTACCTTCATAATGATACAGTGCCAAAATGACTTCCGTATCAGAATGGGTGTCAAATCTTGCTCCGTTTGCACGAAGTTCTTCCCGGAGCTCAGGGGCGTTATAAATCTCCCCGTTAAAGACAATGTTATACCTCCCGTAAAAATATCCCATCGGCTGGTGGCCACCTTCAATATCTACGATGCTTAATCGCTGGAAGCCTAATCTAACGTGATCTTCTTCATATACCCCTGAGTCATTTGGACCCCGGTGGGTGATGACATTCATCATTTCCTTTAATGGCTGCTGCAACAAACTGTCGGGATTGTTTGATACCATACCTATAAATCCACACATTTTTTTTACTCCTCTCAATCGATTTACATCGAGTTCATTTGATAAAAAAAGGTTAAGGTCAACATTTTGTTTTGTTTCTTGATTTATTTGAAACGATTCCTTCTAAAAATTATGAGATAGAAGTTAATGTTAGTTTTTCTCTCATTAGATCAGTCGAAGGTTGGAACCCTTGACGGTTGATCCTATCGTATATGACGAGAATAATAATTGTTTGTGTTCACTATTGAAGAAATTTGTAAAATGCTGTATTGTCCATTTTTCATAGTGTTTGACGCTCGATTTTCTTGGAAAGTTTCACTAAAGATTTTATTGGGAAAAATCTTATTTTGGATGAAAAAAACGAGTGCGGAAATTTGTCGAAATAATCAGTTTAAAATGGTTTGACTATGTTTTTGACGGTTGCTATAGTGGAATTGTAGTAGTAATTACTACATGATCTTGAAAATGAAGGGAACGTGGTTCGTAAGATGCAAGGTAAAGTAAAGTGGTTTAACGCAGAAAAGGGATTTGGATTTATTGAAAGAGAAGGTGGAGATGACGTATTCGTTCATTTCTCCGCAATTGAAGAAGAAGGTTTCAAATCATTAGAAGAGGGCCAAGCGGTGCAATTTGAGATTGTTGAAGGTGCACGGGGACCACAAGCAGCAAACGTAGTAAAGCTTTAATTCAATTCGAACTCCTTAACATGAATCATACATCTAAAGCATACATGCAAGTAAGGTGTCATTTGCAGGATAACTTATGATAGGAATTGAATCAGAGTGAAGTTTTAAAATCCCGTCTCTCCGCAGAGACGGGATTTTTCTGAATTTTTATCAACATGGAGTGGAGTGACGAATGGTTAGTCACTGAATTGTCAAGGACCAGGTCCCCGAATAAAAATTCGGGGACCTGGTCCTTGACGTTTTTGTGAACATAGGGATATATTCCTAATTTTTAGCTAAAATAGTAGATGGGGAAATTCCTAATATCGCAATCATAAGTATTGAAGATTATGTTTTGAAAAGATTTAATTATAAAATTTACATTAAGAAAATCTTTTTTACATTTCTTCATGTTTTTGAAGGAATATGAACCGGGTATGAAGAATAGTACATACATAACTGAAAGGAGGAGTTTGCTTATGAATTTTAATATTCGTGGCGAAAACCTTGAAATTACAGCAGCCTTAAGAGATTATGTTGAGAAAAAAGTAGGGAAACTGGAAAAATATTTTGATATGGCCCCTGCATCAGAAGTGAATGTAAAAATGAGTGTTTTAAACACAGACCAAAAGGTAGAGATTACGATCCCAATGCCGAAGTTACTGTTACGTGCTGAGGAAAAACACATTGATATGTATGCGGCGATTGACCTAGTAATCGAAAAATTAGAGCGCCAAATCCGTAAGCACAAAACAAAGGTTAATCGAAAATTCAGACAAGATGATAGTTTAAAATATATGTTTAAAAATGAACTGGAACCACTAGCTGAAGAAGTACCTGATATGGATGATGATGAAATTCAAGTGGTTCGTGTGAAGAAATTCGATTTAAAACCGATGGACGCAGAAGAAGCGATCTTGCAAATGGATATGCTGGGACATAACTTCTTCGTATTCTCAGATTCCGTAAGTGGCACCACTAACGTTGTATACAAGCGTAAAGACGGACGCTACGGTCTGATCGAGCCAGAATAAAAACTAAATAAAATTAAAATTGATTGAGTATCAATGTAAAGAGAGGCAATCCCATCAGGTTACGATGTAATCTGGAGGGGGGACAGCCTCTCTTTTTTTAAAGGTCGCAAGAGGCGTTTTTCACCTCTAAATCTTGTCTTAATACTACATAACTAAATCTACCGTACTCACCAGCAAATTGGGACAACAAGACATGTTGTCTGGATCATGATTATCATGATATGTCGTGAAGGGAAATATCGATGCGATGGAAAAATAAAAAAAGCTCCAAATACAAAGCATGGTGCTTTGTATTTGGAGCTGGAATATGGAGAATGGAGTTTCACCAAAAATCCTTTATTATTTCTTCGCTATTTTGATTCGTCCCACTTCACCTGCTAATGTTGCGCCACCTTTTTCGATTACAACAAATTCATCATCCTGCAGATTAGTGAAGACTATTGGGGTCATTAGGGATGGTGCTCCCTTTTTAACAGATTCAAGGTCCACTTTTAATAACGTTTGACCTTGCTCCACTTGGTCCCCTTGGGAAACAAATGTTTCAAAGCCTTCCCCTTTCAGTTTTACCGTATCAATTCCTACGTGAACAAGTACTTCTTTTCCTTCTTTTGTTTGAAGACCGATGGCATGTTTCGTTGGGAACAAATTGACGATGGTACCTGCCACAGGAGAAACGACGTTTCCACTTGTTGGTTCAATTGCAAATCCATCACCCATCATTTTTTCTGCAAACATTTGGTCTGGAACTTCCGTAATTGGTTTGATTGTTCCTTGCATTGGAGTTGCAATGGACAATTCTGTTGCCGAGGTAGCAGCGTCTGCAATCGCCCCATCTTTCGTATTTACCGAACTAGATTCTTGCAATTCTTCTGCCGGTACTGGTGTTTTTCCGGCAATAATATCTTCAATTTGTCCTTTAATATTTTCTGAACGGGGCCCAAAAATGGCTTGAATATTATTTTCAACTTGCATGACTCCAGATGCACCGAGAGCTTTAATACGATCCTTGTCCACTTGTTTAATGTCGTAAACACTTACTCTTAATCGTGTAATACATGCATCTAAATCCTTCAGATTCTCTTTACCACCGAGAGCTTTTAAAATGTTGTATGGAAGGTCCGTATTTTTCCCACGGCCCTTAGACGTTCCATCTCCTTCATCTGTCACACCAACCGTCTCTTCACGACCTGGGGTCAAGAGGTTGAATTTCTTAATCATAAAGGTAAATAGCGTATAGTAAATGACCGCAAACACTAGACCTACCAAGATGACGATCCACCAAGGTTCCCTGCCTGGTACGACACCGAATAGGAAGAAGTCGATGGCACCGCCGGAGAAGGTGTACCCCATATTGATATTCAACCAGTATAAGATCACGAAAGATATTCCGTCCAATACCGCATGAATGAAAAACAGTAACGGTGATAAGAACAAGAAAGAGAATTCAATCGGTTCTGTTATCCCTGTTAAGAAAGACGTTAAGGCGGCAGATCCTAATAAACCACCTACGATTTTTTTGTTCTCCGGTCTAGCTTGATGATACATGGCAAGTGCAGCAGCAGGTAAACCGAACATCATGATTGGGAATTCCCCAGCCATAAAGTGACCGGCTGTTAATTCCACATTATCCCGTAATTGTGCGAAAAAGATGTTCATGTCACCGCGGACGATATCACCAGCAGCTGTTGTATATTGTCCAAACTCAAACCAGAATGGTGCATGGTAAATATGATGTAAACCGAATGGAATTAGTAGTCGTTTTATGAATCCGAAAAAGAATACGGAAACGGTCATTGCTTCTTCCATTAAAAATTGAGACGCTGCATTCATTCCACTTTGAATTGGAGGCCACACGAAGAACATGGCTACCCCAACGAAAAAGGCCGCGAACGCTGTGACGATAGGAACAAAACGTTTTCCAGCAAAGAAACCTAAAAACTGTGGCAGTTCAATATTAAAATATCGGTTATAAGCCCAAGCAGCGAGGGCCCCGATGATAATACCACCAAATACACCTGTTTGGAGGGTTGGGATACCGAGAACTAGAGCATAGGCAGGATTGTCACCGCCTACCACCGTTTCAAGGGTTATACCTCCCATGACACTCATCGTAACGTTCATGACGAGGAAGCCGACTAACGCAGCAAGGGCAGCAACCCCAGCTCCGTTTGCTAATCCCACAGCAACCCCAAGAGCAAAGATGAGTGCTAAGTTATCAAATATAATTCCACCTGCAGACTCCATCATCGTCCCTAGATTTTGGAAAAAATCATTTCCCAGGAAAGGCATGAGGTTAATCATATTTGGATTACCCATGGCATTACCTATAGCTAGTAATAAACCGGCAGCGGGTAAGATTGCAACAGGTAGCATTAGAGATTTACCAATTTTTTGTAAGTGTCCAAATGCGTTTTTAAACATACATTTCATCCTCCTTTAACTTTTATTTAACCGTAGTATGGTTTCGTGAAACGGAAAATACCGATTAGATACAACAAAAAAGGCATGAGAGACAAAGAAATATAGCATTCAACATAGGGATAGATTTCCCCTAATGTGATTCGCTATACAATCTTTCTCGCTCATGCCTGCATGACCAGTAACACGGAAAAAAATTAGTGCGTGTATGGGTGGCTATTCGGTCCGGTCCTATTGGTTTGGGTGCTTTGGCTAAACCAATAAAGAAAGAACCTAAGCCTTATATGGACTTGTTAAGGCGCTGCAAATGCAAAGTCAGATAAACAGATTCTGCATCTGGAACAGGTCGTTTTAATTTTTGTTGCATAATCTTCATTAATTTCCATGAAAGAGTGTAACATACAGGATATTCCGTCTGCAATACTTTTTTCAACGCCTCTTGTTCTTCCATATAATTTCCAGATCGAACACGTTCTATCGCATGGTGCAAGTGTCTCACAAGACGTAGGTAATTAATGTCTTTTCTGTCAATGGGAATCTTTAGGTTTTCTTCAATGACTTGGATGAGATCTGCAACGAGTTGCGTGTGTTTATTAATCTCTGCCAGATCCCGGTTTGTTAATGCACTATGAATATGAAGGGCAATGAATCCAATTTCCCCATCTGGAATGGAAACATTCAGTTCCCCGTTCAACCATGCCACAATTTCCGTTGCGATGGCGTATTCTTTTGGATATGCGAGTTCTGTCTCTTTTGAAAAGGGGTTTTTTATATCCATGCCCTGTTGAATACGTTTGACGGCAAAAAACAGGTGGTCTGTTAACCCAACGTGAATATGTTCATTTAACCGAACCCCTAACCGCGCTTCAATACGCTCCAAAAAATCGTTCATCAATCCAATAAAGGACTCATCCACATAGTTTAATAAATTGATATATTGCTCCTGTTCTTCCGCATCCCGGAGAACAAAGAATTTTTCTGCCCGATCCCCGGCAACTTCATCACCTGGTTTCTTTCCGAATCCAATGCCTTTTCCGATCAACACCACTTCTTCGTAACTTGGATGTTGGGCGATGATGACGTTATTGTTGAGGACCTTTTTTACGGTTAGCATCCACACTTCCCCCTTTCATGAATAAGATGTAATAGATAAATGCTGTATTTAATGTTAGCGGTTGAATCGCCCGCCGCCAGGTTGGTTCGGTCACAAGATAGGCGAAGTTGTTCCCGAAAGACGCGTCGCCAAGTTGGTTCGGTCACAAGATAGGCGAAGTTGTACCCGAAAGACGCGTCAGCACGCCGGTTCGGTCACAAGATAGGCGAACTTGTTCCCGAAAGACGTGTCGTCAAGTTGGTTCGGTCACAAGATGTGAGAACTTGTTCCCGAAAGACGCGTCAGCACGCCGGTTCGGTCACAAGATAGGCGAACTTGTTCCCGAAAAGGTGCGAGCTCTGTTGGTTCGGTCACAAGATGTGCGAACTTGTACCCGAAAGACGTGTCGTCAAGTTGGTTCGGTCACAAGATGTGCGAACTTGTACCCGAAAGACGTGTCGTCAAGTTGGTTCGGTCACAAGATAGGCGAAGTTGTACCCGAAAGGCGCGTCGCCAAGTTGGTTCGGTCATAAGATGTGCAAACTTGTTCCCGAAAAGGTGCGAGCTCTGTTGGTTCGGTCACAAGAAGCCCGAACTTGTACCCGAAAGACGTGTCGTCAAGTTGGTTCGGTCACAAGATAGGCGAACTTGTACCCGAAAGACGTGTCGTCAAGTTGGTTCGGTCACAAGATAGGCGAAGTTGTACCCGAAAGACGCGTCGCCCAGTTGGTTCGGTCACAAGATGTGCGAACTTGTGACCGAAAGACGCGTCGTCAAGTTGGTTCGGTCACAAGATGTGCGAACTTGTTCCCGAAAGACGCGTCAGCACGCCGGTTCGGTCACAAGATAGGCGAAGTTGTTCCCGAAAAGGTGCGAGCTCTGTTGGTTCGGTCACAAGAAGCCCGAACTTGTACCCGAAAGGTGCGCGACCACGCCAGTTTGGTCGCAAGAAGAGCAAGGTTGTACCCGAAAGACGTGTCGCCCAACGCTAGTCAGGTCACAAGGTAACAAGATCATCATCCTACATATAATGAATCGTACCGAAACGAAAAAATCACCTTATATTCATTATTTAATCATAATCATAGAGGCCCCGATGACCGTATCGCCGTCCAACAATGAATAAAATGTCAGTTGTCAGTATGATTAGTATAGTCAAACCTTTTTAGAACATCAATGTTAAAGTTTTTGGTAAAATCTAATCCGAAAAACCTCCCTGCTTAGAGCTTGCATAAAGCCTGTGTAGTGCTTGCTAAGAGCTTGCGTAAAGCCTCTATAGAAGCTTACATAGAGCTTGCATAAAGCCTCTGTAGAAGCCTCCTTAGAGTTTGCGTAAAGCCTCTGTAGTGCTTATATAGTGCTTGCATAGTAATTGCATACAGCTTGCGTATGGCTTGTTCTTGTAAGGGAATGGTCAAACTGTTAAAATGTAAGTTAGCTGTCATAATGTTTGATTTAATTACTTATGAAATAAATAGAAAAAAGAGCGTTAACCAATCTAATCTATTTTTCCACAAGTTGGAGGAACCAGAGCCCGCGGGAATTTCACCATATGAGCCTTCCTGAGATGATTATTAGGTTTCGCCTTTAATGAAAAAATTGATAAGGGAGCAATGTCCAATGTTAGGTCTATTAAAAAAGGTCATTGGAGATACGGATGCTAGACACTTAAAGAAATTACAAAAACATGTGGATCTGATCGAATCATTAAGTGAAGATATGAAAAAACTTAGTGATGACGGTCTCCGTCAGAAAACAGAAGAGTTCAAGGAGCGTCACCGAAATGGGGAATCTTTAGAGGATCTATTACCGGAAGCCTTTGCAGTTGTTCGCGAAGGTGCTACACGAGCATTAAAAATGACACACTATCCTGTTCAGTTGCTCGGTGGTATCATTCTCCATCATGGGGATATTTCCGAGATGAAAACAGGGGAAGGTAAAACCCTCGTGGCAACTCTAGCAGTTTATTTAAATGCCATTACAGAAAAAGGCGTTCATGTTATTACCGTAAACGAATACTTGGCGCGACGTGACGCCACGGAAATGGGAAAACTCTATAATTTCCTTGGTTTATCGGTTGGTTTGAATGTAGCAGGTCTTTCGAAAGAAGAAAAGCGTGAAGCGTATAATAGCGATATTACTTATGGTACGAATAACGAGTTCGGATTTGATTATCTCCGTGACAACATGGTCTTGTACAAAAAGGACATGGTTCAACGTCCCCTTTATTATGCGATTGTGGATGAGGTCGACTCGATCTTAATTGATGAAGCAAGAACACCTTTGATTATTTCCGGTTCGGCGGAGCGTTCCACTCAGTTATATACAGCTGCCAACTCGTTTGTACGTATGTTAAAGGAAGAGGAAGATTTTACGTATGATGAGAAAACGAAGAATGTCCAGCTGACAGATGAAGGGGTCAGTAAAGCGGAACGTGCATTTAACATTGAAAACCTCTTTAATTCCGAACATGTTCAGTTAAACCATCACATTAATCAGGCGTTGAAAGCCTATAAAGTCATGATCCTTGATGAGGATTATGTAGTAGAGGATGGGGAAGTGGTCATCGTAGACCAGTTTACTGGACGTCTCATGAAAGGGCGCCGTTATAGCGATGGTCTCCATCAGGCGATTGAGGCGAAGGAAGGTTTAGAGATCAAGCGGGAAAGTATGACACTGGCATCTATCACGTTCCAGAACTACTTCCGTATGTACAAAAAACTTGCGGGGATGACAGGTACGGCAAAAACAGAGGAAGAGGAATTCCGCAACATTTATAATATGAATGTTTATGCTATTCCAACGAATGAGCCAGTCGTCCGTATCGATAACCCAGATTTAATTTTCAAATCCACGGAAGGGAAATTCCGCGCTATCGTGGATTTGATCGCCGAACTATATGAAAAAGGTCAGCCAGTTTTAGTTGGTACGGTAAACGTGGATACGTCAGAACTCCTGTCCAATATGCTGAAAAAGAAGCGGATTGCTCACAACGTGCTAAATGCGAAGCAACACGAAAAGGAAGCACAGATCATTGAAGATGCTGGCCAGCGCAAAGCCGTTACCATCGCCACTAACATGGCCGGTCGTGGTACTGATATTAAACTTGGTGAAGGCGTAAGAGAACTGGGCGGTCTATTCGTACTAGGTACGGAACGCCATGAATCCCGCCGGATTGATAATCAGTTACGTGGACGTTCTGGTCGTCAAGGGGACCCAGGGGAATCTCGATTCTATCTGTCTCTGGAAGATACGTTAATGCGCCGATTTGGTTCAGAGAACATGAGTAATATGATGGAAAAACTCGGGTTGGACGAAGACCAGCCGATTGAATCCAAACTCGTTTCCCGTGCTGTGGAGCAAGCACAAAAACGAGTGGAAGGAAACAACTTCGATGCCCGTAAACAAATCCTTCAATATGACGATGTCATGCGTGAACAACGTGACATTATCTACGAGCAGCGAATGGAAGTACTCGAATCGCAAAACCTCCGTGAAGTGGTTGAAAAAATGATTGAATCAACGATTGAAAGAACGGTATCCGCGTATACACCTGCGGACGAAGTTCCCGAGGACTGGAACCTTCAAGGAATCGTGGATTACATCAACGCGAATGTTTTAAACGATAAAGAAATTACGTTAAAAGATATCAGCGGCTTGGAACCGGAGGAAATCACCGAATTAATCATCGATCGCGTGACAGAAGAGTATGATCGCCGCGAAGGGGAATTTACTCCAGAAAGAATGCGTGAATTCGAGAAAGTTATCGTCCTACGTATGGTAGATACGAAGTGGATGAGCCACATCGACCAGATGGATCAGCTCCGCCAAGGAATTCACCTCCGTGCTTACGGTCAAAACGACCCGTTACGGGAGTACAAGTTCGAAGGATTCCAAATGTTTGAGCAGATGGTGGCATCCATTGAAGAAGACGTGACACGATATATTATGAACGCTCAGATTGAAACGAACCTGGAACGTAAGCAAGTGGCAGAAGGGAAGGCCGTTCACCGCAGCGCCAATGAGGCTCAAGAAAAGCGCCGTACCCCTTTCCGTAAGAGCAGCACGGTGGGCCGGAATGACCCTTGCCCTTGCGGATCTGGGAAAAAATATAAACAGTGCCACGGAAGATAGGAAATAAGAATGTGGTTTCTGTCATTTATGTAGATGGAACGAGCGTGGTTGTGTCAGTTTAAAATTGGATAAACTCCTGTCCCGATTAGGAGAAGGCGCTTGAAAGTGCGCCTTCTCCTATGTTTGAGTGAGGGGACGGGGGAAGAACGGTTTGAGCAGAACAGTTACGCTTTTTTTTCAAAAATAGGAAGTTAATTCATTCAGAGGTGAAGGATAATGGAATTAGTGGAATTGAAGCATGAGTTGGCAAGTATGGCTAGACGTTTAGCGGACTTTAGGGGGTCTCTTTGACTTAGAGGAGAAGGAGGCGCGGATTGCGGAGTTGGAGGATATTATGTCTGAGCCGTCGTTCTGGGATGATCAGGATAAGGCGCAGAAGGTTATAGCGGAAAATAATGGGTTAAAGGAAATGGTGGATTCGTATCATGCGCTTGTTTCGGCTCATGAGGATCTTGAGGTTTCCTACGAGCTCGTCAAGGAAGAGGGGGACGAGGAGCTTGCGGAGGATTTGGAAAGTGGTGTGAAGGAGCTTTCCCGGCAAGTGAATGATTTTGAGCTTCAGTTGTTATTGAGTTCTCCGTATGACGCAAACAATGCGATTCTTGAACTTCATCCTGGTGCGGGGGGGACGGAATCGCAAGACTGGGCATCGATGCTACTACGGATGTATACCCGATGGGCCGAGGGTAAGGGTTTTAAGGTAGAGACGTTGGATTATTTGCCTGGTGATGAGGCTGGCGTGAAGAGTGTTACTTTAATGATTAAAGGGCATAATGCTTACGGATATTTGAAGGCGGAAAAAGGGGTTCATCGTCTTGTGCGGATTTCCCCGTTCGATTCTTCTGGGCGCCGTCACACATCATTCGTTTCGTGTGAGGTAATGCCTGAGCTGGATGATAATGTGGAAATTGATATTTCTCCTGATCAGATTAAGGTGGACACGTACCGGGCGAGTGGTGCAGGCGGTCAGCACATCAACACGACGGATTCAGCGGTTCGGATTACACATACGCCGACGGGAACGGTGGTTACCTGTCAGTCGGAGCGTTCTCAAATTAAAAACCGGGAGCAGGCGATGAAGATGCTGAAGGCGAAGTTGTTCCAGCTGGAGTTGGAAAAACAACAGCGGGAGTTAGATGAAATTCGTGGGGAGCAATCGGAAATTGGTTGGGGAAGTCAGATAAGGTCGTATGTGTTCCATCCTTATAATATGGTGAAGGATCATCGTACGAATCATGAGACAGGGAATACCCAAGCAGTCATGGACGGGGAACTGAATCCGTTCATTGATTCCTACTTGCGTTCACAGATTAAGTAATCATGTTGCTTGAGTGTTGAGTAAACGTTCAGATTTTGAGTGAGTAAACGGTCTGGTAGCAATGGTACTAGCGAGAATTGGTAAGTGGAATATATAAGCTGAGTAAGCTTGATTATTGAATACATGCTGCTTGGTGGATATGTGCTGCTTGGTGAATATATACAGCTTGGTGAATATGTTTGAGGTAGTTGCTGGAGTGCATGCTGATGGTTGCGAAGAGTGTGTAATAGTATGTTATGTGTAATATGTTGTATGTTATTATGTGTTATGTGTTGTTTGCATAATGGTGTGTGAGTTCTTGTTGGCGGTTCCTAGTAACTTGAATGTAAGCTGGTAGTTATCTATCGGTAGTTTGAATCCAATCTAGTAATTGTGACTGTTGAATTACAAGGGTAATTGTAGTGTGTAAGTGTTTAGTATGTTGAAATTGTAGGCTGTAACTGTGTAAGTGCAATGTGTAAGTGTAAGTAGCATGTTGAAAGTGTTGGCTGTTCTTGATGGGTTAAGTTTATCGTTTTATGATGAAACTTATCCTTCAGGAGCAGTCTTTTTAGTTTTCTGAAGGAAGAATTGTCCGAGCTGGAGGTTAGTTCGGACAGTTGAAGGAGATGAGCGAAATGAATTGTCCGAACTGAAGGCAAGTTCGGACAAATGAGGGAGAGATGGAGGAAGAATTGTCCGAACTGAAGGGAAGTTCGGACAGTTGGAGGAGAGGAAGCGTCTGAATTGTCCGAACTGGAGGCAAGTTCGGACAGTTGAGGAAGAGATGGAGGAAGAATTGTCCGAACTGGAGGTTAGTTCGGACAATTGAGGGAGAGAAAGCGTCTGAATTGTCCGAACTGGAGGCAAGTTCGGACAGTTGAAGGAGAGATAGAGGAAGAATTGTCCGAGCTGGAGGTTAGTTCGGACAAATGAGGGAGAGATAGAGTATGAATTGTCCGAACTGGAGGTTAGTTCGGACAGTTGGAGGAGAGGAGCGAAATGAATTGTCCGAACTGGAGGTTAGTTCGGACAGTTGGAGGAGAGGAGCGAAATGAATTGTCCGAACTGGAGGCAAGTTCGGACAGTTGAAGAAGAGGAGCGAAATGAATTGTCCGAGCTGGAGGTTAGTTCGGACAGTTGGAGGAGAGGAGCGAAATGAATTGTCCGAACTGAAGGGAAGTTCGGACAGTTGAAGGAGAGGAAGCGTTTGAATTGTCCAAACCTACAGCATATTCCATTCTAAAATGGAAATTAGGATAGCACTAATGTAAAGCATCACCGGACTAATGGGATACCATTTACAGGAATCTTCCATGGTGATATACTACTTTAGGATTTTAGGAGTTTTTGCAAAATGACTATCGACGTACTATTAGAAGAGATGCGGTGAAGTTCGACGTTCTAATGAAACAGTAGCAATTAAGTTCACATACTAATAGAACAGGAGCAGTGAACTTCCACATACTAGTAGAACAAACACAAAATGAACAAAACACAAAATGAACAAAACACAAAATCAAAAAAACACTAACAATTATCCTGGGCAGTAATACATAATTTTTCGCATAAAGGTGATGCTTAATATGATGAAACAAATGAAAAGACGACTTCATAAAGAACCGATGGGTCCTGTCAGCAAAACGATCGTTGATTTTGGACATGTTTTATTGGGCTCGGCCATTGTGGCGATTGCCTTCAATATTTTCCTTTTGCCAAACCAAATCGCCTCAGGCGGGGTGTCAGGTATCTCCATTCTAGTGAGATATACACTTGGAATCGAACCGGCATTTACGCAATGGGGACTTAACGTTCCTTTGTTTTTTGCAGGTGTCCTTCTATTGGGAGGAAGTCTCGTTGGAAGTATCATGTACGGTGTGAAAACATTTGTGGGGACACTATTTCTCCCGCTGGTTGTTTTATTAACAAGTCATTGGGAGCCTGCTACCTCTGATCCATTATTAGCTGCTATTTTTGGCGGAATTGGTGTAGGTCTTGGTTTAGGTATAGTATTCCGGTCTAATTCCTCCACAGGGGGAACGGATTTGGCAGCACAGATTATCGGGAAATATACGGGTATGTCCCTTGGGGCATGTGTGTTTATCATGGATGGTCTTGTAGTTGCATCATCTGCTTTCATCTTTGGATTTGAATTTGCCTTATATGCGTTAATTGGACTGTTCATTACAGGAAAAACAATTGATCTTGTCCAAACTGGATTAGGGTATTCGAAAATGGCCATTATTATTTCCGATTATGAAGAAGAGGTAAAACAGGGATTGCTAACTAAGGTAGACAGGGGAGTAACAAAATTAGTCGGATATGGCGGATATACCAATCATGAACGCCCAGTACTCATGTGTGTTGTAGGGAGAAACGAAGTCACAAAATTGACACAAGTCGTTCAAACAATTGACCCATCAGCGTTTGTTATCGTTAGTAACGCTTCTGAGGTACTTGGAAAGGGTTTCAAGAGCAAGTAAATAGGTTATAATTGCGTAGGAAGGTTTTGGAAACTTTCCGTCATCATACTATGGATATCTTATGGAGGAGGTAATCAAATGAAAAAGTTACTAGTTGCAATGTTGGGGGCAATGCTAGTGCTAGGTTTAGCAGCATGCGGGGGCGATGACGCGGACGAACCTGCACAAGATACTGGGGACACACAAGAAACTGCTGGAGATGGTGGTTCGTACGATCTGACAAACGGGGAACAAAAATATATGGCTAACTGTGCTGGATGTCATGGCGGGGATGCATCAGGCGCTTCGGGACCAGGAATTGCAGGGAATTCTTATGATGAAGTATTAACAGCTATTCAGGAAGGACCCGGGACAATGCCTGAAGACATGGTTACAGGTGATGATGCACAAGATGTTGCTACATGGGTAGCAGGCCAATAACTTCATAGCATACGTTAAACTTTAACAGCAGCGAAACTCGCTTGAGAGATCGCTGCTGTTTTTATTTATTAACTTAATGACACGATTCGACTTTTTCACATATCTGTAACAACTTTTTCTTGCCTTGTTACTCCTATCTTTTTTTATGGAAAAAAATAGATAAGTAATACTTAAATTGTAAATATATACCTAGATTTCCCAACAATAGTACCAATACATTTCAAAAATGGCAAAAATATATCATGATTGAAATGAAACTGTAAAAAAAATAAACTTAACACGTCAAATAATGATGCTATAATATTTAATGTGAGAGATTTGTTGTTTTTTCGTTGTTATAGGAGAATTATAAAATGTTTGCGACAAAATAAACAACGATACGACATCGATAAGAATATAAGTATAATTTAGAAAATCAACTGATGTTATTTTTTGCTCAGTTTTAAATCAGATATTAGGATGGGATGCTAAATGATTCATATGAAGGACGTTTGGAAAACATATCCTAATGGCGTGATGGCTATTAATGGGATTAATGTTGATATTGACAAAGGGGAATTTGTATATGTTGTCGGTCCAAGTGGTGCCGGGAAATCTACATTTATTAAAATGATGTATCGGGAAGAAAAACCAACCCGAGGTGATATCATTATAAACCGTAACAATTTAGTGAAAGTGAAAGAACGTCATATACCTTATATCCGAAGAAATATCGGAGTTATTTTCCAAGACTTTAAACTACTTCCAAACCTATCAGTTTATGAAAATGTGGCATTTGCCATGGAAGTTATTGAAGAGAGTAAAAGTAATATTCGCAGAAGAGTTATGAAGGTGTTAGAAATTGTGCGTTTGAAAAATAAAGCTCGCTTTTTTCCACATGAAATCTCAGGTGGGGAGCAACAGCGAGTAGCGATTGCCCGGGCTATCGTAAACAATCCGTCTGTCTTAATTGCGGACGAACCTACCGGTAACCTCGACCCAGAAACGTCTTGGGAAATCATGCATATTCTTGAAGAAATTAATGAACGGGGAACCACTATAGTTATGGCTACCCATAATAAGGAGATTGTAAACACATTACGAAAACGTGTTATTGCCATTGAGGATGGTCGAATCGCTCGAGATGAAGTGAAGGGGGATTACGGCTATGAAAGGTAGATCTTTAGCTAGACATATAAAAGAAGGCGGAAAGAATATTGTAAGGAATGGCTGGATGACGTTTGCTTCCATCAGCGCAGTGACGGTCATGTTATTCGTTGTAGGTGCCTTCTTGCTTCTTATTATGAATGTTAATCACTTTGCAAAGTCTTTAGAAGAAGATGTGGAAGTTCGTGTTTTTATAGACATTACTGCAACGGGAGATCAACAAGAGGAATTGCTTACTGAATTGGAAAGTCTTGAAGGTGTGGAGAATGTCGAATTTGTTCCAAAAGAAGAAGGACTTGATACTTTAATTGAAAGTTTGGGAGAACAAGGAGATATTTTTGAAACATTACGTGATGAAAATCCTTTAAATGATGTTTTTGTTGTACAAGCAGAGGATCCACAGGAAACAGATCTCATTGCATTGGATATTGAGGAACTTCCCCATGTGGAAAATGTGGAATATGGAAAAGATATCTTCGATCAATTATTCACAGCGACGGATTTAATTCGTACTGTTGGCTTAATTCTTATTCTTGGATTAATGTTTACAGCCATGTTTTTAATTGCAAATACAATTAAACTTACGATTATTGCTCGAAAACGCGAGATTCAAATTATGAAACTGGTTGGTGCAACAAATGGATTTATACGCTGGCCGTTCTTTGTAGAAGGTCTCCTTCTTGGTGTACTTGGTGCGGTTGTGCCAGTCACTATTTTGTCTTATGGATACGCAAGTTTTTACAATAGCATAGGAGTGCAAACAGGACTTGATTTCTTCCAATTCTTACCGACCACCCCATTAGTATTCCAAATGGGATCCCTATTAATGGCTATCGGTGCATTTGTAGGTATTTGGGGTAGCATGATGAGTGTTCGTAAGTTCTTAAGAGTTTAATAGGTGTTTTATTAATACTATAGAACAGCTTTTACAGGCTGTTCTATAGTCTCACCAAACGGTTAACTATATAGAACAATAATGTTTATGTGACAGCGTAGAAATGAGAAGTTAACAGTACTTAAGGGGGGGAAATCTATGAACCGTAGACTCATATTTGTAAGTTTGGCGTTATTGTTAGTATTGATGCCATTTACAGGAGATTTATTAACTTCTGCTGAGGCGAATACAGGCAGGGATTTGGAAGAACAAATAGATTCCTACCAGGAACAGCAAAGTGAACTCCGCAATGAGGCAAATCAGGCAGAACAAGAGTTGCAGGAAGTAGAAAGTGAGATTCAAGCTTTAGAGAGTGAAATTCGTCGGTTAGATGAAAGTATGGCAGTCACTAATGAGAGAATTGATGAAAAACAAGCTGAGATAGACGAAACGAAAACAAGAATTGAGTTACTTAGGGAAGATATTGTTGAGTTGGAAGAGCGAATTGCCCAACGGGATGCACTATTGAAAGATCGTGTCCGCAACATGTACAAAACGGGCGGAGTCATCAATTACATAGAAGTAATTCTAGGGGCTCAAAGTTTCGGAGATTTAATTGAACGGGTATCCGCATTAAGTACAATCGCTCAGCAGGATCGTCATATTTTAGAGCAACACGTTCTTGATAAAGAAGCGTTAGAATTGGCGAAAACGATGTTAGAGGGAGAACTCGAAGGTCTTGAAACTCAAATGGAAGAGTTAGAGATTCTTATGGCTGAATTGGAAGAACAAAAGGAAGAAAAGGATAAGATTATTGAAAGATTAGTGAAAAAAGGCTATTCTCTTCAAGAACAGATCATGTCCATTGAAGAAGAACAGCAGTTTTTAAAGGCGCAAGAAGAAGCAGCGAAAAAAGAGTTAAAGCTGTGGGAAGAGGAACAGCGCCGAATCGAAGAGGAAAAGCGGCGCCAGGAAGAGGAACGAAAAAAGCAGGAAGAACTGGAGCGCCAACGGCAACAAGAACAACAGCAGCAACAAACTGGGAATAACAATAACACTGATACTAGTCAAGGTAGTGGCGGTGAATCTAATAATAATGCAGGAAAACTCTTTAGACCTGCAAATGGAGGCGTTACATCTCCTTTCAATCCAAATCGACTTCACCCGATTTATAGGGTGGTTCGCCCACACAACGGGATAGATTTTGGACATGGAGGGGTAAGAAACCCACCAATATATGCTGCTGAAGCAGGTACGGTTATTCAGACGAGCTGGATGGGTGGGTTCGGTAATACGATCATGATTTCACACATCATTGACGGAAAACCATATACTACATTATATGCCCATTTAGCATCCTTTAATGTTTCTCCAGGGCAACGGGTAAGTCGTGGACAAGTTATCGGGGTAATGGGTACGACAGGGGATTCTACTGGGGTACATTTACACTTTGAATTGCACCCGGGCGGGTATTCTGGCAGAAGTTCTGCCGTTAACCCTGCACCATATTTGAACTAATAAACATATGATAATTTTCAACTAAATTTAGCATAAGATCATCTGTATAAGTATAGCAGGTGATCTTTTTCTTATATTTTACGAACTAGAATCGGAATGCCATGTGTGTGATATTCATGGATCCACCCACGCCACGGAAATCGTTTAGTAAAATGGCTAAGATTTTGGTAGCTTAAGAAGGTGCCTATTCGAAATTACTTCATAATGAATAATGAATAATGAATGATTTTAAACGTATTGTCCTACTAAATGACATTTCATAAAAATCCCATGAATACATAATTAAAGGAGGATTGCATATAATAAGCCAAGTTTTCTTTAAATAGACAAGGGATAAGGTTTTAATTAAATACTAATTTTTGTTATGATGAAAGTGCGATTACGTATATTAAAGTCAAGTTTTTTTATCATGCTGTGCTTTATATACTAATGTATAAGACTACTGTCAGTGACATTGACATTTGACACAGAATATGATCAGATTTAGTCATAAATCGTTCTAGGAACAATTATCAGTCTTGGAACAAAACAGTCTCTAACATAAACGAATATTTTATAGAAAATGCATCTAGAATTAAAGACGCTCAGAAGAGGTGAAGACATGAATGTTAATATGAATAAAGCGTTAGTGCCGGTAATAATTGGACTTTCAATCCTCTTAGGTGCAAGCGGGATGTATGTTGGAATGAATCTTATAGGTAATGGGGAAGCCGCACCAGTTATCGAACAAACAAATGATGATGGGACATACAGTGATGAAGTGGACGAACAACCCACAATCGCTGATGTCAACCAAAGTGATATTGAAAAATTCACTGCTGCCTACGAAATCATTCTAGAGAGATACGTGGAAGAAATTGACAGTCAAAAGTTGGTGGAAGGTGCTATCTCCGGAATGCTTGGAACTCTCGAAGACCCTTACTCTGTTTATATGGATGAATCGACAGCTCAAGAGTTTATGGAATCACTGGATTCATCTTTCGAAGGAATTGGTGCGGAAGTAAGTATGACCAATGGAAGAGTTACCATTGTGGCACCTTTCCGTGATTCACCGGCAGAGAGGGCAGGAATTAGACCTAATGATCAAGTTATTGAAGTAGATGGGGAAGATATAGAAGGACTTTCTTTATATGAAGCAGTTCTAAAAATTCGTGGGGAAAAGGGGACAACCGTTACCCTTACGATTCAGCGTCCAGGTGTGAATGAGCTTTTGGAATTGGATGTCGTACGAGATACGATCCCAATTGAAACTGTTCTAAGTGAAGTAGTGGAAGAAAACGGTAAGACAATTGGTATCATTGAATTAAGATCCTTTTCTGAGAATACAGCACAAAGGTTTGAAGAAGAGTTAGTGGCATTAGAGGAACAGGGGATTGAAGGATTGATCATTGATGTCCGTGGAAATCCAGGCGGGTTTTTACAAAGTGTCGAAGATATAGGTAATTTAATCATTCCAGGCGGGGAACCAGTTGTTCAGATTGAAAACCGTAATGGGGAACGGATGCGACATATCTCTAATTTAGAAGAAGTTAAACCGTATCCTATTGTTGGTTTAATTAATGAAGGGAGTGCCTCAGCATCAGAGATTTTAGCAGCTGCTTTAAAAGAGGCAGGAGGCTATGATATCGTTGGGAAAACAACCTTTGGCAAAGGAACTGTGCAACAAAGCCTACGTATGGGTGACGGAAGTGAAATAAAATTGACATTATATCGTTGGTTAACCTCAGCAGGGAATAACATCAATGAAGAAGGGGTAGAACCAACCGTAGAAGTCTCACAACCGGAGTACTTTTACGTCTCACCTATTGTTGTAAATGAAGAGGAATCGTTAACTCTTGATATGACCAGCGATCACATTGGTAATGCCCAGATTATGCTGGGAGGACTTGGTTTTAATCCAGGAAGAGAAGACGGATACTTCAGCCAAGAAACGGAAGCGGCAGTGAGAGAATTTCAAACTGAAATGGGCATTGATGTGACAGGAGAAATAGATCATAAAACCGCTGAACTCCTTCAAGTGGAACTTATTAATACAATCCAAGGACGGGAACACGACCTTCAACTTAAGAAGGCCTTGGAATTATTGACCGAATAAAAAATATATTAATGTAGAGTATTGAGATATTAAAATAAATTTTTACAAGGGGCCTCAGGAGGTTAGAGATTTCTCTGACATGATGAGGCTCCTTTTTCCTCTTCACTCCGTCCACTTCATCCGGTTGGTCGTAATGGCAGCTAGATAGTATCGGGAAGAGAGCAATTCATATTCGTTCGGTCGGTACCGGAGCTATGGCCTTAAAAGATAGGAAGTTACATTCATCCGGTCGCAATATATGACTTTTGGTAATTCGGAAATGAAACCGAAGCCAAATCCCATCACAAAATGGCCAGATGGGTAATATTGGTGAGGTAAATTTCCACTGATTGTGTAAAAAGTACTTTTTTTTTACACAAATTGAATTACAATGAAGAGAAGGATATTTTTTTAATTATACTATACTCGCTTCAACTGTCTGTTTCATCACAAACAACTGCACTGAACGTATAAGTAACAAATATCAAAATCTTCTGCTAAACAATTTTTTTATCATCAACGAATCAACGAATCGTATTAATTGGATGAATCATATGAATCTTAAAACTTACCGTGGTTAAGCGTCCGTCTGCAGCTGCAGCGGAAATCGAACGAGATTATCCTGTATTAAGAATAACGTTCGTTTTTATAGTGAAATATTGAATGATGAAATTGATTCTCTTACATATAAATCTATATTATCTCTTACAGGAATTAAATTTTGACCGATACTACTACTATCAACTACTAATTAGACTACGAAACTTAATAATAGAGGAGGAATTTTTATGGATATCGTTGCCTTAGAATTATTAAAAGCATTGGGACGGTTGTGGTTACACCCCTTAACCTATCTCTTTTTTCTTGCGGCCATTTGGATTGGGTTAGCCCGTGTGAAACGGGAGAGAAAAGATTTCCATACAAGAGTATACGATGTTATCCATGAATTGACCTATCCATTATTAATAAGTCTCGGTTTTATCATTGTCATTTCCTTGATCGTCGCGGGAATCGGTATCGAAATTCCATTTAGCATGATGATACTATTAGCTGTCATATGGATCCTGTTTTTGCCTTTTAAAAACGCCAGATTGCTAAGCATGACAATGGTCGGATCCATTGCCCTTATCATCGCCCTCTTTTTACCACAAGGGGGGACAGACTATCCTTGGCTGAATGATTTCCTGTTTGAACTTAGCGGCATGAATCCAATAGGTTTTGTATGGCTGTTAGTAATCCTTCTCCTAACCGAATCTCTTTTGATCCTAACAAACGGCTGGAAAAAAACATCTCCAATGCTCTATAAAAGTAAACGGGGAAAAACAGTTGGAGCCCATAAGGTAAATCGCTTATGGTTCTTACCAATCTTTGTTTTAATTCCTATGGGTACAATCAGCTTAGATAGCTGGTGGCCTCTGTTTCCGTCCTCGGGCAGTGCGGCCAACGGATTTATGTTTGTACCATTTGTAATTGGAATCCATGCCATTATTAAAAGTGACTATCCTTCTTATGCTATAAAATTGATCGGAAAACGCCTGCTGCTGTTAGGAATATTGGCAGCACTGATTGCTGGTGCCGCCACGTATTGGACATTCCTATTCCCAGCAGTGGCCGGATTTATTATTCTTGGACGGGAAATCGTTTATTACTCACAACGCTCATCGGAAAGTAAACAAAACAGTATTTTTAGCCAAAGGCAACAAGGACTTGTTGTTCTCGGTATCCTTCCCCACTCTACAGCAGAGAAGATGGGAATAGAAGTTGGGGAAATCATCACCAAAGTGAATGGCTTAGAAGTTTACACCCAAAGAGACGTTTACGAAGCCTTACAGAAAAATTCCGCCTATTGTAAACTGGAAGTACTGGATTACGCAGGAGAAATTCGATTTGCCCAATCATCTATCTTTGAGGGGGATCATTATCAAATTGGACTCCTCTTCGTCCCTGATGATGGGGAAGGGAACAACCTGTCTGCCCGCGGACTCCGTTCCTCCGTTGTGATCCATCAAGACCGGAATGTGGCGAAGACCCCTGATACGGAAAAACAAAGTGTCGTGGATGGAACTGGGGATGGCGTAATCGAACAGGGGACTTTGTGGGAGACAGAAAATCACGACGCCCCTGCTGACGCAGAGCTTACTCCTCACCACCAAGGTGAAATTGACTCTACAGGGGAAGACGACTTAAATGATAATAAAACAGATGGTATGAATGAAGCTGATTCAAATGTAAGCGGAGCAAGACCGGAATTTACATTTGATGAAACTGAATTGATTGAAAATGATACTGAAAACGATACTGGATATGATACTGAAAACGATACTGGATATGATACTGAAAACGATACTGGATATGATACTGAAAACGATACTGAAAATGATACTGAATTCGAAACTGAATATGATTCTGAAATTTATTCACAAAATGATTATAAAGTTTATTCGGAAACTGATAATGCATCTTCTGAAAATGAAGATGACCCAGATGACCCAGAGTTATCTGCACGTGAAATTAATCATGAAGAAACCGAGTTTAATATAAATGGAATAAATCATGATGAAACCGAATCTAGCGAGAATGAAAATGATCAAGATGATCAAACTGGGCTTAATGCAAATGAAAATGCCTCGGATGAATTTGAGTTTAATGCAAATGAAAAAGGTTATGGAAGACAAGCAGATAAAAATAGTGATGCAACAGCTTCTCGTCCAACTGTTTTAAATGATAGTGAGGCAACAAAAACAGGGCATTGGGATGAGGTGAAGAGACAAGAATCGGTATCTTCAAGAGCACCTAATGAAGAAACGCTCTGGGACGTCTTAGACGATGATGAATCCATGGAAGATGGAAAAGATGGAACAGATTCAGAAGATGATTTCTTTGCTAAATTAAAGGGGTTCAGGGAGTCAGCATCTGCCACGGAAGAATGGGAATTGGATCAGGATCAAAATAATGCAAATGTTGAAGAAGAAGATGATTCTACCAAGCTGAAAAATGAATCTGCTTACGGAGAGCAAGGGAAATTAGACCAAATGGAACGGAGACCAGAACGTGGGGATCTTCCATATGGTCAAGCTGCAGGACTTTCCGCGTTTTATGATGAATTTAGAAAGACGCAGCCACAACGAAACAAGTGGAGACCAACGTTAGAAAAGGATGACGAAGGTAAAGACAAGAAGTAACTTCCATTCCATACGACCTTACCCATAAATATTAGCAAACCCAAAAACTTTCACAAACTCTATACGTTTGTGAAAGTTTTTTTGCTTTTTTTGTCACGGACCTGGTCCCGCACAATTTTGTGAAAGTTCACAGATAATTCGGGGACCAGGTCCGTGACAATATCGTGACAATATTTAAACGAATATATGTTCGCTTCGGTGTGATCTTGTGTTATAATGAGTCAGAATTGTTAAGAATGGATTAAGAGAGGCGTTTTCCTTAAAATCAACCGAATGGATTGGTAAAAGTTGATAGACTAAATTGAAAGCGAAAAAGTTGCATTTCACTCTAATTTTCGTAATGATAAAGGATAGCAATCTTATCCCTTTCAACACTAACTGAACTGAACACTCACAATAATGCAAAGAAGATCCATATTAATATACAACTAAAAGAAGATCACATAAAAAACTGCTTCAATAGATCAATTTATTTTTCCAAAAGAGGAGGTAGCCGAATTGATGATGCAAGACTCGGGAAATACATTTGAACTTGTGTCCCACTATGACCCTCAAGGGGATCAACCGAGAGCCATAAAGGAATTGGTCAATGGGATAAACGAAGGGAAAAAGTTTCAGACACTCCTTGGGGCAACGGGAACAGGAAAAACGTTCACCATTTCCAATGTCATCAAAGAAATAAACAAGCCCACATTAGTTATTGCCCACAACAAGACACTTGCAGGACAACTTTACAGCGAGTTCAAAGAATTTTTCCCAAACAATGCTGTGGAATACTTCGTCAGCTACTACGATTACTATCAGCCTGAGGCCTATATCGCACACTCCGACACTTACATTGAAAAAGACGCAAGCATCAATGATGAAATTGATAAACTACGACATTCTGCCACCAGTTCTTTATTTGAACGGAAAGATGTCATTATCGTTGCCAGTGTGTCATGTATATATGGTCTTGGTTCTCCAACGGAGTATAGTGAACTTGTTGTCTCACTGCGTACAGGAATGGAAAAGGAACGGAATCAACTGTTGAGAGACTTAGTGGACATTCAGTATGACCGAAACGATATTAATTTTACACGGGGAACTTTCCGTGTACGGGGAGATGTGGTGGAAATCTTCCCCGCATCAAGGGACGAGCATTGTCTCCGAGTGGAATTCTTCGGAGATGAAATCGACCGGATCACGGAAGTGGATGCCCTGACTGGTGAAATTCTAGGGGAGAGAAACCATGTGGCCATCTACCCGGCATCTCACTTCGTTACCCGTGAAGAAAAATTAAAACGGGCGATCGTTAATATTGAGAAAGAACTGGAAGAGACGTTAAAAGACTTGAATGAAAAGGGAAAACTTCTGGAGGCACAACGCCTTGAGCAGCGGACTAGATATGATATAGAGATGATGCACGAAATGGGTTATTGCTCGGGGATTGAAAACTACTCCCGGCATTTAACATTCCGAGAATCAGGAGCAACTCCTTATACATTACTGGATTACTTCCCGGAAGATTTTCTCATTGTGGTGGATGAATCCCATGTGACTCTCCCCCAAGTGCGTGGAATGTATAACGGGGACCAGGCGAGGAAAGGTGTTCTTGTGGATCACGGTTTTCGCCTTCCATCTGCAAAGGATAATCGGCCGCTTCGCTTTGAAGAGTTCGAGAAACATATTCACCAGACTATTTTTGTATCCGCTACCCCTGGACCTTATGAATTAGAAGCATGTCCAACGATGGTGGAGCAGATCATCCGTCCCACAGGTCTACTTGATCCCACGATTGATGTTCGTCCGATCGAGGGACAAATTGATGACCTCCTGGAAGAAATTCATGTCCGTAAAGAGCGGAATGAACGAGTGCTAATTACGACTCTTACAAAAAAAATGTCGGAGGATCTCACCGATTACTTAAAGGAAATTGGGATTAAAGTCCGTTATCTCCATTCTGATATTAAAACGCTGGAGCGTATACAAATCATTAGGGAACTCCGTCTTGGACATTTTGATGTTCTTGTTGGAATCAATCTTCTTCGGGAAGGGTTGGATATACCCGAAGTGTCCCTCGTCGCCATCCTAGATGCGGATAAAGAAGGTTTCTTACGGGCAGAACGGTCCTTGATCCAAACGATGGGCCGGGCGGCAAGAAACGCAAACGGACACGTTATTATGTATGCCGATAAGATGACCAAGTCCATGGAAATAGCCATAGAAGAAACGAAACGTCGTCGTAATATACAAAAGCAACATAATGAAAAACACGGAATAACTCCAAAGACAATACAAAAAGCAGTCCCTGACCTTATTCAAGCCACTTATGCGGCAGAAACGGAAGAAGGCTATGAAACAAAAGAAACAGTATTTGCAGCACCTAAACAGAAGATGAGTAAGAAAGAACGGGAAAAAGTAATTGAGCGGATGGAAACGGAGATGAAGGACGCTGCGAAGAGTCTGAACTTTGAACGTGCAGCAGAACTCCGGGATATCATCCTTGAATTGAAATCGGAAGGGTGAACGATGCATGTCTTTAGAAAACATCGTTGTTAAGGGAGCACGCTCCCATAATTTAAAAAATATTGATGTGACGATACCAAGGAATAAGCTGGTCGTATTAACAGGATTATCGGGATCTGGGAAATCGTCTCTAGCCTTCGACACCATTTATGCAGAAGGGCAACGCCGGTATGTGGAATCTTTATCGGCCTATGCCCGTCAATTTTTAGGGCAGATGGATAAGCCAGATGTGGATACGATTGAAGGTTTATCTCCGGCCATTTCCATTGATCAGAAAACCACGAGTAGAAACCCAAGATCAACGGTAGGGACAGTTACGGAAATCTATGATTATCTCCGCCTCCTTTTTGCACGGGTTGGAAGACCAATCTGTCCCACACATGGCATTGAAATCACTTCACAAACGGTCCAGAATATGGTGGACCGAATGTTATCCTATCCTGAGCGAACGAAGATGCAAATTCTCGCACCGATCGTTTCTGGACGGAAGGGAACACATGTGAAGGTATTGGACGATATTAAAAAGCAGGGCTATGTCCGGATACGTGTCGATGGGGAAATGCGGGAAGTGGCAGAAGAAATTGAATTGGATAAAAATAAGAAACATAATATTGAAGTTGTCATTGATCGAATTGTTATTAAGGAAGGGATTGAAGCCCGTCTTGCGGATTCTCTGGAATCTGCACTGGAATTGGCAGATGGCAGGGCTATGGTCGATGTTATTGGCGAAGAGGAACTTCTCTTTAGTCAAAAGCATGCATGCCCTCACTGTGGTTTTTCCATTGGAGAACTGGAACCAAGAATGTTTTCCTTCAACAGTCCCTTTGGGGCATGTACATCCTGTGATGGTTTAGGGAGTAAACTTGAAGTGGATCTGGAACTGGTAGTACCAGATTGGAGCAAGTCTCTGAAGGAAGGAGCTATCAGTGCTTGGGAACCCACCAGTTCTCAATACTACCCGCAACTATTAAAGAGTGTCTGCGACCACTTTGGGATCGATATGGATGCCCCAGTGGAGCAGCTTCCTACCCATCAGATGGACAAGATCCTGTATGGAAGTGGTAATGAAAAAATCTATTTTTATTATGAAAACGAATTTGGGACGGTTCGGGAAAAGGAAATTTATTTTGAAGGGGTTATTCAAAATCTTTCCCGACGATATACAGAAACGAGTTCGGACTATATCCGTGAGCAAATGGAAGGATATATGGCACAAAAGCCTTGTCCAACGTGTAAAGGGAACCGTCTCCGTAAGGAAACCCTTGCGGTAAAAATACAGGAAAAACATATTGGTGAAATTACGGGACTATCGATAATAGAGGCTAAACAATTTTTTTCCACACTGCAATTATCCCCGAAGGAAATGACGATTGCACGAATGATCCTTAGGGAAATTGACGAACGCCTAGGATTTCTTATTAATGTAGGTTTAGATTATTTAAGTCTGTCCCGTTCTGCAGGTACGTTATCCGGAGGCGAGGCACAACGGATCCGATTGGCAACACAGATCGGTTCTTCGTTAATGGGTGTTTTGTATATTCTGGACGAGCCTTCAATTGGCCTTCATCAGCGTGACAATAATCGTCTCATTGAAACATTGAAAAAGATGCGGGACCTGGGTAATACACTGATCGTTGTGGAACATGACGAGGATACAATGATTGCAGCTGATCATATTATCGACATCGGTCCTGGAGCTGGAGTTCACGGGGGGGAAGTAACTGCTGCTGGAACTCCGGAAGAGATTTGTCAAGATGACGCCTCATTGACAGGTCAGTACTTGTCCGGGAAAAAATTCATCCCACTCCCTGTGGAACGAAGGAAATCCGATGGAAGAAAGTTATCGATTATCGGAGCCAAGGAAAATAACTTAAAAGGTACTAGTGTGGATATTCCGTTAGGAGTGTTCGTGGCAGTTACTGGAGTTTCCGGTTCTGGAAAAAGTACGTTAATCAATGATATTTTGTTTAAAGCGATCGCGCAAAAATTAACGACGGCTAAAGATAAGCCTGGTCAGCACAAAAACATTGAAGGTATCGAGCATCTGGAAAAAGTGGTTGATATTGATCAGTCTCCTATTGGTAGAACACCAAGGTCTAACCCAGCCACTTATACAGGTGTTTTTGATCAGATCCGTGATGTCTATGCCATGACGAATGAGGCAAAAGTTCGTGGATATAAGAAAGGCCGATTTAGCTTTAATGTTAAAGGTGGCCGTTGTGAAGCATGCCGTGGGGATGGAATCATCAAAATAGAAATGCACTTCCTTCCTGATGTCTATGTGCCTTGTGAAGAGTGCCATGGAAAAAGATACAACCGTGAGACACTGGAAGTGAAATATAAAGGAAAAACAATTGCTGATGTACTTGATATGACTGTGGAAGACGCAGTGGAATTTTTCGAAAATATCCCTAGAATTAAACGGAAAATTGAAACGTTATTTGATGTGGGTCTAGGATATATGAAGCTTGGACAACCTGCAACGACATTATCCGGTGGGGAAGCACAACGGGTAAAATTGGCGTCTCAGCTTCACCGTCGTTCCACTGGCAGAACTCTCTATATTCTAGATGAACCGACGACTGGTCTTCATGTGGCAGATATTGACCGGTTGCTGAAGGTTCTTCAGCGATTAGTCGAAAATGGTGATACTGTTTTAGTAATTGAACATAATCTTGATGTTATTAAGACAGTGGATTACATCATTGACCTCGGTCCTGAAGGGGGAGACAAGGGGGGCAAAATTGTTGCCCAAGGTACTCCTGAAAAGGTTGCTGAAGTGAAAGGATCGTATACCGGAGAGTTTTTGAAGCCGATCCTTGTGAGAGAAAGGGAACGAATGGCAACACGTATGGATCAGATGGAAAAAGTAGTAACGGGAACCCACTCCTAATCAGATCGCTACAGTAGGAAAGGTAATTAAAAAAATATGTTTATGGGAAACTAGTGGATGTTCATTCATCTGCTAGTTTTTTTGAAAAGATAAGAATGTATAAGTTTTGGCACCTTCGGGCATTGTCTAGCTCCAGCGCCTACTCGCATGGGAACTGAAAAAGTGGTGCTTTTCCACTTTTACAGTCCCTAAGCAATGAGCGTAGCCGTCGCAATCTTTAAAAGCTTGATTGGAGTGGTTTTCTCCTATCAGGCGAGCGACGAGCGCAGCCATTGCCATACAAATAAAAGGAACTGAAAAAGTGGTTTTAACTTTTTCAGTTCCTTCCTAATCGCTGCGGGGCACTTCGGAAGTGACAACCGAAGTCAAAGAGCGAACTTCTAGCTACTTCTTCGAATTCGCTGTCCAACGAGCGTTTACTTCACGAGTATGCTTCGAGTTGCCTCAACGGACAGGACGTCCTAATATCGGGCATGCCACAGGACGTGGCGTTCTGCCCGATGGACGGATAAACTTCAGAGCGATGCTAGTAGAGGAAGAGGCACTGCCCTACGCTCGTGAGCCTAGGCGCTTGCGCTTTTCTTATGGAATAATCATACTCTGAGTTTTCTTTTCGAACAGTCGTCTTACGACCAAAAGGATAGGGGGAAATAAAATAAGACTTGAGGCGTAGATAAAAACGGACCTCCGTCTGTATTACATTTTTCGACGAACGATTAAAATATCATTAAGGCATTAAAAATACCGATAAAACAATGACATTCGATGAAACCTTTTTTAAAGTAAAACGTTACAATATAGTGTAACCTTTGTATGGAACACTAGAGAAGTCAATGGACAGCCACACATGAAAACACAAAATAGTGAGGTTTCAAATGATGTCGTCATAATCGAATTCTATTAGGGGAGGTAAAACCTATGCAAGAAGAACGTAAGATGATATTAAAGATGATTGAAGATGGGAAGATTACTGCTGAAGAGGGTTTACAATTATTAAACGCCTTAAAGAATGAATCTGGAAAAGCTTCTCAAACTGAAGAACAAAGTCAGCATGAAAATACAGAGCGTTCCGTTTCTAGGGATGTTGATTGGGAGAGCGGTTCCGACTATCGAAAAACAGAACGAAAAGTAAGCTCCTTTGCAACAAGGTTTTCTGAATTTATCGAAGATGCGGTTCAAAAAATAAAAGAGTTTGATCTTGATTTCAACTTTGGTTCCTCTGTGGAGATACAACATGTATTCCAACATCGGAATGCCTTGATTAAGGATGTAGATATCTCCGTAGAAAATGGAAGCATCACTTTCCAACCGTGGGACGAAAATGATATTCGGATTGAGTGTGGCGTTAAAGTATACAAAGTCCGTGATACTGATGAAGCCCGTAAGTATTTTTTAGATGAAGTATTATTTGATACAGCTAACGGAAGAATGCGGTTTGAATCCCGTAAGAAAACAATGAAAGTGAATGCTGTCGTTTACGTACCACGTAAGGACTTAGAAAAAATAAAATTATATACGTTTAATGGGAAAATTAGCGGTGAAAACGTAGCCTTCGATAAGTTTGAAGCACAAACGGTTAACGGCCGTATCGGTTTTGAAGAACTGGAAGGTAAAGTCGTCCGTCTAGAAACTGTCAATGGAACTATTTCAGTTAGTAAGCTGATTTCTGATAATTGTGATGCTAAGACAGTTAACGGAACGATTGCCATCTCTTCTGCTAAAGGGGAGTTAGAAGCGGAAACGCTGAATGGAACGATTCATTATACATTATTAGAACCGGCAAACAGCCGTGCATATATGAAAACAACTACTGGCAGTGTCACAGTCCATGTTCCTGATGGGGTTAAAACAGAAGGAGAAGTAAAATCAACGGTGGGTGGCATTAATTGTGATCTTCCACAACTTACAGTAATCGATGAAACGAAAGAATTCGGTAATAAGAAAATGTCGTTTTTATCAAATAAGAATGGGGAATACTCCTTCTACGTGGAAGCGGAGGCAACAACAGGCTCTATCACTGTTCGCAATTAATTTCCTAGAATTTAAGTAACTAAATGGATTTTTAATAGATACATGACCCACTATCTCTAGATGTAGTAGTAAACTATGCAACTTAAATGCAGCACTCGTAAGATCGGATGGAAAGGAGATGGATCTTCATGAGACGATTATATCGTTCAGTAGATGATCGGAAAATTGCAGGTGTATGTGGAGGGTTAGGGAAGTATTTTAATATTGACCCGACAGTAATACGAATTCTAGCCGTTATTCTGCTCTTTATGTCCTTTGGAACAGTACTACTTGCATATATTATCGGGACGATCATCATCCCTAATGAAACGGATGTTTATTAATGAGTTGGGCAGTACAAATTGTTGTCAATGCCGTTGTTTTGCTAATCATTTCCCATTTTTTTGCAGGGTTTGAAGTGTCGGGAATTGCAACAGCCTTGTTAGCTAGTTTTATCCTTGCATTGGTCAACGTCATTGTGAAACCAATTCTAATCGTTCTCACATTGCCAATCACCATTCTATCTCTCGGATTGTTTCTGTTCGTCATCAATGCAATCACACTTTGGATTACATCACTAATGATGGGAAGTAATTTTATCATTGACGGTTTCGGAATGGCAATTGTGTCAGCGATCATCTTTGCAGTATTAAGCGCATTGATTCACTCGACGATCGTCGATCCAGTTTCTAAAAGATAGCTGAGAAAACGGTTGGTGTATTCTCGGAATACGGATATTTAGGGCAATATTCCCTTGTTTGTAACTAATATAGATGCCAGTAAGCTAACTATAGGGAGCCTAACTGGCTCACCCCTTAATATTAGTTCACTATATAAAAAAGATGAGGAGGTTTTCAACCACATGGAAACCTCCCATTCTTTTTTTTGAACCAAATTGCTAAATGGACGGTTCCCTAATATAAAACAACTCCCTCCCTTAGGAACTCTGTAATATTTATTGTATTGTGGTGCTTTGGGTATGATAAAATGATAAGTGTCTTTCTAAAGGAGGTTAGCCTAAAATGGCAAAAGTAACTGCGAAAAATTTAATAGACGAGTTTAAACTGGAACTTCTTAATAATGAAGAGGATGTTGCGTTTCGTCCTATTACAACAAGCGATATCTCAAGACCTGGGATGGAAATGGCAGGTTTTTTTACGTATTATCCTGCCAAACGAATTCAGCTCCTTGGAAGAACGGAAATGTCCTTTTACGACACACTTTCCGAAGATGAAAAAAAGGATCGAATGGTTCGGCTTTGTACATATGATACACCAGGTGTCATTTTATCCCGGGGATTAGAGGCGCCTACTTATTTATTGGACGCTGCAGATGAAGTGGGTGTTCCAATACTACGATCTGATATGAAAACCACAAGATTAAGTTCTCAAGTTACTAACTTTTTAGAAGGTCAATTAGCTCCAATGACAGCGATGCACGGTGTTTTAGTGGACATTTATGGTGTTGGTGTTCTCATTACGGGATCCAGCGGAGTGGGTAAAAGTGAAACAGCCCTGGACCTTGTTCGCAGGGGACATCGTTTAGTTGCGGATGACTCGGTAGAAATTCGTCAGGAACATGACGGAGTTTTAGTGGGACAAGCTCCGGACCTTATTAAGCATCTCCTTGAAATTCGAGGGTTAGGTATTATCAATGTCATGACTCTGTTTGGAGCAGGGTCGGTTCGAAACTATAAGCGGATCGGGTTAGCGATTCACTTAGAACTTTGGGATCAGAAAAAACAATATGATCGTTTAGGTCTCGATGAGGATACGATTCGAATTTTTGACACGAATTTGCCCAAAATGACGGTTCCTGTTCGTCCTGGCCGTAACCTTGCTGTTATTATAGAAGTTGCGGCAATGAATTTCCGTTTAAAAAGAATGGGGATTAATGCGGCAGAGCAGTTTACGGAAAAGCTAGCAAATGTTATTGAAGAAGGAGATCGGGACGATTACTAAGGTTAATGAATAATTGTTAAAGAATTTCAATGAAATTTTTATAAAAACATGATACGCTTCATGTTTAGAATATTTAAGAGAAAATACAAGAGTCGTTCTGTTTATTATGATAAAGTTAGATATGTTAGGGTGGGAATTTCCCATCCTGGATTTTTTAAAAAGAGGTGTATGCCCGTTGATTACAATCGGAACAATTCAACCATTAAACCCGGTAGCTTTAGAACTAGGGCCCATTACAGTTTATTGGTATGGATTATTAATTGGTTTAGGTGCATTTTTAGGATATGTTTTAGCCACAAGAGAAGCAACAAAACGGGGATTACCGAAGGAATTATTCGCAGACTTACTTCTCTATGCTCTGCCATTAGCGGTAATTGGAGCGAGATTGTATTACGTAATCTTCCGCTGGGAGCAGTTCGCTGATAATCCGGCGAGGGCTTTTGCCATTTGGGAAGGCGGTTTAGCTATCCATGGTGCCTTGATAGCGTCTGTTCTAACAGCCCTTATCTTTGCGAAAAAAAGAGGATATTCCTTTTGGAAAATTGCCGATATTGCAGCGCCTAGTATTCTTCTAGGTCAAGCGGTAGGGCGCTGGGGAAATTTCATGAATCAGGAAGTTTATGGGGGGGAAGTATCCCGAAGTTTTCTGGAAAACATGATGTTACCGGAATTTATCATTAATCAAATGTATATTAATGGTGCATACCATCACCCAACGTTTTTATACGAATCGATCTGGAATTTAATAGGGGTTGCCATTCTACTATACTTACGTCGTGTCAATATGAGACGGGGCGAAATGTTTATCACATATGCGATCTGGTATTCTGTGGGCCGATTCTTCATTGAGGGAATACGGACTGATTATCTATTAATCGGTGATTTCTTACGGACTGCTCAGGTTGTGTCAATACTGACGGTTGTAGGTGGTATTATCCTGATAATCTATCGCCGAAAAAAGGGCATGGCAGATGCAAGATATTTAGATGAAGAACCAGTTAAGGGTAATAATAAGCCTGGCAATAAAAAAGGCGGTTCTAAATCTGGAGGAAAAAAGAAGAAAAAGAAATAGAATCGAAACAAGAAAAGCTGAAGCGGCTAAGGTTACGAGCTTAGGGCAGTGGAACCAGACAATGGCCGAAGGTTCCAAAACTTATTAATTACCTTTTATAAAGAGTTATAAAAGATGGCGTCCTGGAATCTGTTCCTTGACGCCATCTTTATTTTCGCAAATAATGAATGAGTAACGGTCACAAAATATTCGGGGACCAGGTCCCCGAATATTTTGTGACAATTTAAGGACGGAATCTTTTCTCGCAGGAGGTACCCATTGAAATGATAAAGACATTAAGAGAAGGACTTAAAGTGGGTCTCCATACCACATGGACGTTAGGAAAAATTATCTTTCCAATTACGTTAATAGTCACTATCCTGGGAGCTACTCCTTTGATGGGCTGGCTTACAAAACTTTTAGCACCGTTAATGGGGTTTATTGGATTGAGTGGAGAGGCGGCAATTCCTCTCGTTTTAGGTAATGTATTAAACCTTTACGCTGCCATCGGAGCCATGCTGACGATGGATTTAACGGTTAAACAAGTATTCATTTTAGCAGTCATGCTGTCCTTTTCCCATAATTTATTTGTGGAATCGGCAGTGGCTAAACAAGTTGGGGTAAAAATTTGGGTCGTTTTACTAGTGAGAATTGGTTTAGCATTGTTTTCTGCATGGTTGATAAATCTCACTTGGCAAGGGGGAGGGGACCTGGCAAAGTATGGTCTCGTACCTTCCAATAGTGGAGAAGAAGTGACTGGTATTTGGCCAGTTGTTTTGCAGGGAATAGAAAGCGCCTTTTTTGGAATTTTTCAGTTAGCGCTCATTGTTATCCCAATAATGATCTTTATACAAGTAATGAAGGATCTCAAGTGGCTTACTATATTCTCCAAATGGATGTCTCCTTTTACAAGAGTATTAGGTATAAGGGAAAACACATCCACCACGCTTGCTGCAGGGATTGTATTTGGGCTCGCATACGGTGCAGGGGTTATGATTCAAGCAGTAAAGGAGGATGGTGTCAGTAAAAAGGACATTTACCTTGTTATGATTTTCTTAGTGGCTTGTCATGCAGTCATTGAAGATACCCTCTTATTTGCACCATTAGGCATTCCCTTATGGCCGTTACTTCTAATCCGACTGTTAACGGCAATAATCTTAACGATAGCCGTAGCGGTTATTTGGAATCGACTGGAGAAGAATAAAAAGGAATATGGGGATGGTGATTCCGTTCTGGAAAGTGAAGACTATCCTGCAGAAAAAAGCTCATAAGTAGGAAAAAATCTGCTAGTTGTAGTGGGCTAAGTTGTCACAAAATATTCAGGGACCAGGTCCCCGACTATTTTGAAAAATAAGATAAGTTTCGGCACCTTCGGGCAAGTTGTCTAGCTCCACCGCCTACTCGCATGGGAACTGAAAAAGTGGTGCTTTTCCACTTTTACAGTCCCAAAGCAATGAGCGTAGCCGTCGCAATCTTTAAAAGCTTGATAGGAGTGGTTTTCTCCTATCAGGCGAGCGACGAGCGCAGCCATTGCCATACAAATAAAAGAAACTGAAAAAGTGGTTTTAAACTTTTTCAGTTACTTCTTAATTACTACGGGGCACTTCGGAAGTGACAACTGAAGTCAAAGAGCGGACTTCAGGTTGTCATTCCTCCACTGCCCTACGTTCGTGACCAAAGGCGGTTGCGCTTTTCTTATGACAGGATAGATTGTATCAGCAACGTTCCACCGAACGTATAATTCGTTATTAAGCGAAAGGAGTAGTGATGTTAATGTCAGATCGACAAAATGGTTTTGCGGGATCCTCACAGGAAAATTCAGTAGGAGTTTTAAATGATATTGATACGATCCTGTTTGATTTGGATGGTACACTGATTAATACAATTGATTTAATTATCGCTTCCTTTTTACATACGATGGAGGTGTATTACCCTGGAAAATACAAAAGGGAAGATGTGATCTCATTTATCGGCCCACCTTTATCAGAAACATTTGAACTATTAGATCAGGAAAAAGTAAATGAGATGACGCAGACTTACCGCTCGTTTAATCTAGAAAAGCATGATGAACTTGTAACAGAGTATGAAGGTGTTATGGAGACGTTGGAAGAATTAGAAAAAAATCATTTTAAAATGGCAATTGTAACAACGAAGCGAAGGGAAACGGCTTTGAAAGGTTTAAAATTAATGGGAATCGACCGTTTTTTTGACGTGGTCATCTCTTTGGACGAAGTGACAGACTATAAACCACACCCAGAACCACTAGAAAAGGCGATGGCTGCGTTAGGTTCAACTCCTGGAAAAACGTTGATGGTTGGTGATAGCCAACATGACATACTTGGTGGTAAAAATGCAGGAACAAAAACAGCAGGTGTTGCGTGGAGCGTTAAGGGGTCTGAGTTTTTGAACCAATATGATCCTGACATTATGTTGGAAAACATGAAAGATTTACTATTTCATTTAGGAATTTCATAACAAAACGGGTAATATGGATGTAAGCGGAGAACGATGAAAGTGGGTGTATTAGAATGAGACGAACGACGCGTTACCAAGTAGAAGAAGCAAACTCCCTATGGCAAGTTTATAAAACCGTCTCCTTTTTGAAAGTTGTTAAAAACTTCATCGTGATTCAAGTGGCCAGATATACTCCAGTACTTTCAATGAAAAATTGGCTGTACCGTACATTCTTAAGAATGGATGTTGGTGATAAGGCAGCGGTTGCTTTAATGGTGATGATGGATATAATGTTCCCGGAAAAAATAAAAATTGGGAAAAATACGGTGATCGGCTATAACACAACCATTCTTGCCCATGAGTACTTAATTAAAGAGTATCGCCTTGGAGAAGTAATCATTGGTGATAATGTCATGGTCGGAGCTAATACAACCATTTTACCAGGTGTTGAAATTGGTAATGATGCCATTGTTTCTGCAGGCACTTTAGTACATAAAGATGTACCGGCAGGTTCCTTCGTGGGAGGAAACCCGATGCGAATTATTAAAACAAAAGAGGAACGGGAAAAGGAAGAAGTGGACAACCTCGAGACGAAGTGAGTCTCGAGGTTTTTCTTCAAAGATAGAATTTATTGGTGTTGGAACCATTGGGAAACGATAGTAATGACCTTATTAGGATCTGGTCACACTAAAATGCAAATAAAAATATAATTTAATGTACTTTTTTTATTGACGATCGTGTCATCCACATGTAAACTACTAACTAACATCTTTATTTCATTAGCACATTAGTGAACTAAAGCGTAAAACAAAGGTGATCGAAGGAGAAGGATAAATGTAGGCTCTCAACTGTTCAAAGTTGATTATTACTACAGGATTTCGTCGTTTTCTCTTCCTTTACAATCAAGGTTCAATTTTAAAATTTAGCCTTATAAAAGATCAACATTAGCCTTTAACATAGCTTAAAATTATAATGGAATGATAGCCTACAGTTCATTAATTGGATTTAGCCGTTTTTCCTGTAAGTCTGTACGTCAAATATCATTCAATCAGTCTTTTCATATAAACCATAACCGTTCACAAAAAATACCGGGACCTGGTCCCCGAACTTTATGTGACAATCTGTCACAAAATTGTGCGGGAGCAGGTCCCCGACAATTATGTGACAAAAACCAATTGAGGTGTTTAGGACGATGACAAAGTTATTCATGTTTGAAAAACCGGTGGGAATGAAAGATACCCTCCCGGAACTGTACCAACTGAAAAAAGAAGTAAAAGATGCCATCGCAAAAGAGGTGACACAATGGGGGTATGCCGCAATCGAGACCCCGACACTCGAATATTACGAAACAGTAGGCTCTGTATCTGCGATTACAGATCAACAACTGTTTAAACTATTAGATCAAGAGGGGAATACATTAGTGCTCCGTCCGGATATGACAGCGCCGATTGCCAGAATTTCAGCATCCACCTTAAAAAATACCCAACGGCCGCTTAGGTTAACATACGATGCTCCAGTATTCCGTTCTCAGCAGCGTGAGGGAGGGAAACCTGCCGAATTTGAACAAATTGGTGTTGAACTCATTGGAGATGGATCGAACAGTGCCGATGGAGAAGTGATTGCGCTCATGATGTCGTCGATCGAAAAAGCCGGACTAGAAAACTATCAAATTGCAGTAGGGCATATAGGCTTTGTAAATGCCTATCTATTTGAAATTCTTGGAAACGAAGCACGAGTGGAAGTGTTTCGGAGATATTTGTTTGAGAAAAACTATGTTGGGTTTAGAAAGGAAGTGGATCAGCTTCCCCTTTCTTCCATTGATCAGCGCCGGTTAAAGGAACTCCTCACATTAAAAGGGGGACCGGATATTATCAATAAAGCACGCCAGCTTGCTGAAAGTGAACCGACAATTAAATCCCTTCAACAACTGGAGCAATTAATAGAAGTACTGGAAGCCTATAATTTGAAAGACAATATCTTGCTCGATTTAAACCTCGTGATGCATATTAGCTATTATACCGGTGTTGTCTTTGAAGCATACAGCGAAGGACTTGGGTTTCCTATAGGGAGCGGAGGACGTTATGACGGCCTTCTGGAAAAATTTCATGATCCGGAACCGGCAACTGGTTTTGGCCTGCGACTGGACCGGCTGACAGAAGCGCTGGGAAAAACAAAAGAAGCTATCCGTAACGACATGTGTATTATCTTTAGTAATGAAAGACGCAAAGAAGCAATGGAAAAAGCGAAACAATGGAGAGAGGAAGGGCATACCGTTGTCATGCAAGACCTAATTGGTATCAGCGATGTGGATGCTTATTCTGCCCAATTCAATAACGTAACTTATTTCGTTGGATCCAATGGAAATGGGGGGCATGCCAAATGATGACACCCGATTCGAAACTATTAACCGTTGCAATGCCCAAGGGCCGTATTTTTGATGAGGCAGTTGCATTATTAAGGAAAGCCGATTATCCATTGCCACCAGAATTTGATGAATCCCGAAAACTTATCATTGATTCTCCAGAAGCGGGGATGCGTTTTATCCTTGCCAAACCGATGGATGTTCCCACATACGTGGAACACGGCGTAGCCGACGTTGGTGTGGCTGGAAAAGATGTGCTATTAGAAGAAAAACGGGATGTGTATGAAGTACTTGACTTAAAAATAAGTGCCTGCTATATGGCCGTAGCCGCACTCCCCACGTATAATCCGAAAGCAGACATCGCGCCTAAAATAGCGTCCAAATATCCAAACCTCGCGTCATCGTACTTCCGGGAGCAGGGAGAACAAGTGGAAATCATCAAGCTAAACGGCTCCATTGAACTGGCGCCAATCATTGGTCTTGCGGACCGGATCGTGGATATCGTCTCCACTGGAAGGACATTGAAGGAAAACGGCCTCGTGGAAATTGAAACGATGATGCCAATTACATCGCGATTTATTGTTAATCCTGTGAGTTACCGTACAAAATCAGAGCAAATTGATGATATGGTAGAACGGATAGCAGCAGTCGTGGAAGGGGAGAAAAACCAGTGAAGATCATTCCATTAACGGAAAACATCACATTGAGACGATCCATTGATCAAGGAACTGGAGAACAGAGGAAAGCAGTGGAAGAGATCGTTCAAACCGTCAGGAAAAACGGAGATAACGCAGTCCGTCAATATACAAACCAATTTGACGGTGTGGATCTCGATCCTAAGACGAACCAGCTCTTAGTAACCCAGGAGGAAATTGATACAGCCTATGCCAATACAACCAACGAAACCATCGCTATCATCCGTGAAGCTGCAGCTAATATCCGCGACTTCCATGCACGGCAAGTACAACAATCTTGGATGACAACCAAGCCTGACGGAACGATCCTCGGGCAGAAAGTTACACCACTCGATGCCGTTGGTATATACGTACCAGGAGGCCGTGCTGCCTATCCATCAACGATACTCATGAATGTGATTCCAGCACAAGTTGCCGGTGTCCAACGGATCGTGATGGTTTCCCCACCGCAGAAGGATTCTACACTGAATAACACCGTTCTCGTCACTGCAGCAGAACTTGGAATTACCGAAATTTATAAAGTAGGTGGAGCACAGGCTGTCGCAGCCCTTGCATACGGAACGAAAACCATTGCTCCCGTAGATAAAATCGTCGGACCAGGAAATATTTATGTTGCTTTAGCAAAGCAGCAAGTTTTCGGAACCGTCGCCATCGATATGATTGCAGGACCGAGCGAAATAGCCATCCTGGCAGACAGCACTGCCAATCCAGCTTACATCGCTGCAGACCTGCTGTCCCAGGCAGAGCACGATCCCCTGTCATCAGCCGTTCTCGTGACGACAGACGAAACACTAGCAGAAGCAGTGGCAAAAGAAGTAACAGAACAACTTCAAACACTACCGAAAGAAGAAATCGCCACCGCCTCTATCCAGGATTTCGGAGCGATCTACTTGGCAGCATCCTTGCCCGAAGCAATCCAGGCTATTAACGAACTGGCAGCAGAACACCTCGAAGTACTAGTAGCTGACCCTTGGGCGATTCTCCCGCAAATTCGCCATGCAGGAGCTATTTTCCTCGGTGAAAACAGCTCTGAGCCTGTAGGTGATTACTTTGCCGGACCGAACCATGTCTTGCCAACTAACGGAACAGCGAGGTTTTCCAGCCCCCTTACCGTAGAAGACTTCACTAAAAAATCAAGCATCATATCCTATAGCAAACAAGCAATTCAACAAAACGCATCGAAAATTGCAGCCTTCGCGCGACTAGAGGGATTAGAAGCCCATGCCCGAGCTGTGGAAAAACGATTGGAGGAACCCAAAAATGAGTAGCCGTGAAGCGACGATCCACCGTAAAACAAACGAAACAGAAATAATAGCCATGCTCAATCTCGATGGGGAAGGGAAGGCACAGCTCGATACCGACGTCCCATTCATGACACATATGCTCGACCTCTTCACAAAACACGGACTATTTAACACCAAAATCGTGGCGAAAGGGGACACCGAAATCGACGACCACCATACGACCGAAGATATCGGCATTGTCTTAGGAGAAGCACTTAAGGCCGCCCTTGGGGATAAAAAAGGGATTCGTCGTTACGGCAACGCGTTTGTGCCTATGGATGAGGCATTAGCCCAAGTGGTTGTGGACCTCTCCAATCGGCCTCATCTGGAATTCAAAGGAGAACTCCCATCGCAAAAAGTCGGTACCTTTGACACCGAGCTCGTGCATGAGTTCCTTTGGAAGTTTGCCCTTGAAGCAAGAATGAACCTGCACGTCATCGTTCATTACGGACAAAATACACATCATATTATTGAAGCAATCTTTAAAGCCCTTGGTCGTGCTTTGGACGAAGCCACTCAAATTGACCCAAGAGTAACAGGAGTTCCATCTACGAAAGGAAGCTTAACATGATAGGAATTGTTGATTATGGAATGGGGAATCTTCACAGTGTCACGAAAGCATTGGAACGGATTGGCTATACCCCATTTCTTTCTGAAAATATAGACGAACTGGCAAAAGCAGATAAATTAATCCTCCCTGGTGTGGGATCGTTCCGAGATGGAATGCGCGAATTGAAGGATCGGGGTTTGGATGTTTTCCTTCAGGAATGGGCAGAGAATAACCGGCCATTATTGGGAATCTGTCTAGGGATGCAATTACTGTTTGAACAAAGTGAAGAAAATGGAGATACGGAGGGATTAGGCCTTCTTCCAGGTCGAGTGGAACGGTTCCCTGGCATCACTAGTGAGGGGGAACGCTACAAAGTACCACACATGGGATGGAACCGACTCCGTTTTCACCAAGAAAGTCATGAGATCTTAAAGGATGTTTCTGACGGTCACGTCTATTTTGTTCATTCTTATGTGGTAAAGACGGAGGCGGAAGAGGTAATCGTCGCATCGGCGGATTATGATGTGGTCGTTCCGGCAGTCGTTGCGAAGGGTTCTGTCTGGGGAACGCAGTTTCATCCGGAAAAAAGCAGTACTCTCGGCATGCAAATGCTAACGAATTTCACATCAGGGAAAGGGGAGTGATCTGTAATGTTTACCATTTATCCAGCAATCGATATTCGTGGCGGAAAATGTGTCCGCCTTATCCAAGGTGACTATAATCAGGAAACAGTGTACGGTGATTCTCCCTATGACATGGCGGCGGGTTTTGCAGAGAAAGGGGCAAACTGGATCCACATGGTGGATTTGGACGGGGCTAAAGCTGGGGAGCCAGTGAATCATGAGGTTGTCCTGAAAACGGCAAAAGCCCTCCATGGGCGTGCACAAGTGCAGGTAGGTGGGGGCATCCGGACAAAAGAATCGGTGCAGTCTTACTTAGACGGAGGAGTGGCGCGGGTAATCTTAGGTAGTGCTGCCATCTCTCATCCCGAGTTTGTGAAAGAGATGCTTTCTGAGTATGGGGGAGATCGGGTTGCCATCGGGATTGACGCGAGGGACGGTTATGTGGCCACTCACGGATGGTTGGAAACGTCGACGGTCAAAGCGGAAGAATTGGCAGAAGAATTAGCGCGATTTGGGGCGGAAACATTCATCATGACGGACATTTCACGGGATGGGATGTTGTCTGGACCGAATGTGGAAGCGATCGCTAACCTTGGTAAAGTAACGGGAAAACAAGTGATTGCGTCCGGGGGCGTGAAGGACATGGATGATGTCCGAGAACTTGTGAGGCGATATCATTCCGGTGAAGGTGTCGCAGGGGCCATCATCGGCAAAGCATTATATACTGGCCGGGTATCACTGGAAGAGGCGTTACGGGAGGTGAAGGGATAGATGCTGACGAAACGAATCATTCCCTGTTTAGATGTGAAAGAAGGCCGTGTCGTAAAAGGGATACAGTTTGTCAGTCTTCGGGATGCAGGTGACCCTGTGGAATTGGCGGCATTTTATGATGAGCAAGGGGCAGATGAACTCGTTTTCCTCGATATATCCGCCTCCCATGAAGGCCGGGAAACGATGGTAGACGTCGTTGAAGAAGTGGCAGGAAAACTGGCGATTCCCTTTACCGTTGGAGGTGGAATCAATTCATTGGAAGATATGAAGCGGATTTTGCGGGCAGGTGCTGATAAAGTTTCCGTAAATACAGCAGCCGTGCTGCGTCCTCCATTAATCCAGGAAGGTGCTGACTTTTTTGGCTCGCAATGTATCGTCCTCGCTATTGATGCCAAGTGGGATGAAGAGCTTGGTTCGTGGCGTGTTTATACCCATGGCGGCCGGAAACCGACAGAGCGGGATGCAGTGAAATGGGCTCAGGAGGCCGTGGCCCTTGGAGCCGGAGAAATTCTTCTCACAAGTATGGATCAGGATGGGGAAAAAACTGGTTTTAATATAAGTCTCACGAAAGCTGTCAGCGAAGCCGTTTCGGTTCCAGTCATCGCATCGGGCGGCGCCGGGGCAAAGGAACATTTTTATGATGTCTTTGAAGAGGCCCGAGCCGATGCAGCACTCGCAGCTTCTATTTTTCACTATCGGGAAACATCTGTTGAAGAAGTGAAAGTTTTTTTAAAGCAAAGGGGGCTTGAAGTGCGATGAGTGACGAAAAGTATGTGGATGACGAAAATGGGTTGGATGTAAACTTTCAGCTAGAGACGGTGAAGTTTGATCATGCTGGTTTAATTCCAGCAGTGGTTCAGGATTATCAAAGTAAAGAAGTGATTACACTCGCTTATATGAACCGTGAATCGCTGGAACAGAGTTTGAAGTCCGGGGAAACGTGGTTTTACAGTCGTTCAAGACAGGAACTTTGGCATAAGGGGGCAACCTCTGGTAATACACAACGAATTGTGGAAATGCGATTAGACTGTGACCAGGATGCGTTGGTGGTACTCGTTGAACCGGCGGGACCTGCCTGTCACACGGGAACGTATAGTTGTTTTACGAAAGTGACCGGTGAGGACACGCATCAGGTTGCTTCTCACGGGGATCGATTTGCGATAATTAACCGGTTGGAACAAGTCATTGCAGAGCGAGATGCAGAACGACCAGAAGGATCTTATACAACGTATTTATTTGAAGAAGGCGTGGATAAGATACTAAAAAAAGTTGGCGAGGAAGCATCAGAAGTGATCATAGCCGCAAAGAATCGGGATAAGGAAGAGTTAACGTGGGAAAGTGCCGATTTACTTTTTCATATGCTCGTGTTACTCCGGGAGCAAGGACTACCAATAGATGCTGTATTAGAACGTTTGGGGGAAAGACACGGGGGAGCAAAGGGAAAATAAAGTCGATTCCGAGTTGTCCCCTCTACTTTTTGGACAAACTGCAAAGGGAATTGTAAAGGGGCCAGGGTTTCGATTTTTTCGAGACCTGGCCCTTTCCAAAGCTTTCCATCGTTGTTTGATGGAGGACTCCCATGTTATACTGCATATATTATGAGCGTAAAATGTGTTAATGAAATGTTCTCATTATTTCATTAGTTTACTTTTTACTGTCGCTGAGTTATTATTGTTTTTCTTGGGATTGGAGGTTTACAACATGCGAGAACTTAATTCACAAAAGAAGGGGCAGATTATCCCTTTTATGAAAGACGGGTCTTATTTTTACAAAAAGGGAATTGAAGCCTATAAAAATCATCAATTAGACCAGGGAATCAATTATATAGAGCGAGCCATTCAAATGGAGCCGGAAGAACCGGTTTTTCTTTGTCAACTGGCTATTATTTTATCGGAAAAAGGGAATTTTGAAGAAGCAAATAAATGGTTGGAAAAGGTTCTCTCAGAGGTGGATGATTCCATGGCGGAATGTTACTTCTTTATGGCAAACAACCTTGCTCATATGGGTCACTTTGATATGGCGATTACACATTTGAAGAAATATATCGAAATGGACCCCGAGGGGGAGTTTGTAGAGGACGCTCATTCTCTCATGTTTATATTGGAAGAAGAGGACTTAGAGTTAGGAGAGGACTTTGAATATACATTGAAGCCTACCCCACTAGACTCAATTGTGGATTTACTAAATAAAGGAAATTATGATGGTGCTGAAAAAGAGGCGAGGGGATACCTTCTAGAAAAGCCTAAAGAGTGGGATGTCTATGCCTATCTGGCAGAATCCCTTATGTATCAAGGGGAACTTGACCAGGCAAAAAAAATCTTGCAGGATCTCCTTCTTAAGGAAGAACCGAACTTCTTAGCCCAGTGTTTAATGACAACGCTTCTCTTCTTGGAAGGAAATCCTGATAAAGAGATCTGGAGTAAAAACCTTAAGAATTTAAGACCGATGAAAGATTGGCACTGTTATTACTTAGCAAAAACGCTGTTTTTTTCAGGGGAGTATTCTATCGCTTATAAATGGTATCAGAAGCTTTACCGTGGGAGCGACTTTCGGAAAACACCACCCTATTTCCATCAGATGGCCATTGCCGCATGGAAGAATGGGAATAGGACGAAGGCGAAGTACCTATGGGAAAAAACACGATCTATTGATCATGAAAACGAGGAAATAGCATCGGAGTATTTAAAAGTTTTATCTGCGGCTAAAGACGGAGTAATCCCTGAAGATGGCTGGTTTATATACTCTGCCCCTTCCTTAGTCGCAAAACCTATTGAATAACAATGGGGGACTTAGCTTGGAGCAACCAGACACTTCCCTTGTTTATGTGTATAGGCAGAATGAAGAAGAATGTAAAAGTTAATAATAGAGTAAAAACAAAGGAAAGGAAAATGATTCTTTCCTTTTTCTTATTTGAAAGGTAAGAAAGTTTTTGCACCTTCGGGCAAGTTGTCTAGCTCCAGCGCCTACTCGCTGCGGGGCACTTCGGAAGTGACAACTGAAGTCAAAGAGCGGACTTCAGGT
>NZ_JAHQCS010000109.1 GCF_019042215.1 Evansella tamaricis | reverse complement strand
TGCATCCGTCGAGACAACTCGTAGCTATTTCAGGAAGTAATGCTCGTTGCTTCGCACCTTGCGGGGTCTCCCCTGAACTCGCTTTTCCCGCAGGATTCTTTTGTGCGACATAGCCTTTCAAAAAAATAAAACAGGAATCAAAATCCCTGTTTTTGGTCACATCTTTTAAGATTTCAACTAACAAAATATGATTTCCTCCTTTTAGGATTCCCCCCCCCCGTTGAGCCACAACAGTATCAACAGCTTGTACACTAACGAGCTGTTAGTTCAACAAAAGATTTTGTTATTTAGAGATTAAATATTTCTCTTTGAAAATGGGACTAAGTTCACTCCATACATCAAATTTATTACCATCTAAATCATAAAAAACAAAATTTCTTCCAGAATGGCCTCTGTTTTCAATGTCTCCTACTCTTATCTCATTATCTACAAAATCTTTATGTAGTTCTTCCAATGCATCTAAACCATTTACTTCAAATGTTAAAGAAAATCTTTTTTCACCATGAAAATCAATGAAATTAGCACTTTGGCTTTCCTTTGATCTCACAAGAAAAATACTTTGGTTTGCCATGTTTAAAATCGCTTTGTCTTCATCTTTATAAGATAACTCTGCACCTAATTTATTTATATACCATTGAGATGAAAATTCTACATTTGTCACTGGAATATAAATAGTACCCACTCTCAATAATTTTTCCCTCATTCTAATAACTCCTTCCATTTCTGATATATCGTATGATTCTCTTCTACCTAGTTTTTTTCTTCCAATTATTGGAACGAACTCCCCGTCTGGGCAATATAAACTACCTAATGCTATTGTATAATCAGAACCATATATATACAAAACTTACCATTACTAGTTAGACACGATCTATTGCTTTAGATTGCTATAACAAGTTAAATAATTGCATTTGACTGACTATTCACCTATTATTCACCCAATGGTAATCACCCTTTCACACAGTGGTAAGAATGATGTCACTGGTGTACATTTCATTGGCTGTAATCAGACAGGGTAACGAAGTTCCATTGTAGAGTGAATCACTAGTACTGAGGAAGGTGATGGGAAATTTCCCCTAATCCTTATTGATAGCGTTGAAAAAATAGGGTGTCACTTCCTGAAAATGGCCACATAAACTCCATCTGAATCCGTGATAATAGGTGTTGATATGTCCTCCATCTACTTCGCTTTCCGCGGGCGGCTGGTAAGCCTCCTCATTGCTTTGCAATTGCGGGGTCTTACCCTTGCCTTTGATCCCGCAGGAGTCTCGTAGATTCCTGTCATATCAACTTCTTAATATACTTTGTATTGTTATTTGGATTCTTAATAAACCTGATGTTTTCATCTCTTTTTTCAGGTTTCGTATCACATTTTATTGTATTTTGATTAAGTGGAAAAAACATAACATCACCATTTTTAATGGCTGAAGCTGATTTTATCTCAGGAACTTTTAATTCCGTCAATCGATTAGAGACTCGTTTTAGACAAAAGTAAACCTATTAAACCTAAACCTGATTGAGTAGATAGTGTTTCATCGGAATCTTCTAAAATAAATTTCATCATAACACCCACCTGGTGAATAAGAATTTGAACTAGATAATAGTCCCTATTCTATTTATAACAAGGTATGAAGACTTATTTTATCTTCAATTTTCTGTTAACTCGAAGAAGTGAATGGCGGCGTCTCCTGCGGGAATAGCGCGAGCTGAAGACCCCGCAGACGCTGGTTTTTGGCGTTGAGGAGGCTGAGGCCGTGCCCGGCGGCAAAGAAGACACTGCGAAGAATGAGCAGATGTCGCACTTGTACCTTGTGTGAAAGCGTCCGCCAGTAACGTATTCGAGTATTTATATCACCTAGTTAAATCGAAAGATTTTTAGGATTCTTACAAAGAATAAATTAATTCCATCACGGATTCAGGTTCCAATAAGAAAAGTAAGCGCTTTATGGTTTACAATTATGTGTCCATTTCTCCAAGACAATTGGTATTTGAAAAGTTAGAGATATAATAGGTAACAAGAAACGGTATTAAAGAACAGAGAATATTATGTCAATTAAATTTCCTGACTGATACACGTTAAAAAGGTTATAGTAAGGTCTTCTGGAGGTATTCGCATGCAGTCATTATTACAAGATCCACTCATACTTATTTTTCTTATCCTTTTTCTTGGTTCCTTTGTAGGCCAACTCAAATTTAAGGGATTGAATCTAGGAGCATCTGGAGTCCTTTTAATTGGAATGGTCTTTGGACATTTTGGATATGAAATACCTTCTGTTTTACAAAACTTAGGCCTTAGTTTATTTATTGTTGCTGTTGGATTGCAGGCAGGCCCGCGTTTTTTCCGGATGATGAAAAGCAGCGGTATTGTGTTTGGAATAATAGGCTTCCTTGTGGTGTTTATTGCGTCTGTGACAACGGTTATTGTATCAAAATTATTTCAATTGTCAGCACCGATCAGTATCGGGTTGATGACGGGGGCATTAACAAGTACACCTGGTCTGGCAGCAGCTCTGGAGGCGACTCAGGATCCCATTGCATCCGTTGGTTATGGTGTAGCCTATCCTTTTGGTGTTATTGCAGTTGTCCTTTTTATTCAGCTTTTTCCAAGGTTCATTAAGGTGGATCTAAAGGCTGATCTGAGGAAAACGATTGGTCCAGTGAGACATCAAGGCTCACCAAGATCGATGATGATCCGGGTGGAAAAAGAAGAATTTCATAAAAAGACGTTGAAAGAACTAAGGCTAAATCGAAATAGTTCTGTCGTTATTAGCAGAGTTATCCGTGGGGACCGAAGTTTTTTAGGGCGCAATGACACGGTTCTCTTAAAAGGAGACGATTTAATTGTCGTAGGTTATCCAGAGGAAATCGAACGATTCACGAAGGAAGTAGGTTCAGAGGAAACTTCCGAAGTTAAATACGCCGATAATTTAAAAATGAAGCGGATCACCGTCGAGGCAGATGAGATGATCGGAAAAAGTTTACCGGATATTAAACTTAGAGCAGAATACGGGGTGACCGGAGACTAAAGGAAGTGGAGAAACTATTCGGTTTAAGACAATTTGCGGAAACAAACATTCACATTTTTTCCATCAGCATTATCCTTTTAATCGGTATTCTCGTGGGCATGATCCCAATTACGATTCCAGGTCTTGGAGAGATGACCCTAGGAGTCGCTGGGGGACCGCTTTTTGTATCGATCATCATCGGCCATTTTGGAAAAATTGGTCCAATCCAGGCAAGGTATTATCAACCATCCAATCACGTTATTCGGGATTTCGGACTGGTTTTGTTTCTAGCAGGGGCAGGTACGAAAGCAGGTAGCGGTATCGTAGAAGTTATTATGAACGAAGGGTTCCGCTTAATTATCGGTGGCGCCATCATCACACTTGTCCCCCTCTTCGTCGGTTTTATCATTGCGAAAAAGCTATTAAGATTAAGCTTTATCCATTCCCTCGGTGCTTTATGTGGCGGTATGACCAGTACTCCAGGGTTAGGGGCGTGCAATAATTTAATCGATTCAGATGATCCAACGATTGCGTATGCTGCAGCTTATCCCTTTGCCCTCTTCTTTATGGCCATCGGGTCGCAAATCCTGGCTTTAATTCTATAAATTTTGTAGATGATGGAGTGGAAGACGGGATCAGTGAGGGGAAGAGATGGGAGGTTAGTTCCGGATGAGAATTGGAAAAATTGGGTGGTAGCTGAAAAAGGTGGGATGTAATCAAAGGCTGCTGAAAAAGTGGAAAAGCACCACTTTTTCGTGCCCTCAGTTGTCACCATATCTCGCCTTACCTTATAGAGGCAACTACCACCTCGACCAATTATAAGCAACACGTTGTTTTAAAAATTTTGTCACGGGATTTCGCTAAAACATCTCTGGTCAGTTTTCCATTAATAATTTGTACTTTAAAATGGCGGCTAAACCCGCACCGTGTTTGAACTCCCCTTGTTGAATCAACGACATCACGTCATGCCAATCCTTTAAGTACACACTAATTAATTCACTTTCTTCCAGTGACTGGTCTGACGTTTTCATCAAATCTGCGGCAAGGAAAAGATGAATTGTCTCAGAAGTGGAACCTGCAGAAGGGTGAAAATATCCAAGGGCTGTCCAAGTTTCCGCTTCATACCCCGTTTCTTCCAATAACTCCCTTTTTGCAGCGTGCAATGGTTCTTCGTGCTGATCAATCATCCCGGCAGGTAATTCCCATTGCCACTCCTTTACAGCGTGACGGTATTGCTTTAAGATTACTATTTCGTTGTTTGCGGTAATTGCTAACACACAAACACCATCCTCAAAGCTGACGTATGAAAAATCCATTTCTCCATTATTCGGAAGTAACACATGATCTTTTTGAATGTGAAACCTGTCAACTGTTACATTATCAGACTGTTGAATCTTCCACGAATGATTAGTCATTTTAAATTGCTCCTTTGTTAGATGTAAAGGGAAAGCCCGTAATGGTGGATGAAATAGTAGCAAATAACATAAATACAGACAAGAGAAACAGAAAATTCCAACTGAAAGAAAAATAGTATGAATGAAGAGGGCACATCAAAATGGAAAAGCACCACTTTTTCAGTGCCCTCATGAATTAATAGTAACTGTTTCTTCCCTTTCTGTCATTGATCATTTGGCCTCAAAAAGCTAATTTGCCACACCAACTTATGGTAATTCGTCCAGATAGTATCATAGATAATCCAGATCGGATAAAGTAAAATTAAGGATGCAAATAGAAAGTGGTAATGGGAGTGTTTACTGCACTCTTTTCTTTGGAAATTAAAGGTAAGTTGCCTACTCAAGAATCAAAGATAAAACTATATTAGATAGAAAGAACGGATGACTTATGAGGAGAATTAGCTTAGCTGGCTTTTTAAGCTTATTATTATTATTATTATTTGTTTCGTGCACAGGAGATACAGAACCGGTGGTGGTGACACCAATAGGTGAACAATTACCTGAAGGGGAGTTCCTTCAGCTTTTTGAAAACTGGGAAGATTACCTAGGGGTTGAAGTGGAATTTGTGGGCCGGGTTGCCGGGGAAGAATATAGTCTGAACGATGCACTACAAGTTTGGACAAACCTAGAGAAAAGTAGTGAAACGGTTATCATTACAGGGGAAGATCTGGCGAATTGGAATAACGGAGATCTCATTAAAGTGCACGGATTCGTGAAAAATGGGGCACAACGTGATGTGAATGGAACAAAAATAGTTATTCCTATTCTTGAGGTCATGTCTATGGAAGAGATAAGCTATCAAGATGCAATGGCACCAACCTTATTTTCCATCCCAATGGAGCAAACTATTGAACAGGAAAACCTCCTGATCGAAGTTGTGGAAATGGAAGTGGCAGCAGAAGAAACACGTCTCCACATCAATGTCTTCAATGATACCTATGACTTGGCATCCATTTGGCAGTTTAGTGCCCAACTGAAGCAGGCAGAAAATACATTTGATATTAATATCCCGCACAGGGAGGCAGGATATCCATTACTTCAATCAGATATTGCGCCTGGAAAGACAACGAGTGGTGTGATTGTCTTCGAACCCATAGATTATGATGCCGGTCAAGCCACTTTTATCATAGAAGGGGAACTAAACGATATTACGATTTCGATGGATCCATTCGTATTTGATTTAGAGTGGTAAAAAGAGAGATCCAATTTCCAATAACCTTAATAAGTAATCCGATCATTTTGGTGGAGAAAAATACGAAAGAGCACTATAAATGGTAAACTAAATCGCAAATTCTTTTCACCGCATGTATCAACAATTGTGGGATATTGATTTCGTTCATGCTCTAATGGGTAGCGTGTACGGCCGAGCCTAGGTCGTATCATATAGCGGGGGGGATTTCCGTCGAGTAAGAACTAGCTATTCACTCGTAGCGACTCTTAGAGGGCTAAAGGTAACTTTAGTCTTTAAGCATAGACAGATAGGTAGCAGACAGAAAGCCAATTGGTTGATAGGATTAAAGCTCCATAAGATTTCAAAACATGAAAGAAGAGGATAAGAGTATGTTAGATATTATTTATTGGATTGTTATTATCGCATTATTAAGTATAATCGTTTCAAGGACGAAGTTTGAGAAAAAGGCAGAAGAACAAGTTGATGATACACAATTTGATCTGAAAGAATCAATACAAAATCAAAAACAAACGATAGAAATACAGAGAGAATCATTAAAAACACAAAAAGAAATGCTGGAGGTTATAAAAGATATTAGGAATAGATTGAATTAAGGGATTGAGGTGGATTCCAAAATGTGGTTGATTTTGATTTTAGCCATTCTGATTTTTATTGTGGGTTTTATTTCTTTCAATATAAAACAGAAAAAGGCATATAGTGTTTTAGAAGAGGCACTTTCAGATTTTAAAGAATCATTTCAAAATAAGAAAGAAATCAAAAAGCTAAATAGCGAACTTTTAAGAACTCAAAAAGAAATCGTACAGAGTATAAAAGAAATAGAAAAAATAACAAAAGCGTAAGCGCCTAGAGTGTAGGGCATTACAGTACAGAAATGACAACTAGAAGTCCGATCTGACTGGCTTCGGTTGTCACTTCCGAACTGCCCCGCAGGTTCCAAAACCTATAAATTCTGGTGTATCTTTAATCAAAAACGTAAACGTTCTGGAATAGTATGTCTGTTTGTTCCTATTAGTTAAAAGCCCCGTGCAACAGCCACATATATATTAAGCTTTTATTTAGTCTATAAACTCCAAAAAATCCTGACTTTCAATTTGATTATCATCAACATATAGTCGAGAACTTTTATTGGTTGATAAATTAGTAAAATCAATTATTAACTTATTCAATGACAATCCAGTTTCTTTACTCCAAATCGTTATGTCTTTTCCAAATTTAGCTACTTTTTCCGTAGATAAATCCTCTCCAGCGAAAGTGATCCAAATCGTATCGTTTCTATTAAGGTTATCAGCGGTAAAGAAGACTGTTCCATTAACCTCCATTTTATCCACGGATAAGTTTGAATTTGAGATATACTGTTTTACTTTTTCATTCAGATCCCTAGTTAAGTTTGTATCTTCAATTGTTTCCAATCCTTCTTGAATAACAAGTTCATTTACTTTTTTACCAGCAATTGTGGTTACATTAAAATTGTAGTTCCCGAAATTTTTTGCATATTCCCCATCGCTAATAATGAGATTCTCGTTAAAGTATCTTTGCTTAATATATTCATTACCCAATTTTTCAGCTTTGTGCATAGCTAACGGTTCCCCATTAAGTGTACTTATCGTCGAATATCCCAAATATAGTACAACTACAAGTAAAACGATTGATACAAAACCAATAACCATCTTTTTCAAAAAACCCATCTCCTGTAAAAAAAATCCTATTAATTTAAAATAAGACGCTTACACACGCAAAAAGTTTCAACCAGGTCAACCAGTTCACCAATCTTATGACTACAAAATCCCCGTTAAAGATAAAAATTTTTAGATTCCATAAACAATACAAATGTCTATGTACTCTCAAACTCACAACTTATCCAGCATACCGTTGAAGAACAGATCAGATGACTGCGCTTCATCAGCATCACTTTTAAACAGGACCGTCAAGCCCTCCCCTAAATCAAAAAATAATTGTTTAAATACACTTATTTTTACAAATACTCCTAACATAGAAGGGAGATATGCATCATGAAAGAGAGACAGGAAGGAAATTTCTTCGTCGGCGTTTTCGTTGGAGGTCTCATCAGCCTTCCAATGTGGTTTATTTTATTTAGCATCGTCAAATTTGTCATTCTATAATGAATGAAAGCTAAATCGAGCCCATTCCAGAACATTCAAAATACCTCTCCCTCAAAACTGCCCTTGCCCTTTACATTCCAACCAAAAATAGTATCCTATATGTAAAGAAAAAGAGGGAGGACGTTAACATGAAAATTGCGTTTATATCTGATATCCATGGGAACGCCGTAGCACTAGACGCTGTACTAGAAGACATCCAAACGAAAAACGTGGACAAGATTATTGTATTAGGAGACCTTTGTTTTCGCGGGCCAGAACCGAAACGGGCCCTCCAACTGATCCAAAACCTGAAGACCGATGTCCTGAAAGGTAACGCAGACGAATGGGTTGTACGGGGCATAAAACAAGGAGAAGTACCAAACCAAGCACTTCAGCTGATGCAGACCGAACGGGATTGGACATACGGCCAGCTAACTCACGAAGACGTGACCTACTTGAAAGAACTCCCCACCGAGCACACCGTCCCATTGACGGAAAAATTGACGATTCACTGCTTCCATGCCACACCAACAAGCCTGTTTGACGTGGTACCTCCCACTGCCGACAATGAAACATTACAAGAAAAACTAATGAGCAAAGACACCGCAACCATATTTGTATATGGCCATATTCACCTGCCTTACATACGATTTTTTAACGGGAAAGCAGTGGCAAACCTTGGGAGCGTAGGTGTTCCATTCGATGGACTGGCACAAGCCTCCTATCTCATCGTGGAGGGGAGCGGCGCCAAGTATACCATGGGCATCCAGCGAGTCCCATATGACGTAGACAAAGTAGTGCGTCAATACGAAACTGCAAACTACCCCAACCTAAAAATGACCGAAGTGATTCGTAACGGCTCCCTATAGTATCTTTCTTATTTCTAAGTGTAGAGGTTTTGTTTTTGGAAAAATCGGGTAGATATTTGATAAACTAAGCGAGACTCTGGGGGAAGCCCTGCGTTTAAAGCCAGTTTCTGTCATTTTTGCCCCCATGGGCTTCCCAGCTTTAGAATTGATTCTGCCCTTTTAACAATAATTTTGAAATTTTTCCAACTTACATATTTTAAGAAAGTAAAGAACGGTATGTTTTCCATATAAATCATGATTTAAAGCAAATTATAATATGTAAGAATAATTTAATTCTTCCCTCATACACTGTGATAACACACAAAGAAGTAGCAGATTCAGCGAAAATAAGTCCATAGACTAAAAAAAGCTGGTAATACTTACCGTCCATCCCTATAATGTATGTAAGCGATTTCTTTACAATATTGTGAAAACATGAACAAAAATAATATTTAGATGTAAAATAGCAATAACAGAATAGAATGTTAGTAAGGTTTTAAGTTTTCACTTAGGTGTGTGGAGTAAAGCAATTACTAGTATTACTGGGAGTTCCACAGTAGCCTAATAAAAAGATTAATAGAATTCTAGGGGAAGAGGTGTTGAATGATGGCTAAATTTATTGTTAATACGGGGAAGGAAAAAGTAGTTCACCGTGCGACACACACCAAGCCAGACTGTAACATTAACCTCATAAGTACTGCTAACAGAATTGATACGTATGTGGACTATACGGTATTGTATCCCAGCATGTATACGACTTGCACCCATTGCAACCCAGTGGAAGAGACGACGGTCCCAATAGAAAATCTAGCAGCAGATAGGGAACTGAACAGTTACCATAGTTAATTTGGTGCCTGTCACTTGTCGAATTCGACAAGTGACAGGCACCTCGTCATTTCTTCGTCTACCAGTCTTTGCTTTCCACTTCGGTTGTTTTCAATAGTTTATGAACTTTCAATCCATCGCCAGTTAAACGGACTAAATATTCCGAATCGAAACCTTTAAATTTAGCAGATCCGTCTCCGTAGTAAATCACATACTCTTCATACGTACTTACATGAAAGAGATCATCACTTTCCCGGTCCACTTTTTTCACTTCCACATCAATAAAGTCTTCATAAATATCCCTCGTATCAAGATAGTCAATATAGTCAGACATTTCTTTTCGGTAATCCGCATTATCCGGATCTACCCATGGGGAAACGATGGAGAAATCCCGATTATTGATGGCATCGACAGAATTGGAAACGAAGGAGTAGAACAGAGACTGGAAATTTTCCTCATTTTGCGCTGTTAACGCCATGATTTGTTCTGCCACCGCCTCTTGTTGATCGTTCCCTTCGAACGTGAATTCCTTTAGGTTTGTTTCATCAAAATAGCCCCATAGTGGATCCACGTGACTCATTATCCATTTCTTATTCCCTTCGTTATATGTAAGAGAATAGTTCAATTCATGAATATCATCTTGAGAGTACGTATTCCCATTGCTGCTCACATACGTCCCTTTCCACTCTTCCATTACAGAAACAGAAGTAATCCAGTTCCCATCATTGTAATAAACTTGGAGGGAACTCACATCAAACGTCGTTTTCACTGGTTGACCAAAATAAAATTCATTGTAGGAAATTAAGTTGTCAATACTATTAAATAAGTATTCCTCGTAGTAACCCATGACATGTTCCAGCCCGCTTTTGTCATGGCTTGCCCTCGCCGTTCCCCACTGAAAAAGATGGTCATTAATTGTTTCAAATACAGCATTCTGCTGATCCTCCAGTAATGTAAATACTGGATAATAATAGTATTCATTAATGGAATAAGACGGGCTCACCATTTTTCCAAAAGGTGCTTCCCTTTCTAAATGAAATTCCATGGATCCATCCAGCAAAACAGGTCCAAAAGAATCCCCATCCGGCTGAAGGATCATCCCAGTGTCTTTGCCATTGATAAAAACGGAAACATCAGTGAGCGTTGTATCAATTGAGATATAATCAATATCTAAATAAAAATCCGTACTTACTTCATAAAATAAGTTTACTTGCAGGTCCTTTTCCAGTTCCATAAAGTCGGTTTTTAAAACCCCTTTGATATCATACACACCAGGTAAAAAGGAGCCAAGCGTAACGTACTCTCCTTCAATATACAAAGGTACAACTTCTTCTTCGTTGATAAAAAACGTCAGATCAGAGTAGTTAGTGTACAGATTAAGTGACTGCGGGTGTAGGAAAAATTCATAATTGTCGTAGATGAAAAACTTTTTCCCGTGTTGTTCAAAGGTTAAAAAAGAATTAGGATAATAGCTGTCTTCCGGTGCAGTCCCGTTAAAAACGTCCGCTGCTCTCTCCAGTTCAAACATCAGATCATTTTTCACAAATGGATTTTCGTTTATGTATTCCAGAAAATCTTCCACTATTTTATCCGTTACTTCCAAATTCTCATCCTGTGATTTCAGATGATCCACAAGGTATTCCACATCTTCCGTTTCCACGGCTTCGATAAAAGATGCCAACGCCTTGTCACTGTCTGTGAGAGATTCCCCAAGTTTGAACAATCCAAAAAATAATAATAAAACGGCTCCAACAGACGATAGGAGGATTTTCGTTTTCTTGGAAAGGGGCTTAGATGGTTTAGCAGATTGTACAGGTTGGTGCTGAGAACGTGAGACCGGTTCCCCCATTTTTGAATCATTGTTTCGCTGTTGTTGTGGATCTGATGAATTAATAGCTGCTTGTCCAAGTTTTTCCCCACTTTGGTTTGACTGTGGAGGGTCACTTGTAGTTAATTTTGCTCCGCATTCAGTGCAGAATGGGGTTTTCTTTTTCAATTTCACCCCACAGGAAGTACAAAACTGCATGGCATTCACTCCTTAAAAAAATAGTAGGATACTTCAGACAGTAATGACGAATAAACGAAATAAATGTCTAAAATTGTCTAATGGTAGAAATAAAATATATTATACTATAATAAAAGCGATTTTCGTATCTAAAAAATCTCAAGAACTAACAAAACTTTTTTGCAACACTATCTATCTGAAAATCTCAGTAACGCTAAGTATTCAGGGCGATTTAGGAAAGGGAACTGTGGCAAATTAGAGAGGAAGGAATTAGTCAAACATAAAGCCAGCTTATTAAAGATTGCGACAGCTACGCTTATGCTATCAAGAGACTATAAAAGTGGAAAAGCACCACTTTTCACTGCCCTCTCAAAAAATCTAGGTCTTTTTTATGGAAGTTTAATAGATAACGAAGTAGAATTTAGTCGAATATTGAAAATTCGTGGGGGAAAGTGTAATATATCTCTAGTGTTGCTAACTTTTTGAAAGGAGATTATGTTATTAAAAAGCTCTGTTGATGTAGTAACCTAAGGGATTATATGTGCTCCATACAAGTAATTTTTAGATTCCGATTATTACATATGGGTTACTAAGGTAAATCTTATATCTATGTATCAATCATTCTACTACTAGCTAATCTAGTGACTATTCAAGGAGGAGTTTTATTTATGTTTTGTTCATCATGCGGAAATAAATTAGAAGAAGGTGCAAAGTTTTGCGGAGCCTGTGGGACGAGTGTTGCTGCGCCTGCGGCAGGACTTTCCGATCAATCAGCAGCTACTTCTGAAGTACAGCCTCAACAAAGCTCTCAGCAAACAGCACAAGATGCAGTAAAAAACTTAAAGGACAATGAGTATGTACAACAAGGAAAAGAAATTAGTAAAATGTATTATCAATTTGCTTTAGCTTCCTTAAAAGCACCATTTCGTTTTGCTTCCAACACAAATGAACCGTCCGCAATAAATGGACTTATTTCAATTATATTGTTTTCCCTGCTCGTTCCTTTTACAACGTATTTAACGCTACGAAATCCATATTATGCCGTTCCTTTTGGCAGCACAGTTGTTACACCTGCGATCGTATTATTTGTTACTTTCATGATAATGACCGGTGTCATGTTCGTCGTCTTGAAACTGATGAAAGTAGATGCGGACTTCAAGCTTGTTTTAACTCGTTTAGGGTCATTAATCGTATTCCCGCTTCTCTTTGTTCTTGCAGGATTTGTGTTTACACTTCTTTCCGTTAAAGTGTTCGGCAATATCGTTTCAGGTGTGGGATTGATGATTTTACCATTAACGACATTTGCAACAATCTTCTCCTTTGAGAAAAAACAAGAAGGTGGCCTCGATCCACTTTATGGAATTATCATCATGGTCATTGCATTATTTATCATTTCCCTTATTACTTTCTCCATCGTATTTGAAAGATTGGTTAACGAACTTAACCCTTTTGGAGGATACCTATTCTAAACAAGTAAATAATGATAAAATAGTAATCGGGAGGTGCCTGTCACCTCCCGATTTTTAGATTATTTTGTCGAATCAAACATTCACTTTCATATCTTACATAACATCAGCTTAAACAATTTAAAATCAAAGGGAGGTTTTTATTAATGAAATGGGGAATACTTGGAGCCTCGAACATTGCTCGGAAAGCGTTGATGCCTGCACTTCAACGGGCAGAAGATACAGAAGTAATTGCTGTAGCGAGTAGAAGTGAAAAAGGTGCAGCTTTCGCAAAGGAATTTAATATCCCAAAAGTCTATACTAGCTATGAGGAAATGCTGGCAGACGGGGAAATTGATGCCGTCTACATTTCCTTGCCGAATGATATGCACAAAGAATGGACCATCAAAGCAGCGGAACATGGAAAACACGTTTTATGTGAAAAACCAGCTGCTGTAACTGCGGCTGATGCAAAAGACATGATAGATGCCTGTGAAAAACATAATGTGAAATTCCTTGAAGCATTTATGTATCAGTTCCATCCACAGCATCAACGGGTAAAAGACCTCATACGATCTGGTGAAATTGGTGACGTGAACTTAATGAAAGCGAGTTTTTCATTTTATCTCGATCCTTCCGCTGATAACATTCGTCTTGACAGGGAAAAAGGAGGCGGTGCACTGTTTGACATAGGTTGTTATGGACTTCACTCTGTTTTTAACGTGCTTGAATCAAAACCAGTGACAATAGAAAGTGTGGCAGATATCCATCCGGAAAGGGAAGTGGATTTAACAACGGCCATTTCTATGAAGCTTGAGAATGGTCTCCTTGCGCAAGTGGACTGCAGTTTCCAACAGCCTTTTAAGCAATCTTATGAAGTAATTGGTACGAAAGGGAGAATCACAGTGACAGATGCTTATCGTCCAGATGCGGTTAACGAAGATGGTACAGGTACAATCATCATCGAAACAAGCGATGGCAAGCGGGAAGAGGCCGTGGCAGGAGATCAATATAAACTGGAAGTGGATACATTAACTAATGCAGTAGTTCACAACCAATCCCTTTCTAAGTTCCATGAAATGACACTTACTTATCTTAGAGCTATAGAGACTTGTCAGAAATAATCGTTTTGATGAACACCCAAAGTATCTTTTTTAGAAATGGCTATGTTAAAGGCTAATGTTGATTTTTTAATAGGATGATTTTTAGCGAAATTTACGACTACTGTCTCTTCCTCTGCGAGCAAATGCTCCGAGGCGTATCCGTCCATCGGGCAAAACGCCACGTCCTGTGGCATGCCCGATATTAGGACGTCCTGTCCGTCGAGACAAATCGACGTATTTGCAGAGAAGTTGTGCTCTTTGCTCCTGCGGTTACTCGTCGCACAAGAGAATATTTGCTCCTGCGGTTACTCGTCGCACAAGAGAATATTTGCTCCTGCGGTTACTCGTCGCACAAGAGAATCCTGCGGGAAAAGCGAGTTCAGGGGAGACCCCGCAAGGTGTGAAACACCGAGGAGGCTCCCGAACCGCCCGCGGCTAAGAAGACACTGCGAAGA
>NZ_JAHQCS010000108.1 GCF_019042215.1 Evansella tamaricis | reverse complement strand
AAGATATACCCGTAAGATTGTTAAAAGACCTGCAGCAATTTTGTTGTTTCGTAAGAATTCCATAAACATGTTTCATTCCCCCTAAGGTTAGTTTTTTTTGAAGGGATAGTCTGTAATCAGTCATTCTAGGTTGATGATCGGTGAATGTACTTACCATCGTCATCTAGTAATTTATGAATAATAGCATTAATCCATGGTTCGTTTTTCATTGTTGTTTCTTATTTATTTTGTTGTGAGTGATCACTAACTATCTTCACTCATAGTATATAACGGATTAGTTTGTGAAAACTGTCACATTTGTGAACGCTCTGTTACAGACTCGTGAAGGAATTGTGACTTTAATCACACCACATATACTATCCAGTCACTGGTTTTTTACAATGGAGGGATAAACACCTTTGAGATACTACTCCAATAAAATGATATGAACCAACCGGTTTTTATTTTAACCTTAGAAGTGATTGAAAATGATGTTTTTTATTTTAGTAAAGGGGCGAAGGTGGGACCAGTCTTCATTAAATGTAAAACCGACTCTTTTTTTTGCCAAGGAGTCGGTGATTTAAATTATCGTTTTATTGGTGAACCAGGTGTGTAGTAATAAGGTGGAACTTTAATCCAACCCCGTTTTTTTGATAATGTTTTAAGGGTATTGCCCGCACTGACCCAATCGGAAAAGTATTTAAGCCACATGATTCCAATATCATTCCGGATTGCGTTTGCTTGTCCTAATGCACATTGTTGCAGGCAGATCACTAGTTTTAATGAAATCCCATTTATGATCTCATCATCTGTTAGTTTTACGCCCATCGGTACTTCCTTTGACTGTGATTCAGGTTTTGCTGGCGTTACATCCGGCAAAGGAATACCTTCTTTAATCATAAATTGGCCCAACTGTTTAGATTGTGCTTCACATAAAGTTTTTACATCTTCAAGCGCTTCTCGGACTTCATCATCACTTGTGGTATGTAATCCGATTTCTTCATATCGTATAAATTCCTCTAATGCTGTAAGATATCTCCAACAATCTCCCACTTCTAGTACATGTAATGGCATTTTTTCCTCATCTATACTATCAATCGATGTTTTTAGGGTATTCCAAACTGCTTCAAATGGATTTGGCACTTTACTCACCTCCTTTTTCTTTCACTTTTTAAAATTTCAAAAAACAGGTTAGATTATGTATAACTATTAATGGTTTAAATTGGGATTTAAAGATTTTTACAGTTTTTTGGGGAAATGTAAGGGCAAAATACATATCGCATAATTGGCTTTACTTTATGGGGAATATCTTTTATGCCATTTAATATAATGGTTACTATAGAAAGTCGTATAACATTCAAACAATCGAATTTAAGAAAAAAGCTCTCGCTTTTTTTTGAAGTTGCTACTTTATTTTTCCGAAAGAAATAGTAGGAGAAAAGAACAAGAATATATTATTACAAGAATTAGCGAAGGCGAAAAACGCTTGAATCCAGTTTCTTGGACACAAGCGTTTTTCTTTATATTATTTAAGGGGAAACGGGTAAACAAAGTGGTATTACTATACTGTCCAAGGTTTAACGATTTTAATCAATTATAATCAAAAAAGTGCAAGCGCCTTGGTCGCGAGCTCAAGGAAGTGTCTTTCCCTCTAAAATCATACCTCTGAAGTATTTACTCATCCATTTTTTCAGAGAAATCATTTAATTCTCTTCGCCCCTAAATAACGCTGGCTATAGTAGGACGAATCTAGACGAGAAATGGTTACACCAGAGGAGGATCCACTATGAATGAACTGGTTATTACCAATGTAAATTCCATTATGGGATGGACCTGCTTTGTATGTTTCAAAATAAACGATATCACCAACTCTAGGTTGATTTACTGAAACAGTTGCTTTCCACTGTTCGGCCACGGTTCGTGGAAGATGTACGTTATTTTTCTTAAAGATATATTGTACAAAACCACTGCAGTCGAATCCTGAACCTGATGTTCCTCCCCACAAGTATGGGGTTCCAATGTAGGAAGCAGCGTCCGCAATAAGGTTCATCACATCAAATGAACTGGAAGGCTGTGTTTGTGCATCTTCCAGATGGATCGAAGACACTTCCTCCAATTTACTCCAAGTAGCTTTTCCAACTAACCCATCAGCAATAAGCCCCCATTCTTTCTGAAATTGAATGACTGATTGTTTTGTGACGGGACCAAAATAGCCAGTTGGATCTTGATTGAAATGTCCAAGAATTCTTAGTCGATTTTGAAGCTCAGTTACCGACGCACCACTGCTACCCTCTTTCAAAAGAGTTGTATTGGTTTGTTGTTGATTACCTGTTTGTGTCTCTGTTTGGTTATTATTCGTAGGTGTTTGAGTTTTCGTTAACGTTTTTTCGATTGCTGTAAAGGTTTGTGGTCCAGCAATCCCATCTACTTTAATATTAGCTGATTTTTGAAAACTTCGAACCGCTGTAACTGTATCATTTCCGTATGTTCCTGTAATGTTGTGAGTATAGAATCCTGCTTGTTTTAAGTACGTTTGCAGTGCTGTTACATGAATTCCTTTGTCTCCTTGGCGGAGGATAACATTGCTTTTCTTTAAATCAGCAAGAGCGGTAAGTGGGTTACTTGTGTGCACGATATCTGATTCCGAGCTATTTCCCGAAGTTTTCTTTTCTTCCGTTTTATTATTGCTTGCAGGATTTGAATTTGTATTAGAAATTTCACCGTTTATTGCTGTTAATGTCTGTGGCCCCGCAATACCATCCACCTTCAATCCCCTTGCCCTTTGGAACTTTCTGACGGCCTGTTCTGTAATTGCTCCATAATATCCAGTTGCCGTATCATGATCGAAAAAGCCTGCTTTTTTTAAGTATAATTGAAGTTTAATAACTTCATCTCCCCTGGTTCCCACTCGAAGTATATGATTTGTCTTCACTTGTTCTAAAACTTGTTGAGACTTGGCAGTTGTATTATTGTTGGTTGTAGATGTTTCGGTGGTGCTCGTTTGTTCGTTGGAATTTTTATTTTCTGTGGAAGTATTGGATGTCTTCTTTTGTTCTTGTTGACTATTTAGAACATTAAAAGTCTTTGGTCCAACAATTCCATCAGGGGTCAGATTATGGGCTCGTTGAAAATCTTGAACTGCCTGACGGGTGATTTGTCCAAAATATCCTGTAGCTGTGTGATGTTGAAAGAACCCTTTTTCTTTTAAACGTTCTTGTAGTACCAACACATCCGAACCTTCCATCCCAAATGAAAGATTTTTCGTACCGAAACTTGCTTCTGTTATGCTTGGTGTCGCTAAGAACACTCCTGTGGCAGCGACAGAAGTTACTAGAGCTGTGCCCAACTTTGATTGTAACGTTGACATTTTTTCACCTCTTTTATATATAAAGTTATATTTGTTAACTATAGTGAACATTTTAGGAATAACAAAGATGAGTATCTAGGTGAAGTTTGATTTCTGAGTGGTCTTGGTGAAGTGATATTATGGGAAAAATTAGTGTATGTGCTTTCATTGTATCAATTATTAAGATGAATATTGGAGGGTATATCTACCTATTTTCATTACTTTGGACTTATTTTATCAGAAGATTCTTACGTGGAGAACGGAGAGTTCATTCATTTTCTAAAAGTGAATATAATAGTCCTGCAAGCAGATTTACTCTAACTAAGACTTTTATTTGGGGAGTGGGAACATTTTATTACTCCGTCTTTGTTCGGAAACATAATATCTAATGGAACAGATTTATAATTGTAATAGGAATTGTCTTATTGAAGATTAATGATATATCCAGTAGAGGTGTTCATTTTGAAAGAAGTAGTTTTGTGGAGGGAAAATGAAAATGGCAACTCGTAATAGGATTTACTGATTCAATTATCTTCTTAAGTCAGTGGGTAAGGGAGATAAAGTAGTAAATTAATTACTGCAACGCACAATAAAGCGCCAGCGTGGTGGTGGGCACGACTGACGCTTTATTTATATACAAAAGGGGGGAGAATATAAGAAAATTCTTCAAAAATTTTTCAGGGACCATGTCCCGCAATTTTTGTTCGGGGACATGGTCCCTGAACATTTTGTGTCTTATTATGCTTCTTCGTCATCTACTTCATCATTCATATCGTCATCAATATCATTTTCAAGATCATCATCAGACATATCATCTTCAAGTTCACCGTTATCTAACATATCATCATCGTCTTCCAAGTCACCATTCATATCTCCATTTAAATCATTATCTAAATCTCCGTTCAAATCGTTATCCATTGGGTCATCCATATCCAAATCATTATCTACAACACCATCGTCATCCACTAATCCATCATCATCCAGTGGATCTTCCACCATATCATCATCTGCATTTCCACATGCTGAAATTAAACCAACTATGAGAAAACTAGACAAAACTAAAAATAAAAGTTTCTTTTTCATTTAACTTCCTCCTGTAGTATTCACATTGTTTGATACTTTGAAACAAATGGATATTCTTAATAATCGTGTGTTTATTAGAATGTCCTATTGTTCTTCTTTTATGTGAAATTTTTACTACAGGAGTAAAGTTTTTTAATTTAGACCACAGTCAGGAATTGCATACATTTATTCCAAGTCATCTTCAAAACCGGTATCATCTTCAGGTAACGGTTCACCTTCCATGTCTCCACACGCTGTCATAAAACCAAGTGCAAAAATAACAGATAATAGTGAAAGTAATAGTTTCTTCGGCATGACAATTACCTCCTAAAAAATTGTTTAAATAGATTTTGTCCTCAAATCCCATCAACGGTTCATTGATAAAAAAGACATGCATCTATATAAAAGGGTTACCCTTCCAGTATTGGAAGGAACCCTGTATAACTTTGAGAAACTTATTAAAAATCGTGTGTTCCGGTAAATGGTAATCGATATTATAAAGTTTAGTTTCTTTGGTTTCTTAGTAATCCAATATATTTACTAGGTTTATACGATGAACTAACTATTATAAATCTGTCTTTCAATTGGATCGATTCGATTTCATGTATTGATGGGATATTAAATTAGATGAATGGATATGTTTTTTATCTTTCTAATTTTCTTATTTCACGAATTCAAACACTATAAACTTCATTTTAAATTTTTTTACATTATCACATAATCTGGACAATCAGAAAAGCGCAAGCGCCTTGGTCACGAGCGTAGGGCAGTGGAGGAATGACAACAGAAGTCCGTTCTTTGACTTCGGTTGTCACTTCCGAAGTGCCCCGCGACTAGTAGGAAGCAACTGAAAAAGTTTAAAACCACTTTTTCAGTTGCTTTTATTTGTATGGCAATGGCTGCGCTCGTCGCTCGCCTGATAGGAAAAAACCACTCCTATCAAGCTTTTTAAAGATTGCGACGGCTACGCTCGTTGCTTAGGGACTGTAAAAGTGGAAAAGCACCACTTTTTCAGATCTCATGCGAGTAGGCGGTGGAGCTAGACAATGCCCGAAGGTCCAAAAACTTATACTATGTATCTTTACAAAAAAGAAGTGCCTTCCCATGTGGATAGATAACATGTGACATCTACAATTGTCACGAACTACCCATGAGAGGCACCCCATTTAAGGGAACATCAATACTTATTTTTCAACTAAAGCAAACATAAGTTCAGCTTCTGCGACCGTTTTTCCATCAACTGAGGCGGTTGCTTTTCCCTTGCCAATACTTCCACGTAGACGAGTCATTTCCACTTCTAATCTAAGTTGATCACCAGGTTTGACTTGACCTTTAAAACGACAACCATCAATTCCTGCAAAGAAACCTAGTTTACCTCGATTTTCCTCTAGTTTTAACATTGCAACAGCCCCAACTTGTGCTAATGCCTCAATGATAAGCACTCCTGGCATCACTGGGTAGTCCGGAAAATGACCGTTAAAAAACTCTTCGTTAGCAGTGACATTTTTTATTCCAACTGCACGTTTACCCTCTTCCACTTCAAGGATTTTATCTATAAGCAAAAATGGGTAACGATGTGGAATAATCTCCTTAATCTCTTCGATAGTTAACATGTATTATGACCTCCTATAATATGTAGGTTCTAACTCATCTCACATCTTAGTTTATAACGTTTCTCCTAATAGTACAAGCAGATGTCTTTTATATTCTATACCTTCAACTGGTAAAGGTATTAGTAGAGAAAATAAAGTTCGGGGACCAGGTCCCCGACAATTTTGTGAAAAGTATTGATTATACAAAAAGAGATCAACACTAGGTTGACCTCATATTTTACTATAGAGTGTATATTAAATTATGTAGTGGTGCGGGTGAAGGGAGTCGAACCCCCACGTCATAAGACACTAGATCCTAAGTCTAGCGCGTCTGCCAGTTCCGCCACACCCGCATATAAATGGTGAGCCATGAAGGACTCGAACCTTCGACCCTCTGATTAAAAGTCAGATGCTCTACCAACTGAGCTAATGGCTCGTAGTATTTTCCACGATGCTAATTCATGACGCTTACGGACGATGCTATGCTCCGATGTCACTGTGTCTCTTCCTCTTCTTGCTTTCCTCTGTGGCTTATCCGTCGAGACAAGTCGCAGCGTAGTCACGATGATTTGCTCCTAGCTAATGGCTCGCAGTAATTTCTATGAAGTTATTTCAGCTTGTCCAATTAGTTAAAAGATGGTGGGCCTGAGTGGACTCGAACCACCGACCTCACGCTTATCAGGCGTGCGCTCTAACCAGCTGAGCTACAGGCCCAATGTTCACACTGATTAAAAATAAAATGGAGCGGGTGATGAGAATCGAACTCACATCATCAGCTTGGAAGGCTGAGGTTTTACCACTAAACTACACCCGCAAAACTAAATATATAGCTGGTCGGGAAGACAGGATTTGAACCTGCGACCCCTTGGTCCCAAACCAAGTGCTCTGCCAAGCTGAGCTACTTCCCGTTATGGCGCGCCCGAGAGGAGTCGAACCCCTAACCTTTTGATCCGTAGTCAAACACTCTATCCAATTGAGCTACGGGCGCAATTTCAATATTCTGGTGCCGAGGGCCGGACTTGAACCGGCACGGTAGTCACCTACCGCAGGATTTTAAGTCCTGTGTGTCTGCCAATTCCACCACCCCGGCTGGGGTATAAAGGACTAAATTAATATTGGAGGCGGCACCCGGATTTGAACCGGGGATAAGGGTTTTGCAGACCCGTGCCTTACCACTTGGCTATGCCGCCAAGTACTTACTTAATTTATGCGTTTAACATTTAATTTATGAAGTAATACATTGGCATTAGTTGAATTATATTAAATAATGGCTGGGCTAGCAGGATTCGAACCTGCGCATGACGGAATCAAAATCCGTTGCCTTACCGCTTGGCTATAGCCCAGAATTAAATGGGGCGGCTGATGGGAATCGAACCCACGAATGCCGGAACCACAATCCGGTGCGTTAACCACTTCGCCACAACCGCCACATTATAAAATGGTGGAGGGGGACGGATTCGAACCGCCGAACCCTGAGGGAGCGGATTTACAGTCCGCCGCGTTTAGCCACTTCGCTACCCCTCCACAAATAAACAATAATGGTGGCTCGGGACGGAATCGAACCGCCGACACATGGATTTTCAGTCCATTGCTCTACCGACTGAGCTACCGAGCCTTAAGTAAAGTATTATGGCGGTCCCGACGGGAATCGAACCCGCGATCTCCTGCGTGACAGGCAGGCATGTTAACCGCTACACCACGGGACCACATTAATAATATTCAATCCGATGTATTAACTTCCAACATTACACTGGAGTTCATTCGGAGACGTTTACGTTATTTGGTTGCGGGGGGCGGATTTGAACCACCGACCTTCGGGTTATGAGCCCGACGAGCTACCAGACTGCTCCACCCCGCGACGTTATGAATGTTTACGGATGATGCTAATGCTTCGAAGATACAGACTGTCTCTTCCTCTTCTAGTATCGCTTTGTAGTGTATGCGTCGAGACAACTCGAAGTTTATTCGATGATGCTGTGCTCGTTGCTCCACCCCGCGACGTTATGAAAGTTTTCGGATGATGCTATTTCAGAGAAGTTGTTCTGACTGTCTCTTCCTCTTCCAGTTTCGCTTTGTAGTATATGCGTCGAGACAACTCGCTGCTTATTCGGCGATGTTTTCCTCGTTGCTCCACCCCGCGACGTTATGAAAGTTTTCGGATGATGCTTCGCTTTGTTGTTTCTGACTTTTTCTTTCTATTACACTTTGTAGTGTATGCGTCCAGTCACTCTAATGTTAATGTAAATTATGGTGGAGGATGACGGGCTCGAACCGCCGACCCCCTGCTTGTAAGGCAGGTGCTCTCCCAACTGAGCTAATCCTCCGATGTTTAGGACGTAATAGTATTTGGGTTGCAACAGGATGTTGTGATCTTAATACAGAAGTCCTTAAAAAAGTGGTGACCCGTACGGGATTCGAACCCGTGTTACCGCCGTGAAAGGGCGGTGTCTTAACCACTTGACCAACGGGCCAATATAATTTAAAAAGATGGCGGAGGAGGAGGGATTCGAACCCCCGCGCGGTTTAACCCGCCTGTCGGTTTTCAAGACCGATCCCTTCAGCCGGACTTGGGTACTCCTCCACATCGTTTTTTTACAATTGGTGGACCCTGTAGGACTCGAACCTACGACCAACCGGTTATGAGCCGGTAGCTCTGACCAACTGAGCTAAGGGTCCTATGTAGCATAAGTAGCTTTAAGATAGAACGAATATAATATTTGGTGGAGCCTAGCGGGATCGAACCGCTGACCTCCTGCGTGCAAGGCAGGCGCTCTCCCAGCTGAGCTAAGGCCCCGTTGTATATTCAATGATGCTGCTCATGGAGCTTACGGACGATGTTTTCTCTCCGAAATCCCTGTTTCTTCCTCTACAAGTTTTTCAGTGATGTATTTGCGTCGAAACAACTCGTAGTATTTCATGGCAGGTTAGCTCGTAGCTGAGCTAAGGCCCCGTTGTATATTCAATGATGCTGCTCATGGAGCTTACGGACGATGTTTTCGCTCCGAAGTCCCTGTTTCTTCCTCTACAAGTTTTTCAGTGATGTATATGCGTCGAAACAACTCGTAGTATTTCATGGCAGGTTAGCTCGTAGCTGAGCTAAGGCCCCGTTGTAATATGGGTCATTTTTCTTTATACCTTATTGTATTTAAATGTATCAATAAGCTACATTGGCCTAGATTTTCAAAATAAATGAGACTAACATAGTTAGTCTCATTATTAGCCCAGCAGCGTCCTACTTTCACAGGGGGAAACCCCCAACTATCATCGGCGCAGGAGAGCTTAACTACCGTGTTCGGCATGGGAACGGGTGTGAC
>NZ_JAHQCS010000107.1 GCF_019042215.1 Evansella tamaricis | reverse complement strand
AATACAAAGCGAAATGGTATGGTAAAACAATCGTGAAAATAAGCAGATGGTTTCCGTCTAGTCAAATATGTTCCGATTGTGGACATCAAGATGGCAAGAAATCTCTTGAAATAAGGGATTGGACTTGTCCTGTTTGCAACGAACATCACGATAGAGATATAAATGCCAGCAAAAATATCCTAGCCGAAGGTTTAAGAACCTTAGTTTTGGCTTAAACAAAAAAATAGAACCGTAGGAATCTACGGGGATAGCTTGGTCAATAAGAGAAACCTCTGTTGGCAAAGAAATACGCTAACAAGTACGCTCTATTCCCAAGAATCTCCCACTTCTAACAACCCGAAAGGGTGTTAAGTGGTGAGTAGTTCAAAGGAGACCTTAATCATATCATCGCAAATGATATTGTAGATGGGTCTGTCATTGTTGAAATTTCATCCAGTGACTTCGGTTTCGAAACGTCAGGCTCCGGAGTGTGGACAAAGATAGATTAGTTATTGATGCAGCTGAATTTGTTCACGAAATAATATAAAAAGTATAAAAAGCCCGGTGGCCCCTAACCGTTAAAGTGAAATTCATACTTTAGGGTGAGTACCATATGGGCTTTTCTTAATTGTCCGAAAAACAAGATTTTGAAAAAATAAAGTGTATCGTTACCATTACCGCCGTTTCTTAATATCGTATTTCTAAATAAAAGAAGACCGATTATGGAAGGAGACGCTTGGTTTAAAGTGTCATAAATCGTCTGCGTCCATTTCTAATGGCCCTAATGTAGTTTAATGATAAAATGAAATAAAGAGCAGGCTATAAATTGAATTACAGTATTTTGTAAAGTTATGTCAACAAAGGAGGACCGGCCATATGATGAAAGTGGATTTAAACGGAAGTTGGAAGATGAAAAAGGTACAAGACAAGGAATGGATTGAGGCGACAGTGCCAGGTTCGGTTTTGTGGGACCTTTTAGCGGCGGAAAAAATTCCCGATCCCTTTTACCGGGACAATGAAGACTTTGTAAAAGAATGGACAAAATTTGATTATCAATATGAACGGGAGTTTCATGTGGACAGCAAGTTGATGGCTTGCGATAGGATCGTATTATCTACAAAAGGTCTGGACACACTTGCTGACCTTTTTATTAACGGGGAGAGCATCATCACCACGGACAACATGCACCGGAGCTATGAAGTAGACATAAAACCGAATGTTCAGGAAGGCTCCAATACCATAGCGGTAACCTTTTTTTCCCCAACCAACTATACAAAAAAGTTGCTAAAGGAGTTTCCGGATGTGTGGAATACATTGAATGGCCCCATGCCGGGAATCTCTCAAATCCGTAAAGCCCATTATATGTTTGGCTGGGATTGGGGGCCGCAGTTGCCGGACATGGGAATTTGGCGAGACATTGCAGTCGAAGGCTATGAAAACGGCAGACTGGAGGATATATACATAACGCAACACCACAAGGACGGGGAAGTTACTCTCATGATTGATGTGAAGGTGAGTCACTTTGGGGACAGGGACACACCTCTTGAGGGAGAAGTTCACTTAACGGACCCTTCTGGGAAAAAACAAGTGGTGGGAATACCAACCGTTCATGGGAAGGAACAAGTGGAGATACAAGTGGAAAATCCCCAATTGTGGTGGCCAAATGGTTATGGCAAACAGCCCCTCTATGAAGTGGAAGTATTGTTGAAGTATGATGACACGGTGATCGATTGTAAGGAAATGAAAATTGGGTTACGTACAATAGAAGTAAACCGGGAGAAGGATGAGTGGGGGGAAGCATTTGAATTTGTCGTCAATGGAGTTGATTTGTTTGCCATGGGGGCTAATTACATTCCTGAAGACAATTTGCTGACACGGAAGTCTGGGTACACAACAGAGAATTTGATTCAGGATTGCGTGGACGCCAACTTCAATTGCATCCGCGTCTGGGGAGGCGGTATTTATCCGAGCGACCATTTTTATGATCTGTGTGATGAATATGGATTAATCGTCTGGCAGGATTTTATGTTTGCCTGTGCTACATATCAGCTCACAGATGAATTTAAAGAAACGGTCAAAGAGGAAGCCGTCGACAACATCCGTCGTCTTCGCCATCATGCCTCGTTAGGACTCTGGTGCGGAAACAATGAGATGGAGGAAGCGTGGGAAGGATGGGATTTTCCAAAGCCGGATTATCTCCGTGAGGATTACTTGGAACTGTTTGAAAAAATTCTCCCTGAGATCGTAAAAAGGGAGGATCCAAATACATTCTATTGGCCAGCATCCCCATCTTCAGGAGGTGGGTTTGACGATCCCAATGACCCGAATCGGGGAGATGTCCACTATTGGCAAGTGTGGCATGGGAAAAAGCCGTTCACTGAATACCGCAATTTCTATTTCCGTTTCTGTTCAGAGTTCGGATTCGAATCGCTGCCATCTATGAAAACGATTGAGGAGTTCACTGTACCAGAGGACCGAAATCTTTTTTCCCATGTTATGGAAAAGCATCAGAAGAATGAAGCGGGAAATGGTCTGATTCTCCATTATCTGAGCCAGTATTTAAAGTACCCGGAGGACTTTGAAAGTCTCGTGTATGCCTCGCAAGTGCTTCAGGCGGAAGCGATCAAATACGGGGTAGAGCATTGGCGCCGTCACCGGGGCAGGTGCATGGGTTCCACATACTGGCAGATGAATGATTGTTGGCCGGTATCTTCCTGGTCGAGCGTGGATTATTACGGCAGATGGAAGGCACTCCATTATGCGGCGAAAAAGTTCTATGCTCCTGTCCTGTTGTCTTGTGAAGAGGAAGGGACTGAGGCAAGCCTGACATTAACGAACGATACGCGAGATTTGGTTGTTGGAGACGTACATTGGCAATTGTGTTCCCACGATGGCACTGTCTTGAGCAGGGGCAGCCAAGAAGTTGAAGTAGAAGCGTTATCGGCGAAAAAAATTGTGGAGATGGATTTTACGAAGGATCTGAAAAGGCAATGGGATTCAGATAAGGATGAGGTTGAGGTTCACTCGTATGCTGGCACTGACGGATCGGTTGAATTTGATAATGGCTCTGCTTTGCGAAAGACATATCTGCATTTTTATTTTGAACAGGATGGAAACATTCTCAGTGAAGGAACGACGTTGTTTGTCCCTCCAAAACACTTTGATTGGTTAGACCCAAAAATTTCAGTGAATGTGGAAGAGCTGGAGGACCAGTTTGTGGTTCGATTGACAAGTTCGGCATTTGTGAAATTTGTTTTCCTAGATCTAACGGAGGCTGATTGTAAATTCAATAATAACTACTTTGACCTAGTACCTCATCGTGAGTTTGTGGTGTCTATTTGGAAAGAAAGCTTGAGCAAAAAGGAATATTCCTTAGCTGATTTAAAACGCCAGCTGAAGATTCAGACCGTTTATGATCTGGAAGTGAAAAGGAATTAAGAGTCTAATGGGTGAGATAGTGCGGCATGGAGCAACTTCCTACCGAACCTCCGGCAGAAGATCCGTTTCGGTCAGAAGATGTAGCAACTTCCTACCGAACCTCCGGCAGACGGAACCGTTCGGTCAGAAGATGTAGCAACTTCCTACCGAAACTCCAGCTGACGCTCCCGTTGGGTCAGAAGATGTAGCAACTTCCTACCGAACCTCCGGCTGAAGCTCCCGTTCGGTCAGAAGATGTAGCAACTTCCTACCGAACCTCCGGCTGAAGATCCGTTTCGGTCAGAAGATGTAGCAACTTCCTACCGAACCTCCGTCTGAAGCTCCCGTTCGGTCAGAAGATGTAGCAACTTCCTACCGAACCTCCGGCAGAAGATCCGTTTCGGTCAGAAGATGTAGCAACTTCCTACCGAAACACCGTCTGAAGCATCCGTTTGGTCAGAAGATGGGGTAACTTCTTACCGAACCTCCGGCAGACGGAACCGTTGGGTCAGAAGATGTAGCAACTTCCTACCGAACCTCCGTCTGAAGCATCCGTTTGGTCAGAAGATGGGGTAACTTCTGACCGAACCTCCGTCTGAAGCATCCGTTCGGTCAGAAGATGTAGCAACTTCCTACCGAACCTCCGGCAGACGGAACCGTTCGGTCAGAAGATGTAGCAACTTTCTACCGAACCTCCGTCTGAAGCAACCGTTCGGTCAGAAGATGTAGCAACTTTCTACCGAACCTCCGTCTGAAGCAACCGTTCGGTCAGAAGATGGAGCAACTACCTACCGAAACACCGTCTGAAGCATCCGTTCGGTCAGAAGATGTAGCAACTTCCTACCGAACCTCCGGCAGACGGAACCGTTTGGTCAGAAGATGTAGCAACTTCCTACCGAACCTCCGGCTGAAGCTCCGTTTTGGTCAGAAGATGTAGCAACTACCTACCGAAACTCCAGCTGAAGCATCCGTACGGTCACAAGATCCACCAACATCCACCAACATTTTACCAAATACCAGCCCGACCAGCTTCAATCTCCAGACGGATTACATGAATGAGAGGGTAAATCTCGAGTCGAGAACTGATCAAGCATCGAGTGGCGGTTGGAGCGAGGTCACATTATAACCAGACTACTATTCCCCGTTCAGAGAAAACAAAAAAAAGCAATCCCAACAGGATTACCCTTGGGATTGCTTCCTTAGTTAGTTATTCAGATTTTCATAACTTTTCGTTTTATTTCGGTAATAAATAGATAGTAAGCTATCTTTCGTTTCATCGTCAGTTTCCAAATTATCATTCTTTCCATTTGAGGCATTTTGAAACTTAGTCTGAGGATAAAAGAATACATAGATGTTCTTGCCAAATTTAAACCCATCATCGCCACTGTATCCCTTATCACTTAAACTGCCCACCTGAGAGCTATCGCTATCAAGTAGTGGATGTAATTTGGATTCCTGCATGATAACTTTCGAATACTTCGAGAACTTTTCTAAGAACATGTCCAGTTCTTCCGTTTTCCAGGAACTATGTACTGGTGGAGGGAGTTCTTCTGTCAACTGTCCCACTAAAGGTGAAGTGGTGGGGTTTGAACCCGAGTTCGACTCCTTTTTCAAACCTACATTAACACACCATCTCATTCCATCTGGCAAGTATTCTTGGTCATTCATAAAACAAAAATCCACTTCGTCTTCTCCGTTGATGAAGGACGACACCTTTTTCCACCAATCCCAAAATACTCCTGGCGATGCATTTACAGAGGAATAATAGTCATTCCCTTTGTGGGGAATAAGTTCGAAAGAGCCCCCTCTAAAATGATAGGTTCTTATTTTTCCATGACGGATAAAGAAGAGATACTTATGAATCACTGATATTACCTACCTTCAGTTTCATTACTAATTTGTTTCATTTCCATCATCTTTTCTTGAATTTCCTCCGCAGAGAGTTCGGAATTTAACTCCTTTAGTGTGCTTTCCATAATGGAGGCAATCTGTTTGTTTTCAGAGATAGACAGGTTTCCTTTTAAATAGTCACTTAACTTTAACTCTTCAAATCCGTTCACTTTAAACTGTTCAATATAAGCCTTCACTTCTTCTGCTTTCATGTTTTGTTTCCCAACTTCCACCCAGAAATCAGCAGGGATACTAATCTCCGCTTTTTCTTCAATGCCTTTCGCAAGGATTGCGGTACCGATGGCCGTATATGCCATTCTTTCTTCCGGTTTTAAGTTTTTCATTTTTTCCGCATCCAATTGAACTTCCTCACGCAAATACTGGATGTAATCCTCTGTAGATTGAAATTCTTCTGCTGATTTATCGCTTTCTGCCGCTTTCGCCCCAAGATCTTCCGCCGTTTCATCTTTGTTTATTAGACCGAATATTTGAGACAAAGTCTCTACAGCCGCTGATATAACTCTTAAAATCATTTCAATTTTTGGTCCATTGACTACGATCGTTCTTGCTAAATTTGTAAGCGCAGTTCCGATGGCACTGGAACAGTTAGTAATAACCGTTACAACTGGACCTACAATCCCTGTTAAAAATGCTCCAAAACCCATTATGAAATCCCCCTTAAATGATCACTGTGATGGTTGATCGTTTGTTTTATGTTGTCTTTCAGAACATCTTGGAAAAAATCGTTTATATATCCTTTTCGTTCTTCTAAACTGCAATCCTTTTGGTGCTTATAAAGCTGAACGGCAATGATGTGATAAAGCATGTCCATTTCCATCGGAAAATCCGTTAACATAGTTTCTAAAAACTCTTTAAATCCCTTTAATTTATTTTGGTTGATAGCATCCCGGTACATGGAGAATAGTTCCTTGTCTTGCAATAAATCAATGTATTTTTCCAAAAATTCAACGCTTGGTTCCTGCTCTAACCATTCAATACCAGCAAAGATCCCTTTTTTATACGATGATTGATAGAATCGTAGAATTCTTTCCCGTAATTCCTGTTCTAATGTCTGGAAAGTCCCGGTTGTATTCGTTGTGGGAATAATTTGGACTTGTAACGCTTTATTCCACCCTTGTGTGAAAACAATGGCCCTTCCCACTTCCAGGTTGGATAAGAAGTTCTTTTGTTCGTCACTTAACGCCATCGTATTTCCAATTGCTTCTTTATCATCTTTTGCAAAAATCTTATGGACAATTTTGGTGTTTGTATTCTTCAGGACTTCTGACGTGAGCTTATCGGGAATCTGATCCACAATGATGAGGGATTCTCCATATTTACGAACTTCAGCTAGCATGTCCGTAAACACTTCTACCCCTTGTTTTTTAGTTAAACTTTCCCCAGGAACGTATTTACTTAAAAGACGATGTGCTTCTTCCATTAATGTAATGTGTTTAAATTCCCCTGTTTTGAAAAACTTGGCTTTCATGGCTTCCATGAGGTTGGTTAAGATAAATCCCATCATTAAAGATTTTTCACTGCCACTTCGGATTTCCTCCAATTCCAAGATAACTCTCCGTTCCAATAGGCTTTCAAAATCAATGGATCTTTTTGTGTTCAAAATAAGCCCTTTCGTTCCAACTAATAACCCTTGCAGCCTTGCTTTGATTGAACCGATATAATCATTTTTTAATCGATCATCAAATCCTTGTTGATGGACAACCTTCTCGATCTTATGTAGTAAATCCTCGAGAGTGGGGAAGGGAAAGATTCCATCTTCAAACGGGTTCGAATAGAACTTATTTTTGTTTGTGGCAATATTCCAACCATAATCTTCATAACATTCATAAATAGCCGCTTCTAGCAACTGAGGGATAGCCGCTTCCATTTTGAAGGATGCCTCCAAACTGGCTTTAATCATGTCCACTCTTGAAGTGATACTTTCATGTTCAAAAAACTCGAATGGATTCAATCGGAACGGAGCAATCGTATTTTTCCCAAGGGTAAAAATGAGTAAATCATCAAACCGTTCGTGTAAAATTCGATACTCAGTTTTGGCCGGTTCTATGACGAGAAACGGAAGTTCACTGTCCACAAGCAGTTTCTGACAAGTAGTGGTTTTTCCACTCCCAGTTACTCCTGTCACAAAGATGTGCTTATTTAAATTTTCCTTTTCAAGGGAGACTTCAATGGTCTGTAACTCCCTGCCGCTCTGGACTAAATTTCCCAAAGGAATAGACTGGGTTTCCTCTGAATGATCCTCTCCCTTCCTGGAATGGGGAAGGGAGTTGAAGTTAAGCCCAAATTCCACTTCTTCTTTCAAACTCAAGCCAACGACTTCCTTTTGAGGTAATCCAGCGATTAAACTCAGTTCATTCGTTGAAATCCAGTTTCCTAAATATGCCTTCGAATCCGTCACCACTTGAGAGAGAACCGATCTGGAAAACAATTCGTTTTGTGTCGTCTTTTCAAGAGTTCCCCTCGGAAGTTGGAACTTCTTAAAGCTATCCAACAACCGTTTGTTATCTGTTATATTTAATGTTAATGGTACCTTGTTACCGCTTTTTCCTGAATAGAGGGAACGCATCGTATTCCCCAGTTTAAATAAATTTAATTTGTTATTGGAGAGGAGAAATGCACTCGTAATAAAAATTCCATTCCCTTTTCCATAATCAAGTCTCGGAAGGATTACCTCATCCAAATACTTTAGCCATTCTTGTGCTTCTTTGTTGATAAATTCCAGTGTGACGGATTGGTTCTCACTCTTTGTATGCCCAGTGCTTTCAGTTGCTGATTCTCCATTTGTAATGGAGGTGGAGGTGGCATTACTTTCTGTGGAACTTTCCGACTCACTTTTTCCCCAAGTATCAGAGGTGCTACTCCCTTCCTGGCCTGATTCCGTTTCACTCCGCTGATTATTATTATGGGATTTGGAAGTTCCCTTTGTGGTTGACTTGGAAGTTCCGGAGCTGCCACCTTCGTTTGTGGATTGCCCTTCTGTTTTTCCCACCGTAATCGTCGTTCCGTTTACGTTAGAGTGCGTTGTTGTTTTGGTTTTCCCTTCGTTGACCCCGAAACTATTTCCCTCCTGCACATTCTTTTTCGTAAGTGGAGTGATGGAGGAGTAGGCATGGTTTACGTTCTTTTCCATTTCGGTGATGGATGCTTGGTCCATTGGATCAGCGATGATGACTAACCCGAATTGATCTCCCAACATCACATCGATTAATCTGTCAACCCCTTGAAAGTCCTTGCTGTCTTCGTTAATTCCAGGAACCCCCTCCAGAAATCCTCCATACTCCATGGATTGGATAGACTGGAGAAGCTGCTGTTTTCTTTTTGGGGGAACTTCCGTAATTTTACTTCCACGGAAGTTCCCGCTTAAACTGGGGCGTAAAATGTTTTCTCCAATTTCATTAATATTAATAGATAAAGGTTGTGCTGTTCCTTCATTTAACTTTCGGACGACACCGAAATAAAATTGAACCCCGTTTTGATCTCCAAGGATTAGGTAGATAAAACTCACCCCTTCAATCCGGAGAGCACTCAGGACATTTTCAAACGCTTCTTTTCTTGGAGACTGATCTTCAAACGTTAACTCTTCAATATGATAAAAAGAAACGTCCTGAAGCAAAAGCGTATCCAATTCCTTTGTCTTCAATCGATGATTATTCCCTAAGTAATAGTTAGTTTGGTTTGAGATGAAGTCTAGTACAAATGTGTCTTTTTCCATGGGAACCCTCTTTTATCAGTGTAGTTCTATCTGATTGATTTCGCTTAAATAGGATTCGTTTTTTATGCCATCCTCTGTTGCAACGACATATTCCATCATCGTCGGGCTCAATGGACGGATAAAAATATAGGCGTCCTCATCCAGGTAGTCAATCTTACATTTTTTACGTTGGGTCTGTTGAATTTCCAACTGATTTCTGCTGGCTTCCGGAAGAGTCGTATAATATAATTCGAAGTCTTCTTCCGATGCATCGATAAATAAATGCCATTTGCTGTAACCATTTTCCGGATCGAGAATAACTTTGAATTTTCCACGTCTGCTCATACCCACAAAGAACTTGAACTTCACTTCATCCTGAACAATATTATGATCTATCACCCGGATTCTTCCGCCTTTTCGGCTCTGAATCAATCCGAATGCAACACCTGTTTTTCCAGTTGGTTTTGTTATTTTATTCCGGTTGAACGGGACTCCCATTTCTTCCAATTTCTCATATGCCTCGTCTGTACCGAGGGGAGGGAAGATCTCAAACAGTTCTTTGTCTATCTTTTCGATTTGATATGCCCCAAACGTTTCTTCTTCCATATATTTATCAAATAGTTGTTTTACAATGGGAGATTTGCTAGCGTTTCCTGCTAGAAATATATTCACTTTTTCGATCTTGCGAGTTGCAGTTTTTTCAAAAGAACGTCTGAGGGAGTCGAAGAAATTACGAATTCCCTTTTCGATCCGTTGTTCAATAATATCTTCTAACCCTTCTTGAGTGATAGATAACTCAAAGTTAGGTTTGGCTTGTCCAGCCTTATCAAACAGATTTACTTTCAAGAGATCCTTTTCAAATTCTTTTTCATAATTTTCGTGTTTTTCCCAAAGAGGGCGGAGTTTTTCCATCAACTGTTTCATATTTAACTTCGCTTCTTGAGATTCACTGAGGAGGGTTTCACTCCCTGCAAACCGAGTGCACTCAGGTGGCAAGGTAAATGTGATCATTCCTTCTCTTAATTTATCTTGATTTGCCTTGAATACTTCGAATGCGAGTAATTCCAGTAAATTTTCTCCACCAAGGAATTTGTCTCCCCCAGCGGCGAAGTGTTCGATTACAAAGTCATAACGTCTTTCCTTTTCATTGGCTTCCCGCCAGATTCCAAAGTCAAAATCTGTTGTTCCACCTCCGAAATCAAATACCCCATAAAAAACAGAATCCTCATCGACAGGTTCAAAACCGTATTCCTGAAGGGCACAAATGGCATACGCTGCTGGTTCGCTTGCCCCATTGATTACACGAAAGTTTTTCATTATCTCCTCATCTTCTAAGAGGGATGTTGGAAGGGACTTTTTAATTCCCTTTTCAAAACTCTCGATGATTTTCTTCCGCACGTCTTTTTCATAAGTGACGGGGAAGGATAGGATATAGTCCATATAAATGCCATGGTGCTGGTTATTAATGTATAGTCCAATATAATAGGCATATAACTCAATAGGATTAAAGCCACCATCTTCGATCTCTAAAAAGGAAGGGAGGATCATGTCTTTTCCGGTTTTGTCTTTTAAGCGGATCTGTCTTCTTTTATCTCCGGCCCATTGCTTAATATCACTAATTACAGAATAATAATGCTCACTGCTGCTTTGCATCAGACTGTTAAATGCTGTGTGGGAAACGGTAATATCTTCCCAGCTGGTATTCGGTCTCCCTGGTTTTAGCTGATACTGGTTTAAAAAACTGTCCAAGTCAATAAATTCCATCACGGTTGGATTTTCATAGTGTTTTGGTTCCACTTTCTTACTGAAATGTCCTAAGCCAACCCTCATAGGCAATGTATGTTCACTATTTTCCTGATACACAACTACTGTACTCTTCGTTCCAAAATCAATCCCGATTACCCCATCTTGTCTAATATCTGCTGCTGGATTTCGAGAAATAATGGCGTTAGTTAATGGGATGGTTACCGTTTCCCGGGAATCTTTTTCCTCCCATAAATCCCAATGTCCCCTATTGGGATCTGTGAGCATCTTTTCATCATACGTTTCTATATCTGCTCTGTATCTTTCACAGTTTAGTAACTTGTCATAGAATACCTCAGAATCCATGATCAAATCAGAGGTGTTTTCTTGTAATTGGCGCAACAGTATGGATCTATCGAAACTCCTGCCACAGAGGGTACCTGAAAAATCTTGTTCCTCAATATCCTCTCGCAGTAATTCCATATCAACCGTTAAGTCTTGATTGAGATAATCCAACTCACGTAATGTGCAGAAAATCTTGAATACATCTTTATATTTTTGTTTGATTCCCTTTGGAAGAAGATGATGTTTTAACCATTGATGGATGACTTGATTGGAATCCAATTTTGTTGCTGGTGCTGGTTTTCCAAGCAATCGAAAAATGGGGATGACGACTCCAGGCTCATCTCTATATGTATTATCATCAATGTCAAATCCACCTAAAGTGTTTTTCCCTTTTTTATATGCGATGCGGTAAGTTTTGTTGTTTCCGTTATATTTAACATGATGTTCTCCTGATTTATGCGGGAAATTAATGGATCGGTTAAAAACAGTTTTCAATTCCTTAATAGTCATGAAATCTCCAGAATAACCACTGAATTTCAAGTAACTTCCTGGGATGTTTTGAATGAACCTATTATTTTCTGATGCTTTAAAACATTTATAGGATTCGAGATCCGGGAAAACGGAGACGGTTTCATTATCGTAAAAAACATTATTCTCCATAAAAACCCACCGATCTTCGATAAGCTTGTGGAAGTGTTTAAATAAGACTGCACCATCTTTGTTTACCTCTTCCACCACTTCCTCTAATAAATTATCAAAGTATAAACCGATGATTTCATCTAGTTCAGATGTATGGACATTGATGCGGTCGATAACTTTTGTTTTTTCCATAACTCTCTCCTTATATCTGGACAATGGATTTTTTGATGATTTTATTATTGATGCGATTATAGTATCCATTCAAGAGAACGGAGCTAATCTCCCCAATGACTTTACTGTTCCCCCCACGAATATGCAGGTCTTCATCAAACCTCTGACCAATAGAAGTACTCTGTATCTCATAGATGGGAGAATCATAGATTTTGTTGTATGCATGAAAGAAAAAGCGGAAGATTTCGTTGAGGGAATCTAAATCCTGATTACTTCCTTCGATTGTCTCCCGTTTCATATATTCCCAAAGGGAATCAAGATTTTCATATTGAACCCCACAAGAGAGGAATTCATGGATCGTCATCCCCTTAAATATCCCTACTAATGATTGTTTTGTGTTAGGCGATAAGTTTAAAAAAAGGTTATGGATTGATTCGAGAGGTTCATAGTTTTCTTTATAATGATTACGCTCTTGTAGCACTGTTTTGTGTTGTTCAAAAAGCTCTGCATGTTTGTTTTGCAGTCGAAGGTATTCCTGTTCTATTTTTGTTTTGTTGTCCGTTTCATGCTGCAATTTCGACTTTAATTGAAGAAGCGATTCCTCTTGGAATTTTTGAAGTGCCTTAGATTCTGCCAGTTCCTTTTCTAAGGAAGTGATTTTTTTATATAGCTCAGACTTTTTCTCACTCTTTTCTTCCTTCTGGAAGGGGGGATTCGTTGTGTGTTTTTGGGTGGTAATTTCCTGTATCTTTAAGACTACTTCTTCCTTCTCTAATGCGGCTAATAGATCGTTAATAAAAGCTGAATTCATCCTTTCACCTCTAGTCTAGTTCGATTTTAGTATGTAGGAGATTCTTGATGTTAGTTAGGTGAGTACTTTTTATTATTTACGTTTAAGTTGCAGATAAGTTTCGCTTAGGGTCATGGACAATCCTATATTCGGCAAAAAAATGTAGTCCAATTATACCATAATTGGAAAGTGTTAGAATGGGTCTCTTGTTTATGATTTGATATTCATTTTAGAAGGAATTGAATGTGGTGTGAATGTTTACTTTTGGGGTAGTGGGTAGTGTTGTGAAGTGAAGTGTAGAGTGAAGTGTTATGTAGTGTGTAGGGCGATTTAGTGCCCGAACATGGTGTACGGGCTGGTATTCGGTAGGAAGATGAGCGAACTTGAACCCGAGCGAGAGGGTCAGCCGGAGATTCGGTAAGAAGATGCTCGAACTAGTGTCCGAACGGGAGTGACGGTCAGGTATTCGGTAAGAAGTTGTTCGAACTTGTGCCCGAACGGAAGCGTCGATTTGGTATTCGGTAGGAAGATGAACGAACTAGTGCCCGAACGGAAGTGACGGTCAGATATTCGGTAAGAAGTTGTTCGAACTAGTGCCCGAACGGGGTGGACGGTCAGGTGTTCGGTAAGAAGTTGTTCGAACTAGTGCCCGAACGGAAGTGACGGTCAGATATTCGGTAAGAAGTTGTTCGAACTTGTGCCCGAACGGGAGTGACGGTCAGGTATTCGGTAGGAAGTTGTTCGAACTTGTGCCCGAACGAGCGGTTCAGTCTGGTATTCGGTAGGAAGTTGTACGAACTTGTGCCCGAACGAGCGGTTCGATCAGGTATTCGGTAGGAAGTTGTTCGAACTAGTGCCCGAACGAGCGGTTCGTTCAGGTATTCGGTAGGAAGATGCTCGAACTAGTGCCCGAACGGGGTGGGCGGTCAGATATTCGGTAAGAAGTTGTTCGAACTTGTGCCCGAACGGAAGCGTCGATTTGGTATTCGGTAGGAAGATGAACGAACTAGTGCCCGAACGGGGTGGACGGTCAGGTATTCGGTAAGAAGTTGTTCGAACTTGTGCCCGAACGGAAGCGTCGATTTGGTATTCGGTAGGAAGATGAACGAACTAGTGCCAGAACGGAAGTGACGGTCAGATATTCGGTAAGAAGTTGTTCGAACTAGTGCCCGAACGAGCGGTTCGGTCAGGTATTCGGTAGGAAGTTACCAGATCTTCTGCCCGAACAGGAGCATCACCTGGAGATTCGGTAGGAAGATGCTCGAACTTGTGCCCGAACCGTGGATGTAACCGGTCTTTAAGTAAGTAAGTTACCCGAAGTAGTTACTTGAAGACTAATATCTAAACAAAACAAAGATTTCCCAATTTGATAAAATACTTATTCGGCTAAAGAGGGGTCCAGAAAAGACAATAAAGCAATAAATAAAAAAAAACCTAGTCATCCATCTGTCATAAGATACTGGATCTTTTGACGAATGACTAAGTTGATGAATCTATAAGTCCTATCACTATTTTAATGAAAGATTGTCGGTTCCATGAAACAATACTAGTATCAGTATTGCTCTTTGTTAACCCATTTAGTTTTTATCCCAACCAAACCTATCAGATTAACGATCTAATCGAATAAATACTGCAGGGGAGTGTTCGTCTTCTAAGATGAATAGTATACTGTAATTGCCTACAGTGAAATCCAAATCATAGCCATCCCCGTGGGGAGCAGGATTATCTATGTTTGGGGTGCCAAAATGAGCAATTAAGTCTTCCCTGTAAAGAGCAGGGAAATGATCATCCACTAAATAGGTGATAGTATCTACGCTATCGCCACCTGTGCCAGTTAAGAAGTTATAATAAGCGTAATAATTGTAATCGGAATAGCTGTACATGATATTACCACCGTCATCCATCTTTTCATCGGGAAGGCCGCTTGCTGCTTCCATCTCCTCAAATGATGTTCCCACATGGTGACCAGAGAGGTATAAATATCCGTTTGTTGCATTGGTTCTTAACGTATCCAATACTTCTTCTTTAGGGTCAAGTTCATATTCTAAATCAGCAGTCACGAAAAATTCTTCATCCTCATGAAACTCGGTAGCGAAAACTTCCCCAAGCCTAAACTCATCACCACTGAATTCGAATGTTTCCAAAAGCTCGAATTCTCTTTCGGCCACGTTTAAGAGAATCGTATGGAACGTCCAGCTCCCTTGCTGGTTGTTATACCAAAAATGCTGAAAGGTATTTTGCTCCATTTTTTTATATATGGAAGAATTAGATATGAAGTCAGGATATGTGACTAGATGTAACTCTTCTTCGTCGATGATAAAACCAAGATTCTCCACGGCATTACTAGATAGTGTTTCTCGGAAAAAAATGACATCAGGCTCATTCTCTGTCACATAAAATGGAGTTCTGTCATGGTTAAACATCCAGTTATTTAGCTCGGTCGATTGAATTACAACGAATTCCCCGTCCACTTCACGAAGGGCAAATTGGTAATCCCCCTGTGTTATGAGGTCACCTGAATCAGCACCTGCCCATCCATGCTCCTCGGTAAACTCTTCTTCGTTTTCACTGAACAAATAGACAATAAATCGTTGACCGTTACTGTCGGTTACTTGGAACTCTTCCCGGACATTCCCGTTGAACTCATCGAAGGGAATACCATCTTCCTTGCCAAAAACATTTTCTTTAACTTCATGATCTTCCATGTCATCAACTTCATTATTTACTTCTCCCTCAACATTCAGGTTTTCTTGCTTTTCTCCAGATGCATCGTTCCCATTATTGCACGCCACTAAGAGGAGTAGAAAAAGCAGGGAACCAATAAATACTAGTTTCTTCATTCGTGATACCATCTCCTTATGTAATACTAGTTTAGTTATCTATTGAGATTAATAGAATACAGAGTGAATTGTGTTTAATAGGTTACGATAAAAGTAATTGTGTTAAATAAAAGTCAAAGTGATGATAAATGGTGGACTAATATCACGGCAATTGATTGCATGGAGGAAAAGCTTGGTAAAATTCCTTTTATGAATGAAAAGAAGTGAGTACATTTGAGGATGTAGAATGTTTACTTTCCTTTTTTCAAAAAACACTGTGAATATTATCCTATATAGGAGTCTATTTTTCAATATTTTTTCTTCATTTGAAGGAAGGGGGAAGGGAGAGGGGACGCTACATCCACTCTCCCCCTCAATATTCATAACGGAGGTGTCACAATAAAACGTCATATGTCTCCACAAAAGAAGGACGTGGAAAGATCTGAGGTTTTTGCATATCAATGCCTTCCGATGTCCCGCGTTTTTTATGGGCATGCTCATAGGCAGAGGACTGTTTCCAGTTTAAAAAATCTTGCTCTTTTTCCCAAAAAGTCATGATTACATACGTATCAGAGTTCAATGGCCGACACACCCGTATTGCCACAAATCCAGGTTCGTTTTCAATCATTCTGGCCCGATTCTGGAATCGCTGTTCAAAAACTTTTCTGCCATTTTCCACCACTGGAATATTATTGCACACTAGAAATGCACCTTTCTGAAGGGAAGAGGAGGCGTCAATGACTTCAAATATCAAATCGCTCTCTGTTAACTCCAATTCGATCATTGAGTCACTTTCAACCAGGTGAAGTAAATCGTCCTCACCTTTGAGCGTGAGACGGAAAATTTTTGGCTCAGAATCTAATTTTTCAAGTGTACGTTCTTTGTTTGTCAAATAAATATACATTTTTAGTTCTCTCCTTTGTAAATGCTACACCACTTTTTTTAAAAGGCTCAGTCATATTTTGTTGTTGCTTTTCCCTTTAGGGCGATCATTTTCACGGGTCGGTGGGGCGGCTCGAGAGCCTCATCGTTACTGTACTGCAATTCTGCGTGTCTCCCTGACTCACTGTTCTCGCTGGGAATCCAGTGTCTCTCACTATAATCATTACCATTGCCTGTTTAAAAAAGTAGTAGGGATTTGTGCAGGCAGATTGTTAATTATTACGTTGTGCGATCTCCAGCGTATTACCAGCTAATTGAGTAGAGCTGTCGTCTGAAATGGGCAACGAGATTTCCACTTCGGTTCCAACATTTTCTTCACTTGTGATAGAGAAGGTTCCTCCGTGGGACTCAATGATCCGATAAGTTACAAGAATTCCTAACCCATTACCAGATTGTTTTGTTGTGAAAAAAGGTTGTCCAATTTTTTCTAAAATTTCTTTTGGGATGCCAACCCCTTCATCTTTTATTTTTATCGAGAGAATGTCCACATTATTTGAAACAGTAATAAATATATTGCCCCCTGAGGGCATTGCTTCCATCGAATTTTTCAACAAGTTAATGAAAACTTGTTTCAACTGATTTTCTTCACAGTGAACTTGAGGTAGATCTCGGTCGATGGTGGTATGTATCTCTACTTTATTGAGCAGTGCCTCCGGTTTAATAAACTGAACTACATCAGTGAGTATCACACCTATGTTTTGAAAAACGAAGGAGACCTTTTGGGGCTTGGATAAAAACAAAAATTCACCAACAATCTGATTAATCCGTTCTAACTCCAACTCCATAATTTTCACGTATTCTCCACTTAATTCTGATTTCGAAAGTTGAATAAAACCTTTCAGTGAGGTGAGGGGGTTTCGTATTTCGTGTGCAACTCCGGCCGCCAGTTGACCAATGGCATTCATTTTATCAGAATGATACATCATTTCTTCTAATTTTTTGGATTCGGTTATATCCTTAATGATTTCAAAGAGACCAACAATTTCTTCATCTACTTTAATTGGGATCATTTTTACCATAACAAGCAGTTTTTTCCCAATCCTATTTTGAACGTGTATATTAAATTCTTGCGGAGAACCTTCCAGTGCTTTTTTTGTATGTTGGAACTTCTTGTCTAAATCATCCTCGCAAATGAAGGAAGATAATTCTATATTTTTGAACTCTTCTAACGTGTATCCGCTCATCTTGCAGATGACCGGATTCCCGTCTACTACATTTCCATTTGTGTCGCTCACTATGATGCCATCACTATTATTTTTGAATAAAGAATCATATAAGAGCGCTGTTTCGTTGACGAGATCCACGGTTATGGAATGGATGTTCTGCGATTTTTTTGTTGAAACGGGATTATGTGTTAAACGGTTTATATTCATATACAAGCCGAAGAGAAAAGAACATAGTAATAATGACAAAATAAGCCAGAAGTTTTCCCCATAAAAGGTTAATATTCCCCATGTTCCTAGACCAAGTAAAAGCATGGGAATAAACACTTGAAAAACCTTCTCTCTCATTCAATCCCATCCCCCTTAATAACGAAAAATTATTTATGTAATTCTATGTGTATTTTGGTAATACCGTATAAATGGTTTCCCGTCATTGGAACCCCAAATGATTACTCGTACTATGCCTTGAGGGCAATTGTCAAAGTGTTTACGAGAGTGGTATTTTTGTTGTACATTTATTGTAAAATTATAGCACAATTTGAAAATGATCACATGATTTGAATCCTGATAGTGAAAAACCCTTACACAGCAGTTAAATCTCTCATAACTCCTAGTAAGGGGACTCTTTTTGTCGGGAGGTGACAGGCACTTGTCGAATGGCACTTGTTCAATAATATGGATGAAAATTCCGAACAGGATAAAGTACGCTTTCAAATTATAGGTACCATAAACATACCAATCCAATAATACGGTTTATATTATACAAAGGTATAATATTTCGAGAAACAATCCGAAACTAATCGACACTCAACGACAAGTTCCATAACTCGTCGGAAGAATGTCGAAAAAGTTATTGATAGATAATGTGACTATATGACTATTATAATAGCCAGAAAATTGAAAATGTTATATAATGGTTAACGGTTTATCTGGAATATTAGGTAAATTGGTCTAGGCCCAGCAAAAGGGAAAAATAACATCTAAATTAAATTTCCGAACGGAAAAGGTGAACCATTAGCAACTACCATCAAAAGTTCACCGGAAAACATAAACATCGTATTACGTTTTAAAATAATAATAATAACGGGTAATATCTTTTAGTGAAAGAGTGGTGTGAACGTTGATTGGCAGTAGAATTAGAAGATATAGGAAAGGCGCAGGCTTAACATTAACAGAGCTTGCGGAAAGGGCGGGAGTTGCCAAATCATATTTAAGTACATTAGAGCGAGATCAAAATACAAACCCCTCTGTGGAGTTAGTCGCCAAGATTTCTTCGGAACTGGATGTCCCTGTTAATGAACTGGTTCCTGAGTTAATTGAACCTGAAGTCGCTCAATTTGATAATAGTGATTACGCATGGTGGAATCTTATACAAGAGCTTAGGGAGTCTGGAATTACCTTGAAAGAGCTCCAGGAATTCGTTGAGTTCCATAAGTGGAAAAAGCAAGTTAGAGGAGATGAACCATCTTCACCTTAATCAGGGAAAAAAGGAAGGTAAACCTATCAAAATTTAGTTACTTCGGAAGTGACAACCGAAGTCAAAGAGCGAACTTCTGTTGTCAATCCTCCACTGTCCTACGCTCGTGAGCATAGGCGGTTGCGCTTTTCTGATGAATAAAACCCAAAGTAATAACTTTTCACGTGTTGTTAATAATCTGTTTTTGTCCAAAAAACATCTGGAGAACACACTTTTGACATTCCGTCACAATCCAATAGGTCTTAAAAGTTCCCTTTGTCCATATATTTTATCATTATCATTTATACAGAGAAGGAGGGGACGGAATTGATTCTACGATCTAGGGAGATGAAGGTGAAGCATTTTGATTCAGATGATACCTATATTGACGATGATATTAATGAATGGCTAGAGGCAAACGACGTGGATATAATTGATATCAAATTTACAACGACCGTTTCAGAAGATTCCGTTTGCAATGATGCGTTATTGATTTATAAAGAACGATATTAGAGAGTGTGTTTGGGAGTATCGTAAGGTCACGATGCTCCCCTTCCTGCTTCTCTCTGTCCTTGACGATGGAAGGGATTATTCCACGTATTATTTTAAGAATAGAAGGTATGATAGTATAGAAAATAGAAAGAAAGTGTGGGTTGAGTACCTACTTTTCCAAACCGTAACTTTTTAACAAGAGAAAAGTGGCAAGAAGTAAGAGTTCCAGTTCAAAATCAGAAAGGTTCGCTAGTCATGGTCATTGAGTTAGTACTGATTTTTATTATCCTACTTTGCGGGAGTTTCGTTCAGGGAGTAAGTGGATTTGGATTTGGTCTCATTGCCATGAGTTTTTTACCATTTCTTTTTACCGTAAAAGAAAGTGCACTCCTAGTAATCACCTTAACTTTTATCTTGTCCTTAAGCATCGCGGTACAACTATTTAAACATATTCAATGGAAGTCCCTCCTCGTCATACTTAGTGCCGCCCTAATCGGCCGGGTTGGTGGTTTTTTAATTCTTCACAACTATGGGGATATGGATATTTTGAAAACATTCCTTGGCCTTTTTCTAATCACCGTAGTCATTTATTTGTTTTGGAATGAAAGTCCTAATCCAGAAAAAAAGGTAAATGGAACGTGGTTACCGATTGTCCTCGGACTATCCGGCGGTCTTATGGGAGGCATTTTTGCAGTTGGTGGACCGTTTTTTGTGTTTTATTTCCTTTTGGTTTTCCATGATAACAAATATGCCTACAGCGCCAACCTGCAAGTTACATTTGTGATAACGGCTATTCTCACCATTACTTTACATGGGGTGAGCGGTGACTTCTCCATGGAATTTATTAGTTACTTCCTGGTGGGTCTCGTCAGTGTGCTGATTGGTTCCCGAATCGGTATCCACTATTTCGCCAAGCTCTCCCAACAGAATATCAAAAGACTGGCCGCGGTTGTCGTTGCCATCGCCGCCGCGAATTTGATTTTATTTGGTTAAGGGAAAACGAAGTGAAGGGAATAACTAACCTAACTCCATCAGGGCATTCCCCCTATAGAAACCACTCATCCTGTCACAATGGATGCTCCGGTTTTCACAAACATCAACTCTTCTTGGCTCCCATCCACCAAGAAACCGACACTTTCCCCGGCTGATGCCATTTCACTGAACTTCCCAAACTTTTCAATTTTCTTAATTTTTCCATCAACGGAAATCCCGCCCGGAGCGTTTATCTTAATGGTATTGCCAGCAGCAAACTCACCCCGTTCCACATTCGCCAGTAAAATGATTCCCATATTCGAAATATTCAAGAAGTCCGACGTAATGGCGAAGTCCTCACTCACCCCAGGCAAATCCTTTGCCTCCAACGACTGCACAAACGCAATCTCCTTTTGGATAATATCCAACATATACTCCCTGAACGGAATATTCCCAGAGTGCTGCTCATTGCAAACATCCCAGCGAATCTCCAGTAACTTTATCATCTGATTTTTATAAATGGCTAAAGTATCCCTGTACCCTATCTCCAATTGATTCTCATTTGCTAACGTTATGTAAAAATTAAAATTCGAGTAATCATCTTTTGTAATAACGTGATGATCCAATGAAGTGAAATAGCGGTCCCACCATTGTTTTCCCAATTCTAAGTCCTTTACAACCGTATCCCTCCAGTAGAGACAAGCAATCTTCGCACACCCCACATTACTGCCGCCCGCCACCGCAGACTCATAATATTGAAGCGCCTTCACCACGTCCGGCTCGACACCTTCCCCGTACTCAAACATCCGGCCGAGGTAGATAGAAGCCGCCAGCACCCCAAGCCCGTGGGCCTCCTCCAACAACCTTCGCGCTTCCCTGTAATCCTTTCCAATGCTTCCACGACCATAATAATAATCACAAGCTTGATCGAACAGAACAAAAGCGTCCATTGGGATATCTGATCCCCCGTTCGGAGGGAAGACAAGTCCATCCTTCCTTTCTGGGAAAAACGACGTGTGAAGCTGCTGAATCTTGTCAATGATCTGATAAGGTTCCACTTGAAAATAGCCGTTGCTGTTATCCTTGTCATTGTCCTTTAACCAATTGTTCAGTTCTATTTCCAGAAGGTCAATATTTTCTGCAAAGAACTCCCGATAAACAAGGATGCGTTGTGTATCCTTATCCGTTGGAGCCTGACTTCCATCCAGTGTCATGGCAGGATCATCTTTCACACGACCAACCATTACCTTCCCTTCCATTGCTAGATTTAACATCACGTATATGTAACCAGAATTCCCATTCATATGATATTCCTCCCCGTAAATTAGCTGGTAATCTGTGATAACAATTAAGCATGGATGCCTTAATCAAACCTATCATTCCTATCTAAAAACTAGTTAGTATTCATGGTAACAAAAAGGAAGGCAGGGTGAAAGGAAGAGCATTCCCCTTGGTGAGAAAGTCAGAGTAAGGAATGCCATTATTTCTATGGGATTATTAAAGGGCAATTTTAAAATACTTTTAAACATGATTTTGTCGATTTGCGCTGTCAAATTTTCTGAATTAATAGTAGAATTTAGTGGACATGATAGAGTTATTAACTTTATGACGGTAATAAACGTTAAAACTATTATTTTGGAAGGGGAGTGGTTATATAGAATAAAAGACATATCTGCATATCTATCCTATCCTTACGTTTACGATGTATCCTAGATGGAATAACGAAACCCTGCTATAATACTAAAATTTCTATTTATTCTTATACGTTACTTAGAGAACTGATCTAACGGGATTGCTAGCATTAAGTGTTCTATATAGTGAATTGTAGATAGGTGAGTCGGAATATTCGAAATCATATTCTGAGAAATGACATTAATTGAAAAAGGTGATTATATTGAAAAAAAGATGGAAAACAAAATCTTTATTACTGTCAGTGGTATTATTGTTGTTTGTGTTACTGCCTTCAGCTTGGAGTGCAGGTGGAAACATCATTTACGTAGATGTAAATGCTACTGGTGAAAATAATGGACAATCGTGGGCCGATGCTTTCACTGATCTTCAAGATGCGATTGATGCAGCAGGGGATCGTCAAGAAATCTGGGTTGCTAAGGGAACTTATCGTCCCACCACATCTACATCTGTCGGAGAAATTGAACTTACAGGAACAGAGTATGTGGAAGACACGTCCTTCTTTCTGAAAAGTAATGTTTATATTTATGGTGGGTTTGCAGGTGGAGAAACGTATCGTTATGAACGGGATAGTAAAGCAAATGAAACGATTCTAAGTGGGGATCATGGCAATGGGAACTCTGTAGCAGTAGTGACTGGTAACCATGTCTCAGGTGTAGAGCTCGATGGGTTTACTATTACTGGGGCTAAATCGAATGGATCTTACGGGGGCGTTGGGATTGGATTGTTTTCTAGTGAACATATTTTCCTGCAGGATTTAGTAATCAAAGAAAACGCTGGATATCATGGTGGCGGAATCCTGTTAGAATACAGTAATGGTGTGAATTTACTAAATGTATATATTACGAATAATTCATCCGTTGAAGATGGAGGAGGAGTACAACTCTATCATAGTTTAGCGTATATATCTAATTCAACGTTTACAAATAACCATTCAAGTAAAAGTGGCGGAGGAATTGCCTCCTTATCCAGTAGTGTTACTGTTGCTAACAGTTTTATAACAGGGAATACTGCATTGGAATCAGGCGGAGGAATCTTCGCTTTAGAGAGTGAATTTCTAAGTTTTAATACTTTGATTGCAGGAAATACAGCTGAAATTTCAGGTGGAGGAATTTATGAGGCATCAAATCTTTTCAGGGAACCGGAAATGACTCCAATGCATTTAGGTGAATCCTTGGATTTTGAGTTAAAGATGGTCGCTGAAAACGAGATACAGGAATCGGTCAGTCTATATAGTATGACAATAACAAATAATGATGTAACACAAGGGTCGGGGTTTGGTGCTGGTGTTTCCCTTGCCTATAGGGAGCAACCACCAAGAATATTCAATACAATTATATGGGGGAACGGAGGAAACTCACTTGAAGAAAATTTATTGGTGCGAATGGATTCCGAATTCTCCTTACAATCGGAAATTGCTCCGTTAGAGATGAATCCCGCTGAATTTATGTCCAATTTAATCATTGGAGGAATTGATGCTCTACTAGATGAACAGGAACTAAGAGAACTGATGATCTTTAGCGATGATCCAATGTTTTTGGCACCAGCCCAAGGGGACTATCGGCTATCTGCCCATTCCCCTGCTATAGATCAAGGAAATAACGGTTTTGGAAGTGGATATAGTGATGTTGGAGGGAACACTAGAATCCAAAATGGAAAGATTGACATTGGGGCGTTCGAATTCCAGCCAAATATTGTTTCTTTGTCCGGGGGAGAAAATACGAATGTGACGTTTGGAAAAACGCTGGAAGAGATAACATCACTCCTGCCACAGAAGTTAACTGCTGAACTTCCGAGTGGGGAAACAGTTGATCTCCCCGTTTCCTGGGAACTGGAAAATGATCCTTATGATCCCACGTCCTTGAAATCATTAAATGTTCAGGGGGTATTAGATCTACCAGACCATATAACAAACACTAATGATATTTCAGTATCATTAACAGTCACGATTGAGGATGACTATCTCATTAGTTATGGTGTAGAGAGGGAAGTAGGCAGTGGCGCACACTATTATATTCAAGGGAGTAACAGCTCCATCATTATGCCAACTGATCTCCCTGAAGCGACGAGAATAAAAGTGGAGCAAGTGAATCCAGACAATATTTCTCATATGGATGACTATGTAGTGGCAGGGGATATCTATGAAGTAACGGTTGTATACCCGGATGGTACAAGTGAACCTTTAACACATGGGGACTTTATCTTAAACCTTCACTATTTTTCGGGATTAGATCCGGAGTTAGTTGAAATATATTATTACGATGAGGGTACAAATAAGTGGGTGTTAAAAGGTGGGCAAGTTGACAAATCTGAGCAATTTATCACATTGGAAGTCTCCCATTTTTCTACTTATGGTGTTTTCCAAAAAAGGCAAGAGCAGACACCAGTTGAAAAAGAAGAGGATAATGAGGGACCAATACTTGGAACATCCCCATCATCAGGTAAAGTAGGCAAAGATTCAACTAACGAGAAAAACCATGAAGTCAAAGATGGAGAAGCATTACCGTCAACGGCAACGAATTCCTATAATTGGTTATTGGTTGGTTTGTTGATGCTCCTTATTGGCTCAAGTATCTTCTTTTGGAATAGAAAAAAACAATCTTTAATGGGAGTGCACTGAAAAAGGTGCTTTTCTCATTTTAACAGTCCCTCTTAAATGGGAGTGTAAATTTTCTTAAAAAACGTTTTATCAGCATGGGGGTATTAACCTCCATGCATTTCTGTGTTAAATTATTTAGTAGAGTTTTCCATTCCAGACTTTTCCTATTAAATTTACAAAAAACTCTATTAACTTAGTGATTTGGAAAAAAATAGTGATATACTAGTCATAAAAGAATGGTTGGTCAATAGTTTAGTCGATAGTTGGAAGGGAGAAAAGGGAAGAAATGAACCGCCAATTTATTGAACTCATTGAAAATTTATCGGACCCGGTCTTAAATGGACGTGTTCCAGGAACCACAGGTCATGATCAAGCTAGGAAGCTCATCATCGACCAAATGGAGACGATGAAACTTGAGCCCCTTTTGACAAGTGGATGGGAACAGATTTATGTGGCTGATGACACGGTTATAGGCCGCAACATTCTCGCCGTGAAAAAAGGTAACGCCAAAAAAGACTGGTTATTGCTTGGAGCCCATTATGATCATCTTACTGGATTTCCTGGGGCTGATGATAATGCTGCTGCAATCGGTATATTGCTTTCCGTAATGGATTCTTTAAAAAATTCCCACTTAGACTTAAACATTGTCCTTGCCATATTCGATATGGAGGAACCACCTTATTTTAAAACCCCTGATATGGGGAGTGTTTACTTTTATCGACATTTACCGGAATGCTTAGACTTCCGCTTTTTCCACGGTGCAATTATTTTAGATCTTTGCGGTCATGATCTGGCTGTTTGTGATCGGGAAAACGCCTTGTTTGCCGTTGGGGCAGAGACAAGTCCTGCTTTATCCCATAGTATTAATAAAGCACGTGAGAAGAATGAAGAAATTCAGACTTATAAGTTAAAAAGCAGAGACATTTTATACTTATCTGATCATTATATTTTTGACATTAATAAAAAGCCGAATCTATTTTTTTCCTGTGGCCATTGGCCGTATTACCACACAAAACATGACACCTTTGAAAATTTGAATCATAAAAAGATCGAAAATATCGCAGAGTTTATTAAACATCTAGCTTTAGAAATGGACGAGACTATTCGTGGAAAAAACGTTGTTTTAAACCCGTTTACAGATATGGATGAGGCACTGGAACTAGGGAGATTCCTCGATACAAAACTTAGTACTACCCATTTAGATACCATTTGTAGTGTATTAATGACGGAGATTTCAACTGAACTGAAGACTGACTTGGGGACGTTACGGAGGATATTAAAGGAGTTAGGTCTTCTTTGATGAGCTTTTATACAGTTTTCTTAATATAGAATGTGCAGTTAACTCTAGCAAAGTGTAGATTTAATTTGGTAATTTAGTTGATTAGGAGAGGGAGGTAGTAGTTCAAGTGTGGAAAAAATGGAGTAGTTTTTTAGCAATTATAATATTATTTTTCTTATTGGCAGGTTGTTCTAGCAAAGCATCTGAGACATTTACAGACAATGTGGAGGCAGGCCATATGGCAATGTCTTTGGGGGATTATGAAGAGGCGATGGAAGCTTTTCAAAATGCCCTTGATGAGGATGCAGAAGCAGAAGAGGTGAAAAATTATTTGATTTATGCAGAATCATTGTTTTCCCTCCAGCAGGAGTTAGAGGAAGTTAGCGAAAACTCCAAAACAGAAGTGAAGGAATTGACGGACACGTTTTTAAATGATATTAAAAATTTGCAGTCAGTCATTTCTGAGAAGGAGCAGGAAGTAGCATCCTTGTCGGCACAATCTGGTACGAATGAAAGGTTAGAAACAGAACTGGAATCTGCTATGGAAGTCCTGAGTTTACAAGAAAAAAAGATTGAACAGTTAGAAGGTGCCCTTCAACAGTATGAGGAACTCCATAGTCAGGTGGAGCAGGCACAGCGCCAAGAAAGGGAAGCCCGTGAGAATTTGACGAATCCGATTACCATTGATATAACGGATGTTTACACGAACACGGCCGGTACGATTGTGGAAGGGGAAGTACAAAACATCAGCAACTTTAGTTTAAGATCTGTTAAATTACGCGCTCTATTCAAGGATGACAATGGGAACATCATTGACTCCTCTGAAACGTATCCCACATCAGGTACGTTACTGCCGTCTGCAAAAACAGGGTTTAGAACTTCAGCGCGACTGGATAACCGCATTACGAATGTGACTGTAGAACTTATTGATTTTAGAACAGAGTAAAACTAGAGAATATAAAAAAACCGTGTGCAACTACTGTAACACGGTTTTTCTATGAATTAATAGAAAGGGACTACTGTTTTTTCCAGAAAGTATTAGTTTTTGCACCTTCGGGCAATGTCTAGCTCCAGCCGCCTACTCCCTACGGGGCACTTCGGAAGTGACAACCGAAGTCAAAGAGCGGACTTCTAGTTGTCATTCCTCCACTGCCCTACGCTCGTGACCAAGGCGCTTGCGCTTTTCTTACATTCCCCTTTCCCTAGGTCTCTTATGTTAAATAATCTTCCTTTTGTTAAATTCAAATCTATCAAATTTCTTAATATATGTATAAATTCTATGAAATTGGTAATTGCTTGTTACTAAGAATTGCAAATTCACCTAAAACTATCAGAACATGATCGAGGCTCAATGGAAAAACTTCAAATCTAGTTTTTTCAAAAAGAACCATCAGGTGAACGCAAAAAGGAGGAGCAAGCAAAGATGAAAAAGTTAGTGATCATCTTATCGTTGTTGTCACTACTTCTAGTCACGGCAGTAATAGGGAATGAATATATCAAACTAAAAGGTCAATATACAAAGGTGGAAAGTGAATTTACAGAAATGGAATTGGAGATGTCCCAATTAACAGAGGAATACGATTTAGCCAAATCAGAAAACGCCCTTTTTCAGACAATCAACAGGTCCTTGGACTATCAAGTCGGGGGGTTAATGACGAAATGGGATTCGGAGAGGGACGGATTGATTGAGGCACTGGAAGTGGAAAGGTTACAAGTATATTTAGAAAACAGGTCAGAAACGTCACAGACTGCAGGATATCTCACTTGGGAACAGGCAAATGAACTTGCAGATCACTTTTATGAAGACAGTGGTGAACGCTTTGAAAGGGAATGGGGCCGTTTCTTAGTTCTAGAATCAACAGCAAAAGGTATTGATCCGTTTCTGATTTATGAACTGCTGCGGGTGGAGACAGGTGGAACATTCAGTCCTGATACCGTTGGGCCACAGACAAGATATGGACGGGCATACGGGTTAGCTCAGTTCATGGAAAACACGAGTCCGTGGATTGCAGACATGGCTGATCTGCCTTACAATCATGACATGTTATTCGATCCACTCTATTCCATTCAGTTATGTGTAACGTATTTAGAGTTTCTATACAATCAATACGGGGATTGGGATTATGCTCTGACGGCCTATCACCGAGGTATTTATGGTATGCAAAACTACGTGGAAGAGCACGGGAATGCGAGAAGTTGGTATGCCGTGGAGATTCAGGATAAAGCCAATAATAATAGAGCAGTAGCTATGAATCATTAGAATATAGGTGTAAGAAGTATCCCTCCTTCGTTCGTGGAAGGGGGGATACTGTTTAGTCAGATGGTAATAGCCACTGACCTACGAGGGCACTGAAAAAGTTTTAAACCACTTTTTCACTGCCCTCTTGACCTACTCCTGTGAGTTTCGTTCTGCTTTTCTATTCTATATCATACTCGTTTATATTCCTTAAATAGTCTACGGAACTATCTCCAAAGCCATATCCAGATCCATTAGGTATTTGTGGATAATAAATATTGCCCTCTTTATCAAACGGTTTCCAGCCGAAATACACACTGGAATGGGGGAAGAAACTGTCAAAGAATGAATCGTTAGGGATTTTAGCATGCTCCACTTCATAATACTCCTGCAAAAAAACCTTCCAGTCTTCCGGAATTGAAACCACACCAAACGATTTTTCTGAATTAGATGTGCCAGTAAATGGAATGGTCATAGAAAGTTGTACATGTGGAGTATAGGTGTGAACGTTATTGCTCACGAAGTAATTTCTTGGATTGATCATAAAGAATTCCCCTTCATGGAGATCTGTATCTGGACTCATATTCCAAAGGAAAACAAACGTAGAAGGATCTTCAGGGTCAACCCTCCAAATAGTGGGAGTTTGAATCGTATCAATGCGGCGTAAATTCCACTTTCTTTTTTCCCAGTACCAATAACTGGTGCCGTATATGTTGTTGATGCGGAATGGGACAAATACATGACTCTCATCTATGAAAATAATATCTTGTATTTCTGTACTAGAATCTGCCTCATAGTAATAATCACGAATCTCGTCTAGGAGAGCCCCCTCTGACAAAAACTCATCAGGACCGGAATAATAGTAATAATAGATCGCCCCAATACCGATCAATATGATGGTCAGAAGAATAGGTAACCGAAATCTCGTGTTCCACATTATTTCCCGCCACCCTTCAAAAATGATTCTTCCCCTCGGAAGTACCTTTGCCGTTCAGATGAATCAACTATTAACCCTTTCCCGTCTCGCTCCACATAGATAATTGTGGGTAAACCACTGCCCCACTTAGAAGACGTACCCGTCAATACATATGGAAAGATTTCCTCCCTGTCTGCAGGTTCCATATTAAAGTTTATGTCGTTGTACCACTCAATACTGTCAAAAGGCTCTTCTTTGAAGCTGGAAAAATGTTGTTTAAAGCTATCCGAATCAAATGTAACTTCCTCAGCGGAAGGGTGAATCGCAACCAGCATAGCATGTTCCTCCATGGTTGATATGTATGTTTCAAGGTCACTCTTAGGATAAATCAAGTTATGAAAGAGGACAGAGACGATAGCTGCCACAACAAAAATAAAATTCCCAATAAACCCTAGCCATGCGAAGGACCTATATTTATCCCAAGCCCCCGGCTTCCCCTTGGCATACCATAATAAAAGCCAAACTCCTATTGGTAGAATAGGAATCTTTATAATGGTGCCTAAGATCGCGAAGTCAAGTGAAAATGCAAATAAACCAACTAACATGGCAACGCATGCTTTCCATATTTTCGGCTTTCGATTTTGTTTTTGATAGTAATAATAAATCCCGTAGATGAGAAATCCCCAAGTGAGGGAAGTGGTGATTAGTTCAATGATATTTGTTGGAAAGTCAAGTGAAAATTGCATAATTATATCCCCCTTATATCTTATTCTAACAAAGTTTTGACATGGAGTGTGTGTAGCAATTCCCTCCAATGAAGAATATTTTTTCTCAACAAATAAAATTTTTTCAATATTTGTATTGATTTTTATATTCACATCATTTATGATTAGTCTTAAATAATTTAAGGCGATGAAGGGATAAAGTAAAATCAGCTTATTTTTCCGCAGAGAACCCCGGTAGCTGAAAAGGGGTAAAAATACTGATTTGAACAATGGGCTCTGAGCTGCGTGACTGAACTTGCCAAAGGCATCAGTAGGTTTCGACGAGTGTGGGTACTCGTTATCAAAACCACAGTATAAGAAACGGTAATTGCTGCGTTGACGAATCAGAACTATGATTCACAAACGATCCAACGGTCATTTTCCAGCGATTCATCGGAGTTCTGTACTTGCTAAGTCCAATTGTGTGAACAATTGGAAAATTAAGGTGGTACCACGTATAAGACTGCGTCCTTATCGAATGATAATGGCGTGGTTTTTTTATGCTAAAAAAGGGGGAAGTCCAACCAAACAAGAACAGACAACGCTAAAAGCTGAGTTTACATACACGAATACTATGAATTAAGTTCATCCATTTTTAACTAGAAATCAATATCATTTTTTAAAATTAAATGTATAACGATAATAAAAGAAGGGAGAGGTATACATGAGTCAAGCACTGGTATTGCAGACAGATTTTGGATTAAGCGATGGGGCGGTGAATGCCATGTATGGTGTTGCCCATTCAGTGAATCAAACTTTGCCCATTTATGATTTAACACACGATATACCTCCATTCAATATATGGGAAGCGTCATATCGGTTACTTCAAACTTGTAACTACTGGCCGAGGGAGACGGTGTTCGTATCTGTTGTAGATCCAGGAGTTGGTTCGGAACGTAAGAGTGTTGTGGCAAAAACCACAACGAATCAATATATCGTCACACCGGATAATGGAACACTCACCCATATTAGCCAGAGCATCGGCCTCGTGGAAGTAAGGGCTATTGATGAAAGGACAAATCGATTGCCGAAATCCGGTGCCTCACATACTTTCCATGGCAGAGATATTTATGCCTACACTGCTGCGAGGTTAGCGTCGAAGGAGATAACGTTTGAACAAGTGGGGCCACAAATTGATTTGAATTCGATCATAAATCTTTGCTCTCAGAAAGCCGATATAGAAAATGGTGAGATTAGAGGTATTATAGATATTTTAGATGTTCGATTTGGAAATCTTTGGAGCAACATTAGCCGTGACCTTTTTGAAAAACAGAAAATTAATTATGGGGAAACAGTGGAAATTGTGATTAAACACGGAAACCGAAAAGTGTATGTGAATCAGATGACGTACGGCAGGTCATTTGCCGATACGCGAATTGGTCAGCCCATTGTGTATGTAAATTCTCTCGACAATATGGCAGTTGCCATTAATCAAGGATCCTTCGCGAAAGCGTACAATATAGGAACAGGCTCCAACTGGAGTATTGCAATTCGTAAAACAGAATCGACCTATTCCAAAAATGGGATCAATTTAGCAACAAGGCAACATCAGCAGCAACAGTAAAACCAAAATTAAATCAGTGAAATTAGGAGGAATGGAACAAATGAATGGAAAATTAGCAACAAAAACAATCGTCGCAATTGGTATCGGGGTAGCTGTATTTGTCATTTTAAACCGTTTTGCCGCAATCCCTACAGGTGTACCTAACACAAACTTTCAAGTTTCTTACGCCTTTTTAGCATTAATGGCTGTCGTATACGGACCTATCGCAGGGGCATTAATTGGATTTGTTGGTCACGCATTAACAGATGCTATCGTCTGGGGATCTGTATGGTGGAGTTGGGTCGTTGTCTCCGGTTTTGTGGGGTTAGCCATCGGTTTAGTAGCGAAAAAGATTGATATTGAAAATGGAGTTTTTGGTTTAAAAGAAATCATTACCTTTAACGTGACCCAAGTGGTTGTGAACGCCATCGGTTGGATGCTCATTGCACCATCTCTTGATATTTTAATTTATGTGGAGCCTGAAAATAAAGTTTACGTACAAGGTGCTGTAGCTGGTGGTTTTAATATTTTAACAGTTGGTGTCATTGGTACACTTTTATTAATTGCCTATGCGAAAACACGAAGCAAGAGTGGAAGTTTAGACGCAGAAGCTTAATCTTCAACAACGCCGGGGGCATTCGCTTCCGGTTTGTTTTTTTGCAGAGGAATTGGTAAATTAAGATAGATAACTAAGATTCCTAATTGTTCGACAAAAAGTGGGGTATATTTGAATGAAAAATCCAATTATAGAATTCCAGAATTATAGTTTTAAATACAGAACACAGGTGTCTCCCACTTTACACGATATTAATCTCTCAATCTATGAAGGAGAGAAAGTGTTAATATGTGGTCCGTCTGGTTCAGGGAAAAGCACCCTCGGCCACATTATTAACGGCCTCATTCCCAATTCTTACAAGGGAGAGGTAACTGGAACCTTAAGGATTAAGGGAGAGGAAGTAACTAACCAAAATATCTTTGACAGGTCTCAATTAGTGGGCACTGTCCTGCAAGACCCGGACGGTCAGTTTGTGGGTATAACTGTCGGGGAAGATATTGCCTTCGCCCTGGAGAATAATTGTGCATCTCAAGAAAAAATGGTCGGCAGAGTGAAAGAAGTGTCTAAAATGGTGGACATGGCTAATCATCTTACTGCATCCGTACACCAACTATCCGGTGGGCAGAAGCAACGGGTTGCCCTTGCAGGAGTCATGGTGGATGATGTGGACATCCTTCTGTTTGATGAACCATTAGCAAATCTTGACCCTGCCACTGGAAAGCATGCGATCCATCTCATCGACCGCATCCAACGGGAAACGAATACAACTATTATTATCATTGAACACCGATTAGAAGATGTTCTGGCGTCACATGTTGATCGAATTATTGTGGTAAACAAGGGAAAAGTGGTCATTGAAGCGACACCGGCGGAGCTGTTAACAACAACCGTTTTAGAGGAAAATAACATTAGGGAACCATTGTATGTGAAGGCACTTAAATATGCCGGTTGCTCGATTACCGAGGAAATGCAACCAGAGCATTTGGACAACCTTGTTTTGGAAAAATGCCGTGAACGTATCAAGAACTGGTTTAAGGAAAGCCCTCCACCTATACCGCCAAAAATGGAAACACCAGTTTTAGAACTGAAAAATATCGATTTTACCTATGCCTCCGCAGACACGAAGACGTTGAAACAAATTTCATTCTCCATAAGTAAAGGGGAAATGGTTAGTATCGTTGGGAAAAATGGTGCAGGGAAATCCACCTTATCCAAACTTATTTGTGCCTTTGAAAAGCCTGATTCAGGTACTATCCTGATGGATGGAAAAGACATCACGAAGGAAACAATCAAAGAGCGGGCGAAACGTATCGGGATGGTGATGCAAAACCCTAATCACATGATATCTAAGCACATGATTTTTGATGAAGTGGCCTTTGGACTTAGGATCGAAGGGATTGCAGAGGAAGAAGTGAGGGAGCGTGTGGAGAAGACGCTGCGTATTTGCGGTCTCTACCCATTCCGAAATTGGCCCATCACTGCGTTGAGCTTTGGGCAGAAAAAACGGGTCACAATTGCTTCCATTCTGGTAATGGAACCGGAAGTGCTAATCCTTGATGAACCTACGGCAGGGCAGGATTTCCGTCATTATACTGAAATTATGGAGTTCATTGTGGAATTAAATCAGCTTGGGGTTACGATAATCATGATTACCCATGATATGCACCTCATGCAGGAATACACCCCGAGGGCTATCGTAATTGCTAATGGGGAAAAAATTGCCGATGATACAGCTGTAAATGTGATTACTGACCTGGAAGTAATTTCAAAAGCAAATTTAAAGGAAACTTCTTTGTTTGAATTGGCAGTAAAAGCAGGATTGGAAAAGCCAAAGGAATTTGTCCAACGGTTTATTGATTATGATCGGGAGGTGAGGGAACATGGCAGAAATGCTGTCGTACATCGAACGGAAATCTCCGATTCATAATCTTACAGGGGCTACCAAATTATTGTGTTTCGTTATGTGGTCCACTGCTGCGATGTTAACATACGATACTCGTGTCCTCGTTTTTATGTTCCTGGCAAGTCTCGTGATCTTTCAGATTTCGAAAGTGAAGATTCGGGAAGTATCATTCGTCTTAATTTTAATTTTGTTCTTTTTATTATTGAACAATATCGCAATCTATCTCTTCGCACCACAGCAGGGGGCAGAAATTTACGGCACGCAGACGGCTATCTTGACCCTTCCTGGAAACTATGATTTGACTCTTGAGCAATTATTCTATCAATTGAATATTACGTTAAAATATTTTGTGGTGATTCCAACGGCACTGCTCTTTATCATTACTACTAATCCAAGTGAGTTTGCCTCATCCCTGAATCGAATCGGGGTAAGTTACCGCATATCATACGCAGTGGCCATTGCCCTTCGCTACATTCCAGACGTGCAGCGGGATTATAAGACCATCGCCGTCGCTCAACAGGCAAGGGGCATTGATTTGTCGAAAAAAGAGAAATTGGCTACTAGAATAAAGAATGCCGCAAGTATCTTTACACCACTTATCTTTTTAAGTATGGAACGGATCGATGTTATCAGTAATGTAATGGACCTTCGCGGTTTCGGAAAAAATAAGAAACGGACGTGGTATGGATATCGTCCATTCCAAGCCAGAGACTTTGTGGCACTAGGACTACTTCTCATACTGCTGGTAGTTTCCTTAGTCATCACATTTAATGATGGGAACCGATTCTATAATCCGTTCGTTTAATATAGAAGGAAATTAAACCAGTTGTATTAATCATATCGTAACTTAAGGAGAATGGAATGGAACATGAGAGAATAATTGACTCAGAAACTAGTATAGAATTGGAATTGAAACGTGAGCTCGATAGACTCAACCACAAGCTTGCCATTTTGTATGCTATAACTGGTGCCACCATCATCTACGGTTTGTTATGGTTTATGTATTTTTTCGATTGGATTGGCGGATTTGTTTTCGTAGGAGCAATACTCTTTTTTTCCTCGATTACCATTGTATTTCTCATCCTCCAGCGGAAAAGGAAAAATCGGAGATTGGCAGGAACGATAGTATTGATTCTTCTGGCTGCCTTTCTGATCTTCGAGCTCCCAATCTTACAGTTTGAGAGTCACACCTATCATGTCAGTTCCTATTATGAACCGGAAGATCTGCTCGGTGATTCAGGAATTCACATTCTTGCCGTAAACACGAGCGATATTTATTATATTGAAGATCGGGAATGGCTTGTGGAAGGTTTGAAAAAAGACGGTATTGAAGTTCTTGAAGTATATGAAGTTACGAATAAGGACCGCTTCAATAGTAAAATGGAATACTTAATAGACCTCCTATTTTCACGGAAGAGTACGTTTCAAGTTATGGGGGAAAATGTCCGAGAACATATCGTGGATGATATTGATGAAATTACTTCTTTTTTACAACGGGAAAATTTGGATGGAAATAGTGCTGGATTAGCCCTTGGTTTGACGGCAATGGTGTACCGAGGGGAGCTTGAAAATAAAACTGCGATTGGGGTTACTGGAACTCTGGAGCCAGGAGGAGAAGTGGGACCAGTGGGAATGGTTATGGAAAAAACGCTTATTTCTGAGTTGAGTGATTTATCCGTCATCATTGTACCCGAATGGAATGTGGCAGAGGCGGAATATGCTAAACAGGAATACGGACTTTCCATTGAAATTATTAGTGCAACCCATATTGACGAAGCAGTGGAAGCGATTCTCCAGTTGAATAAAGATTTTTATCCATAAGAGTGAAGAGTTGGCTGTGATAGGTGTATTAATATGTATAGATAAAATCAATTAATGGGGAGTGAGGATAAGTGGATAATCTTTCCTTTGGAAACCTTCATACACTTGGCAATGTCGTAAAGGAAACCGAATTGTACAGGCAATTTCACTTCCCTGAAATGTTGGTTATGTACGATGCCAACTACATTGAGTTTAAGAAAATGCCGTCGGTTCCAGAATTTAAAGAGGCCGAAGAGTACTTAATAAATTTTCATCAGGCCCATGGGCAAGATCACGTGAAATTTTATTTTCCCGATGGTGAAAAACCAGATTCAAATCTGGAAATATATTTGACTTCCAATGGGTATGAACTGGACTTTATGGAATTATACGGAATTCGCCCATCTGGATTTCCAGAGATAAATCCAAATTTGTCAATTAATGTTCAGGTGGTATCGGAAGATAATGAAACAGCTTTTTTGGACCTTAATTATAAACATAGTCTAGACTATGGAAAAAACTACGCAGACCAGAAACGAGAACTTCTCAAGAGGCAGTTAAAGGATACTAAGCACGTTAAGGTTTTGGCGTATTATGAAGGGGAACCAGCTGGATACGTTCATTTAATTCAATCGGATGATACAGTTGAAATCGACGATCTCCATGTGGATGACGAGTTTCAAAAAAAGGGGATCGGAAGCGCCTTGCAGCAATTTGTGATGAGTAATTATCCGGAAAAAATAGTCATTTTAATCGCAGATGGAGAAGATACTCCAAGAGAAATGTATCAAAAGCAGAACTATCAGTATGTTGGTTTAAGATATGAAGTGTTGCGAACTTTTTAGTGTAGGTTGACTCAACATCTCCTTTTGGATAGGTGGTGAAACAAGCGCAAGTAGCTGGATTTCACCTCCGAACCAACCTATGCCAATAAGATCAAAGAATCAAATAGCATCGTTACTATCAACTCCAAAAGGTCATATAATTACATTTACAAAACCACTTTTGTTTGTTTACAATACAAACAAAAGTGGTTTATTTGTATTCGAAACAAATAAATTACCAAGTTCAAAGCACGATACTTATAACCCAACAACTATTAAACTAACAAGCTGCTATAGGAAGATCACCTACCCAATCAAGAACGAGTTGACTACAGAACGACGAATCAACCACCACAACCTAATAACACAATAGTAATACACTTCAAAACCAACTTTATAGGAGAGATGATCATGAATGTACCTCACAAATTAAGAGTGATGAATAAATCGTTAGTATTAAACATCGTCCGTGAACACGGAAGGATTTCACGGGCACAGATTGCCTCAAAAACGAACCTGACACGTGCGTCGGTGTCACAAATTGTGAATGACCTACTAGAAGATAATGTCATTTATGAAGCTGGTACTGAAAATAGTGCCCTTGGAAGAAAGGGAATCGGTTTGGAATTTAACCGATCCTATGGATATACACTGGGAGTAGATCTTGGTGGAACTAAAATATCTTTAGGTCTATTTGACTTTAACGGTGACATCATGGAGAAAGAGACATTTCCAACCTATGAAGTGGATAATAGCAATGAATTTATACATTTGTTGGGAAATAGCCTTTTAAAATTTATGAGAAAGCACAAAGTGGCTGATGAAAAACTTCTGGCGATAGGAATTGCAAGTCCGGGGATCATCGATTATAAAAATGGGATTGTGGTGGAAGGGTCACCAAACTTGCCAGAGTGGGATAGTCTTAACCTCAGTAAAGAAATTGAAAAAATTTTTGATGTACCTACATTTGTTGAAAATGATGTTCGTTCTGCTCTTATTGGAGAGTTCTGGAAAGGGAAATGCCAGGGTGTAAAGAGTGCAGTTCTTCTTTCCCTCGGAACTGGTGTGGGCTCTGCCTTGCTAATTGATGGACATATCATTCGTGGCGCAGGGAACGGAGCAGGGGAAGTGGGTTATTTTCTATTTAACCGAGAGCAATTGAACCAAGATTGGGGAAAAGAGGGATGTTTAGAATCCTTAATATCAGGTTCCGGCCTTCCGAAACAATATGACAAAAGACGGCAGATGGAACAGTCTAAATCAAACACATCTCCTTCAGATGGGAACAAAGACCCGAAGAGTAACCACGAACAAGTAACTGCCAAACAGATTTTTCAGATGGCAAAAGAAGGGGAACCAATAGCGGAGGAACTTGTGGATGAATTTATTGATTACTTATGCCTTACCATCTTGAATCTAATTGTCACGGTCAACCCGGAAAAAATAGTTCTCACAGGGGGACTCTCCCGTTCTGCAGATGTTTTTCTGGAAAAAGTGAAGGAGAAGGTGAACCGGCATACCTTCACTCAGCATGCCGTGGATCTGGAAGTCTCAAATCTTTTTGATGATGCTGCATTAAGTGGAATTGCCATACTATCTTTAAATTCCCTTCTCCCCGATATTAATTTCATGCAGGATATCAAAATTAGATGAACATGATCAGTTGCTAGTTATCAACAGGTACGCTCAAACTACATTATCACCATTTTAATAAGGTTTGTAAAATAAAGGTAGGAATAATACCATTTATTTGTTAGTAAACTTTACAAACGATAACCCCTTTCGGGAACAGGTATGTCCCGATCATATATGATGATGTCAGTAATTATTCGAAACTATAGTAAAAAAATGACTTGGGTTTCCGCAATTTAATGTATCAAAGTGGTAAAATGGTAATTTTATTACCTATCTGGGACAATTGATTGAAAATTTAAATATATCGTGTTTTACTAAGTGAAAGATATAAATTAGTTTAGTTAACTAATTAAAAGAAACGAACAACTAGGGAATAAATCCAAAATAGATGGGATCGAGAGGTGAGGAAATTGACAAAGAGTTTTACATCATTGCTGTCAGAACAACCTATGAATATTATTGTCAGTCTTCCAGTCAATTCGATGGAACATGTAAGAGCTGCAATTGAAGGTGGAGCTGATGTTTTAAAAGTACATATGAATGTGGAACATCGGGCAAGTGGGAATACCTTTGGAACATTTGATGAAAATCAAGAATTTTTTGAATCTATGAATAAAGCCTTTAAAGGGCCAATGGGAATAGTTCCAGGAGATTCCCCTGAGAAAGTAACCGAAATAGACATTCAGAGGTTAAAAAAAGTTGGTTTTCAGTTTTTATCCATTTATGGCCATACTGCACCAGCTTGGTTATTGGGGGACAATCATTTAGAAAAAATGATTGCCATATCAAATGAATATAAACAGCATGAACTCCAGGCTTTTCAGCAAGCAGATATTCAAATCCTCGAGGCGTCCATTATGGAACCATCACATTATGGAACACCTTTAACAATCCAAGACATACTCCATTATCAACACTTACTACAACAAGTAAATCAGCCAATTGTCATTCCAACACAGAAGAAGGTGAGTATCGAGGACTTGAAACCACTCTATCAAATAGGAGTTCATGGACTTATGATCGGCGCAGTCGTTACAGGGAAAAATCCAGATGGTATCTACGAGACTACGAAAGCGTTCAAAGAAAAAATTCTGGATTTAAGGAAGTGATTTAATGAAACGAGAGGAAAAATTTGATGTTGTTGTTGCAGGGGGAGGTCCATCAGGAATTATGGCAGCCATCGCCGCTGCACGATCTGGAGCAAAAACCATGCTTGTTGAACGATATGGATTTCTTGGGGGAATGGCTACCAATGCACTAGTTGGACCTTTGCAGACCTTCCACGCAGGAGAAAAGCAAATTGCCAAGGGTCTCGGCGAAGAGGCGATTCAGCGATTAAAAAAGATTGGCGGAACCCCTGGTCATGTGAAAGATATGATTGGTTTTGTGCCTACTGTCACACCAGTTGATGTGGAAAAATTAAAATTCGTCTATCAAGAAATGGTAGAAGAAAGCGGAGTACACCTCCAGCTTCATACAGTGGTTACAGGAGTTCAACTAGGGACAGATTCAAATTTGGAAGCGCTTCACTTATATAATAAATCTGGTCATTTTCAGGTGGAAGGCAAGGCCTTCGTTGATTGTACAGGGGATGGTGATGTTGTTCATTATTCAGGTGTTCCTTACGAAAAGGGGCGTCCAAAAGATGGATTGGCCCAGCCCATGAGTATGATGTTTCGAATGGGAAAAGTGGACCTGGAGCAAGTGAAAGCCTACATGAAAGAGAATGTGGATGACTTTGTCCTGGCAGATGAATGGGAAGATGCCCCTTTTGTAGCCGTCTCTGGTTTTTTTAAACTAGTGGAAAAGGGCAAGAAGGATGGAAACCTTAAGGTGGAACGGGATCGAGTATTGTTTTTCGAACTTCCAAATGAAGGGGAAATTAGTGTAAATATGACCAGGGTAATCAGATACGATGCAACAGATGGCCAGGCATTAAGTCAGGCGGAAGTGATTAGTCGAAGACAAGTCATGGAAGTCGTTCAATTCCTTCAAGAGTATATACCAGGTTTTAAAGAGTCTATTTTAATCAATTGTGGAACCCAGATAGGAGTTCGGGAATCCAGAAGGATTATTGGGGAATACATCTTAACAGGGGAAGATCTTATTAATGGGAAAAAATTTGAGGATTGTATTGCACTAGGATCATATCCAATTGATATCCATGCTCCGGACGGGGATGAATTAAATGTGATCGAAATGGAACCGGGTACAATCTATGATATTCCGTATCGATCTATATTAAATAATAAAGTACGAAACCTGTTAGTGGCAGGAAGGTGTTTGTCAGCCACACATGAGGCATTGGCATCAGCTAGAGTTACTCCAACTGCAATGCTCGTTGGCCAGGCCGCAGGGACTGCAGCTGCAATGGCGGCGAAAGCAGGCGTTTTGCCCCGAGAAGTAGATATCAAAAGTTTGCAGGAATCACTGAGAAAGCAAGGGTGCTATTTATCTGAAAACGAAGTTGAGGAGAGCTAAGGCATGATAAAAAAAGGTGGAGATCAAAGTTTTGTTAGAATTCATAACCAAAACTTAATTCTCGATGAAATCATTAAAAAGAAACAGATTTCCCGTGCGGATTTATCGAAAAGCTTGAATATCAGTGCACCTAGTATCTCAAGCAATGTGGAACCCCTCCTCCGATCAGGGATCTTACGGGAATGGGGGCCCGGAAAATCTGTTGCAGGAAGAAAACCAATTATGCTTCAATTTAATTCAAAATATGGCTACATACTAGGAATAGATCTCAGTAAAGGCCAAATCATCAGTGCCCTCAGTGACTTATCAGGAATTCCGCATGTTATTACAAAGGGAGAAAAAACAAGGAATGTGGTTGGGCATGACTTGATTAATATGATTGAAGAACATATTTACAAAGTGTTAAAGAGGGAAGGCATGGAACTGTCCTCCATCCTAGCGATCACGATTGCATCTCCAGGAATTATGATGAATCACCGACATATTCGAATTGATCCTGAGCAGATACATTGGCAGGATACGAATCCAGCACTTATCTTACAGGAACGATTAAATGTTCCAGTCGTCATTGAAAATGATATTAATGTAGCTGCACTAGCGGAATATAAAAACTTGAAAAAATATGAACGAACGGAAAATATGGTTTTTATCAGTGTCGGCAGGGGATTAGGTTCAGGATTGATCATTGGGGGACAACTCTATAAAGGTTCATTTGGCGGGGCTGGAGAAGTGGCTTTGATGTCATCTTCCATCTCCCAACAGCACTTGAGTTATTATGAAGCACTCCTTTCGCTGGAGACATTTAAGCAAGAAGTTGCTGGGAATCAGCCGAATTCGTCACCACCGATCAATGAGGAAGAGGATGAACAGTTCCTCCAACGGGTACAAGATCTCCTGTCTAAAGGTGATCCCTTTGTGGAACAAGCAGTAAATAAAATTTCCCGTCATATCGCTGTCATGATAGCAAATGTATCAGCCCTGTTAAATCCACAACTAGTCGTTGTGGGAGGGGAACTAATGGCCTTATCTAATTATCTTTTTCCGAAAATTAAGAATGATGTATACACATTATACCCATTTCCAATAGAGATGAAAGTTTCCGAAGAAGTGGAGCATGTGGGGCTCCATGGAAGCCTAGTCATAGCTCGAGATGAAGCTATTAGACGTTTAATTAAATAACAAACTAGAAGTCTTTTAAAGGGGTGATGTTCACAGGAAATGCAATTAAATGCTGAGTGTCGCAACCGACGAAAAATGATAAGGGGGATTAATTGTGAAAAAGTGGATGTTAGCTTTACTAGTACTTACCATGTTGATTGTTACAGCGTGTGGAGGAGACGATGATGCTTCCGGTGATGGATCCGCAGAATTAACCATATGGGTTGCAGGTAATAGTGCGCAAATACAGGAAACATTCAGTTCGATCATCGACGATTTTAATGAGCAGTATGAATCAGAAGGAATTACAGCAAATGTGCAGTTTGAGCCTTGGGGTGAACTGGATCAGAAGCTTAGTACAGCATTAGCAGGTGGTGTTGGACCTGATGTATTTATGCACGGGGCAGCAGCGGCGGCAGGATTTGCTGACGGAGGTCAGATTGAACCGTTAGATGCTTATTTTGACGGTTGGGACGATTACTCCGATTTTAACCCTGGATACTTAGAAGCTGGTTCTGTGGAAGGGGAGTACTACGTTGTTCCTATTCAAGGGGCAAACCGTATGATGTTCTACCGGGAAGATATTTTTCAAGAGGCTGGGGTAGAGATTCCGGAGACTTTAGATGAATTGCTTGAAGTTAGTGAAGCGTTTGTGGAAAAAGATGGATCCCGCTTCTTAAGAGCAGCAACCACATTACCGACAGAAGGAAATGATCTTCAGCAAGTATGGAGTGCGTTCCTGTGGTCCAATGGGGGAGACATCTTAAGTGAAGACTTTTCGGAAGCCGCTATTAATTCCGAAGAAGCAATTAAAGCCATCGAATTTTATAAAGGATTCTTTGAAAATGATTTAACACCAATCGCCGGAATGGATGGTCAAGGGGATCAACATCCATTAGGTACGGGAGAAGTGGCCTTCACTTTTGATGGAGTATGGGCCATTGAGCAAATTCTTGCGTATACACCAGATGCCTATGATCACGTGAAAGTGGCACCGCCACCACGTGGACTTGAAGGAACAACGACATTAGTAGGATCATCCGGATTCTTTATGAATGCCAATTCCGATCATAAAGATGAGGCATGGGAATTAATGTCTTTCATCGGTAATCAGGAAAACATTGAAAAAGTATCTGCAGAATTAAAATTCTTGCCTGTAAGATTATCTGTAGCGGATGCTGATTTCGTTCAAGAAGATCGACTATTTTCTGAGTTTGTACAATTGACAAATGAAGTGGATGGAAAAGCCAATCCAAACGTACCTCGATGGACGGCCATCCGTGATATCGTTGCATCAAGTGTGGAGGAAGCCATTTATGGTCAACTAACACCTCAGGAAGCTGTGGAAAAAGCGGAACTAGAAATAAACGAAGAGTTAAATCGATAAAAGGTTAAGTAGGGGGAAGTAATTCCCCCTATAAATTCATCAATTAGGGTGATTCACAGATGGCAAATAATCAATCTAACAGTCCATTGACAGTGTCTTCCACTCCCCCGCCTCCGAGAAAAACATTTCTTCAGAAGCAGCGGGCGTTTTGGGCAAGTAAGCAAAATAGAAAGCGAGCTATTGCAGGGTATTCCTTTATCGCTCCTGCCTATTTATTGTTTGTTGTCTTTTTGTTCATTCCTGTTATCTGGGCATTTTATTTAAGTTTTACAAGCTATACCATTTTCACACCAGGGGAATTTATCGGTGTAGATAATTACACGAGATTAGTGAATGATGGGGCGTTTCGAAATGCCCTTTGGAATACGACCTATTATGCTTTAATGGTTATTCCGTTAAATATCTCCATTTCTTTATGTCTCGCTGTATTAGTGAATCGAAAAATAAAAGGGATGAATTTTTTTCGGGCATCGTATTACGTGCCTGTTGTCACCTCCATTATCGCAGCTTCTATGATTTGGATGTGGCTATACGACTCGAATAACGGGTTAATCAACTATGCCTTAATTCAGTTAGGTTTTAATCCGCAAAGTTGGCTGAATGATCCTAACTTAGCCCTTCCAGCGTTAGCTTTAATGCGTGTATGGAAAGGTGTAGGTTGGAACATGGTTATTTTCTTGGCAGGGTTGCAGTCAATACCGAAGACGCTATACGAAGCTGCATCGATCGAAGGGGCAGGAAGATGGAAAAGCTTTTGGAAAATAACTTGGCCGCTTCTTGCACCGACTACATTTTTTGTATTCGTTATGGCAACGATCAGTACGTTCCAAACGTTTGGAGAAATCTATGCCATGACATCCGGGGGACCAGTAGGTTCCACCACCACCCTAGTTTATTTAATATTTGTTTACGGGTTTGAAAGATATGAAATGGGTTATGCATCTGCCATTGCCTTTGTTCTGTTTTTCATTATCTTCGCCTTAACATTAATTAATATGTTCTTTACACAGAAGAAGGTTAACTATGATCTGTAAGGAGGCTAGAGCATGAATAAGAAAAAAAAGAATCTAAAACAGTTTTCCAGAACAACCGGCCTCTATCTGCTGATGGCTGCGATTGCCGTCATCATGCTGTGGCCCTTCATATGGATGATGGTGACCTCCTTTAAACCAAATACGGAAATGTTTTCGTATCCACCAACGATCATACCAAATGAGCTCACCTTTGATCATTATGTTCAGGCTTGGAGAGCCGCCCCGTGGGAAAGGTTTTTCCTAAATACGACGTTTGTTGCTGTTGTCATCACTTTTAGTTCTTTACTGTTGAGTGCTTTAACAGGGTATGCCTTTGCAAGGCTCGAGTTTCCGGGAAGGAATTTTCTATTCATTTTATTATTGGCATCCATGATGATTCCGTTTGAAGTAATGTTAATCCCGTTATATTTGATTATCGTCAATTTTCCATTTGCTGGAGGAAATGACCTTTGGGGTGGAGGAACGGGATTATTAAACACGTATAGTGCTCTTATCGTTCCAAGGTTGTTATTTCCATTTGGGGTATTCCTCATGCGCCAATTTTTCTTAACCTTACCAAAGAGTTTAGAGGATGCTGCGAGAATTGATGGTTGTTCCGAGTTCGGCATTTTCTGGCGTGTCATGTTCCCGTTGATCAAGCCAGCTTCAGCTACACTAGTGGTATTTGTTTTCTCCATGATTTGGGATGATTTCTTTTGGCCACTCATTGTTATTAACGATCAGAGTATGATGCCGGTTCAGCTCGGTTTACAAAGTTTCCAAACTTCCCAGTATACAACTGATTGGGGACCTTTAATGGCTGCTACGGTTTGGGTCACTATCCCAATCATCATCGTCTTCATTTTTGCTCAGAAATATTTTATGAATATTAATGTACAATCGGATAAATAAAGGAAGGCAGGATCAGGATCTTATGAAAAAAATAGCTATCTTACCACTGGATAATCGTCCTTGCTGTTATGACTTTACCGAAAGCTTTGGAAAGTTTGGGGCAGTAGAGGTATTACAGCCTGAAAAAGAAATTTTAGGAGAATTCACCTATTTTGGCGACGTGAAGAGAATCAATCAATGGCTAAAAGCCGTTGCCGGAAAGGTGGATGGACTGATTTTAGCCGTTGATCAACTGGCTTATGGCGGTCTCATTCCGTCACGGATGATGGAGAGGGATTTTGACAAATGTGAAAAGATTGTTCAAGTGATCCGAGAGATTCGTAAGGAACATCCTGACCTCCTTATTTATGGTGTTAACGTGTTAATGCGAATTTCAGTCACAACGAAAAATAAGCAATTCCTCTCCTATTGGAAGTCCATTTTTCGTTACTCTCAACTATACGACCGCCTCCACAGATTAAAGGAAGTAGAAGTGGAGAAAGAGCTAAAGGAGATGGAGGCAGAGGTCCCATCGGAGGTTTTACAGGAGTATTTGCAGGCAAGGGAACGTAATCATCAGATCAATCAATTAATGATTGATTGGGTGGCAGATGGAACTCTCGATTTCCTGGCGATCACCCAGGAGGATGCGAGTGCCATTGGAATGCACCTTTTAGAACAGCGAATATTAGTGAAAAAAATCTTTGAATTAAACGTTCAAAGGAGAGTTCTTGTCTATCCTGGAGCGGATGAAGCAACACAGACACTTCTTGCGAGAATGGTACAATTTTTGGAAAATAAGAAACTTAAGATCTATCCGAAATACGGGTCCACATCTGGTAAGTTGGAAGTGGCAAAATTTGAAGATCGCCCTGTGGAAGAAAGTGTGATCAGTCATATCACCGCTGCAGGGGCACTGGTAGCTGATAATGTAAGGGATGCGGATCTTGTTCTATATGTGAATACTCCAATCGGGGGTACATTAGATGGAAATGATCCTTCTCAAGAAAAAGCACATTTCAATTCTCGTCACCCCTTACTTTATTTCATTGAATCCATAGATCATGATTTAAGGGAAGGGCGAGCTGTTAGTATCGCAGATATTAGTTTTCCGAACGCATCAGATATGGAATTAGTGTCCTTTTTACTAACGGAAAAATTATATTATCCCCTTACCGCTTATGCAGGATGGAATACAGCAGGGAACACGTTAGGAACGTGTATTTCTCATTCCATTATTCATCTTTTTGCACAAAGGAACCAGCGAGAAACCCAATCGACCGATGTCACTAATTTACATCAACGACATCTTGCTTTTATGACCGAGCGGTTATTGGATGAATGGGCATATCAGGCGCAAGTGAGGGGAAAAGTGAACCTGGAAATTACTGAAAAGTTCAATATAAATGGGGCGAATCTGGAAAATTATTATGAAACGGTCAATCAGACTGTTAAAGAAGAAATGCAGCCTTACTTTACTCAGTTGGTGGAACATTTGAGAGAATATGAAGTATCCGGTTCGTCAGTCACCGATAAAAGGGAAGGCGTTCAGAAAGAAAGAGGGACGTGGAAGTTTGAAATCTGTGAATTGCCGTGGAATCGGACGTTTGAACTTCGGGTGAAAGTTAGTCAGGAAAGGTGAATGTGGTTTAAAAAGGAGGAGGAAATGTTGAAGCTTAGTCAAGGAAGCAGTAGCCAGGTCGTGAAGAATCAGGAAAAACGTTTTGTTGTTACAAGACTGGAAAAAAAGCTGGAGCTTGCCCTTGAATCCTATGATCGGGAAGTTGTTATCCCTTTATTGAAAAGCTACATTCAACAAACCCCAATCCATTTTTCAACGGAAATAGATTCGAGGGAAAAATACTATTATCTAATCAGTCTATGTATCTCCTTTATTCAAAAAAAAGGATGGTATATACACGATGTATTAGGGGAAGGGGAGTTACCTCAACAACATGAGAGCAAAATCTCTCATGAAAATTTGTTGGAGATATTTTCTGAAAAACTCGAGAGAATTGTACAATACGGAAAAAAAGATTCAAAACCACAAAATCAGCTTATTCAACGGGTAATTAATATCGTGTCTGAGAAAGTTTATGAAGACATTACTTTGAAGGAAGCAGCCGATCTCGTCTTTGTGAATTCTTCCTATTTAAGCCGGTTATTTAAGCGGGAGGTTGGGCAGTCCTTTTCCCACTATGTGATGGAGCAAAAAATGCTCCATGCGAAAGCATTGTTGAACGAAGGGTACCGAATTTCAGATGTGGCTCAAAAACTGGCGTACAACGATGTCAGTTATTTCACTAAAGTTTTCCGAAAGTATTGGGGAATGACACCACGGGACATGTTGGCATTTATACGCTCGGAAGAACAATTGGATGTTGCTTGTCGATAGTGGGTTTGCTGAATTAACGAACAGAAGCTTAGGAGGAGAATATGGACGTTAAAACGGTTACCCTTTGGATTGATTTTATGGCGAACCAAAAAGTGCTCCAGTCAGAAAAGGAACAGAAATTGATTATTGAGAAGGCGGTAAGTTGTGGTGTAACAGACATTGTTGTGGATGCAAAAATCCCTTATGGTTACACCACTTTTCCGTCCCGTTTTAGTGGTCATGTTTCGGATTTTCCAGATGGGCGGTATGAACAATGGGCAGGAAGAGATTTCGTCAAAGAATTGATGATGAAAGGGTTAAAAGAAGGTGTCCGATTGTGGATCAAGCTCGATGTCTTTACAGAAGGTCACATTGATTTTCCACTAACACAACAGTTGGCGGAAAACGAGGATTGGCATGTCTCTTATTTAGGCGACCGACTGTCAGGCAGTTCCCAAAAGGAGGAAAAAGGGTCGGAAAAGACCATCTTTGTAAATCCTGCTCACCCAAAAGTTCAGAACTACGAATTGAATATTATAGAAGAAGTCGTTTCCATGTATACTCCCTTTGGGATTATTCTTGACCGAGCGAGATACCCAAACCGTTTCAGTGACTTCAGTGAATATTCTTTAGCCCAGTTTTCTGCATGTCTTACATGTCATGACCAATCTGTTTCGAAATCGGGAGGTCCGATTGGATCATTTAATAGTTCCATTGATTCCATTACTAGTTTCGAAATGGGGGAAAATAATTCACCCTTTGGTCTTAGTCATAAGAAGATGATTGAGCAAGTGAGGGGGGATCAAATCCTTCGATATGATCGTCAAATTAATAGTTGGATAGAGGGTCCGTTGTACCATAAATGGTTGATGTATCGGGCAAAAGTTATTCAAAATTTTTTCAAGAAGGTAAGACGCAGTATTCAACATATTTCCCCTTCCACCCAACTTGCCCTCTATACTGGATCCTGGTATGAAACTGCCCATGAGGAAGGACTGAACTGGGCATCACCTACTCATTCCTGGCAACCAGTTCCTAGTGTTTGTAAACAGGAAGAATATCTTACAACCAGTCTAATAGAATTTGTTGACCGGATTTATGCAGGGTGCTATTATCCTAAAATCTATCAAAGTGAGCGGTTAACCCAAGAGTTAAGTGAAAACACAGTGGAAGGGTCAGTCAGAAGAGCCAAAGAATTGACAAATCATGTCACTGAACTCCATGGAGGGTTATATCTTCTCCACTATAGGAAAGATAGAAGTAAGCTTAAGGATGCGTTTGAAGTCGTTGGAAAAAATGCAGACGGACTGATGCTATTTGACTTGGTTTACTTTGATGAGGATTTATGGGATGTTGTCCGGAGTTATAAGCACAGAGTGAATGAAAACTAATACTATGAATCATATCCTAGTGAAAAAAGGCATCAGATCCCCTATCTGATACCTTTTTTTTAAAGGAAAATTTAAAGTTTTGGACCTTCGGGCATTGTCTAGCTCCAACGCCTACTCGCATGGGAACTGAAAAAGTGGTGCTTTTCCACTTTTACAGTCCCTAAGCCACTTCGGAAATGACAACCGAAGTCAAAGAGCGGACTTCTAGTTGTCATTCCTCCACTGCCCTACACTCGTGAGCCTAGGCGTTTTCGCTTTTCTTACAACTTCTTAAGATGTCATGATTCATCAATCATTTTTTGTGCATGGACATACTTACGAAATGGACGAAAACCAAATTGGCCATAGAAATCCAATAAGATCGTCCAATCAATCACCATTTTTTTGACCCCTTCTTTCCGAAGAATCCCCAGGGCTTTCCCCATGAACAGAGCTCCAAGTCCTTTCCCGCGATACTCCTTGGAAATCCCAACGGGACCTAAACCACCAATATTGGGATTTCCCCCTTTCTCCCAGTAGACACTTGGAATCCAGAAGCTATCCCCAATAGAATGGACATGGGTAAATCCAATAAGCTTAGTGTGATGAAACAGGCCGATCATGGAAGTTATATTCTTCTCGTAAAGGAGACTCCACTTCGTATCTACCAACCACCTCAAACTGAAATTCTCTTCTATAAGGCAAAACAAGTTCCTTTGATCAGTTGGATGAAGACGTCGGACATCATATTCAGCAAATGCCGTCGCATCATCATGCACTATCAGCTTATCTGGTCCATTGACCAAATCACCAGCTAGATCGTAGGCTTCACCACTAACATCAAACCCGTGCCCTTTGAAAAAAGTCTTTGCATTATCTAGGTCATTTGGGATTCCAGGGAAAAAATGGTGGGGGTCCGTCCCCACATGACATTCCTGAAATTTCTGCACATCCTTATCATCCCCTGCTAATGCCTTTCTCACCATTTCCCCCCCATAGCCATTCCTTTGGAAATCTGGGTGGACAACAATACAAGAAATCCAAAAGCGATTCGGTTGATCTTTCCCATGAAGGACACCGTAACGATCCGATTTCCCAATTAGAAATCCCTGTACCTTTTCGTCATCATCAAGCAATAAACAAGACCTTCCCAAATTTAAATAAGGGGAGTGGAAGACATTCCTTTCCAATAGATCCACTGACAAGGAAAATTCCACCGGCATGCTAGTATTCCATACCTCTACCAGTTCTGAAATCCAATAACGTGCATTCCTCTCCTTAAATGAAAATAAACTAAGCATTCCCGTCCGATTCCTTTCCCAAAATCGTAACAGGAGATTTTCCAGTTGGTATGACTTCCCCACGAAGAATCCGCTCCAACGCCTTTAACACGTGTTCGGTGTTGCTGTAGCAAGCGATGAATGTGCTATCTGAGGGAATAGCTTCTAATAATTGTGGATTCCATAACGATGCAACGATTAATCCCGATGTTTTTTTTCCGAGACGATCCATTAACACGCGCCATTTCCGTTTTAACTGACGCCGTTCATTCAGCAGGATAATGACGGGTTGCCTGGATTGAATGGCATCAACCATCTCCCGACTCTCTTGGTCAGTGGGCTCACTTCCTTGCACAGCGAATGACTGATACACTTCTTTTGGAAAAATGGAGGGGGCTGCATTCTTCCGATCTCCCATATAGTTTTCATCATTGAACGTTGTCTGATATATGACAAAAGGCTTCATGTCCCTTGATGAAGTAACAGGAAGGAGGTTTTTTGGATCCTGCACCACCGTTATACCCTTGGAGGCGATGACCTCCATGGTCTGTTTTAGTCGAGAATCACTGTCATATAGTTTTACATTACCCTTGTCTTGTGATAATTCTCGTATCCATTTCTTCTTATAGGCTTTATTTCTCCCATAAGCCGTATCGATGACCTGTTCTTGGAGTTCACCTTGTTCGACAGCATGAATAGCAGCATCAATCATTCCCCACTGGCGCTCGTAATCACCACCACAGGCCAATATAATATCTGCCCCGGCATGAAGTGCCATAACCGTCCCCTTTTCCCGCCCGAAATACGTGGAGATCGCCTCCATTTCCATGGAGTCTGTAATGACCAAACCTTCAAACCCTGCGCGATCCCTTAAAATATTTTGTAATATGAGTGGACTGAGGGTTGCAGGCTTTTCTGGATCAATTTGTGGGTAAAGAATATGTGCCGTCATCACTGCTTCCAAACCATGGTTCATAGATTCATGAAAAGGGTAAAGTTCAAAAGCCTCTAACTCTCCCAGAGACTTATCAACCGTTGGGAGGCTTAAATGGGAGTCCATTTCCGTATCCCCGTGACCAGGATAATGTTTACCACACGCAAGGATGCCGGCGTCGTGTAGCCCTTTGATGGATTGTATTCCGAATTCAGTGACAAGTTCTTTGTTTTCCCCGAAGGAACGGGCACCGATAACAGGATTGAGAGGGTTGTTGTTGATGTCGAGCACAGGGGCGAAGTTCATGTTAAAGCCAATGTTAAGTAATTGTTCACCCATATGAAAATGTGCAGTATAGGCGTTAGTAGGATTGCCAGTGGCGCCAAGCAACATATTACCAGGAGAAACCACCATATTTTTCCACAAGTAAGCAATCCCTCCCCCTTCCTGATCAATGGAAATCCAGAGTGGTGGACGGCCAACCTCTTTGGCATAGGCTTGAATATCTTGGATAAAAGAGGTGACCTTCTGAAAATCACGCAAGTTCTGCTGAAACAGAATTAAACCTCCGATATTATAATCTCGAATGGATGTTTTTAATTTCTCATCCAGCTCTTCATTTGGAACGGAAAGAATAAACAGTTGACCGGTCTTTTCTTTCAAGGTTACTGGTTTAGTCATAGACGAATAGCCTCCTGTATGCAAAATAGCTGTTTCTATCATTAAACCTTCCTTTGATATCAAAAACAACCGTCATGGAAAAAGAATAATAATAATGCTAAGAAAAGTCATTAGAGTACTGTAGTAACAGGGTCGTTGGAGCCGTGTGAAAAAAGATTGTAAGTAACATTAGATGGACATGGGGACTAGGCGAACAAAGAAAACTTGAACCCCCAAAAAGGAAAGGGGGTTCAAGCAGAGTGAGAAATTCTAATATTTTAAGACTAGTTTGATGTGGGTGACATCGATCAAACTGTCATCATAAGTACCAGTCAATGGCTCCGGGTCAACCCATGATACTCCACCATCATAGGAAAGCTTAAAGTGTGTGGATTGCCCTTTTACAGGATTCTCAGGAACGCGGTCCCTGTTCGCCTGTTTTGGTAATAGGTCGTGAGTAGTAACATATTTCGGTTTTATATAGTTACTGAAAAGTGGTGCCACCGCTTCGAAATGAGGGTCATAAGCTAACCCTTCCTCATCATAGTAAGTAGGGTCATACAGCCTATCAGGAGTGGAACCTAAATGTCCCACGAGCATATACTGCGGACGATCGATATAGTTTAAATCAAGGAAATAGCGTGAATAGACCGCATGATTGGCAGGAACGATCTGGAATCCTCCCATCAGTTCCATGTCCCACGTAAATCCAGCGTAAGGAGATACTGATAAATCTAAAACTCCCCCGTGATTTGCGCGAACATATCCAGTGTGAGCATACTCAGAACCACCGAAACGCCCAGTTCCTTCCACACGCTGAAGTACCGTTGCAATTGGTTTGGAAAACCCATTTTCGTAATGTAACGTAATGTCACCGCCCACTTCATTTTCAAAGATGATAGATTTCGGACTTCCGTTTTCCGTAGAAGGTTTATAGACTTCGATTTTTATATTTTCTGGGGCCTCATTATCGTCATGTTCATGATAGAAGTAATCGATAGACACCCATTCCCCGTCATCATTAAGGTATTTTACCGGCGAACCTACATACGCTGATGATATACCGCCAAAGAGTTTTGTTCCTCCTGGTATATCGGTGGAGATACGACCAGGGTGGGGGCCAACACCTGCTTTATTGTATTCGCGGTCCGGTAGTAAGGAGATAAGCTGTGGTTTCCATACTTCATATCTACCTTCTTGAGCCTGTTCCGGATCATAGTAGTCATCCGGTGCTACTCGCAGATGCATAGCATTGACAGCCGTTGCCGTTACATTCCCAGCATAGCCATCAATAGAGCGGGAGAATTGTGCAGCCCAAAACCCATCGGAAGCAGTGTACGTACTATCGGCAGGGACAATGACGTTCCCTAATTTCTCGGTACTCCCATCTGGATCTTCTCGATAAATAGAACCGTCTGAATAGTTTTCAATGTAGATACTGTACTGCAGTGTATAATCAGCGTTGTTTTCTTCATAGACTTCTTCAGGAATGTCTGACTTAATGAAGTTGGATCCTGCATAAACGGATGTTGCAAGGAACAGAAAAACACCAAGGACCATTAGAGATTTTCTTAGCATATTAGATTTCCTCCCATGAATTTATTTTTCATAGAGGATTATACTAACTATTTTTTGAAGAATGGTGTCGATTGGGTGATAGGTCATGAAAGTACAAGGGAAATAAAGCGAATGACCTAAGTGCTTGTTTAACCGATACGGTTTATTGGTTGACGGGACTATGAGACTAGGATGGTAGATGTGTCAAATTGGGATATTAAGTTTATAGAATGAAACAAAAAAATCCTCCAACAAACATTGGAGGATCAGTTTCATTAATGCTCATCTTCAAATAATTCATCATCCGGAATAAAATCATCCGATTCAAAGTCATCTCTATTAGGAGATTCTTCAAATTCATCGTTCACTTCTGTTTCATAGTAAAATATAGAATCATTTTCTTCGGCAACTTCACACTCGATACATTTACTAAGGCTCCGTGCATCCAACACATTAAATCTCTTTCCGCATTCCATACAGATTTCAAATCTAGGCATCGGCGAAACCCCTTTCTCCATATAATAGTTTCATAGTACCACTGGATCAACAACTTGTCAGTAACAAGTTGCGTGTATAAAGGGTGATTTTTCGACAAGTGACAGGCACCTTAGTCTTTCTTTTTAGGAAGTCTGCCTGCCTTTTTCGCCGCATCCCGAAGAATGTATTCGATGTGACTGTTCACGCTACGGAAATCATCTGCTGCCCATTTTTGCAATACTTCATAAAGCTCTGGATCCATACGTAGTGGAAAACTTTTTTTCTTAGCCATTTAAAACACTCATTTAATACAATGTCCCTGTATTGATGACAGGCTGCGTCGCTTTTTCAGAGACGATGGCAACGAGGAGATTATTAACCATTTGAACTTTCCTTTCCTCATCTAATTCAATCGTATTATTCTCTTCTAATTGCTGCAGCGCCATTTGTGCCATTCCAACGGCACCTTCCACAATTTTTTTACGGGCAGAGATGATCGCAGAAGCTTGTTGGCGCTGAAGCATTGCCTGAGCGATTTCAGTGGAGTAAGCTAAGTGAGTTAGGCGTGCTTCAATTACTTTTACACCAGCTACATCAAGCCGGTCCTGTAATTCGGTGGTCAGTTCACTCGAGACCTCTTCTGCATTTCCCCTCAATGTCAACTCCACGTTTTCAAATGTATCATAGGGATACTTCGTCGCCACATGACGAATTGCCGTTTCGCTTTGGATTTCCACAAATGCTTCATAATTGTCCACATCGAAAACAGCTTTGGCTGAATCCACTACTTTAAAAACAATGACGGCTGCAATTTCAATGGGGTTTCCGTCAACATCGTTTACTTTTAGTCGTTTACTGTTAAAGTTCCTTACCCTCAAAGAGACGCTTCTCCTGTAAGAAAGGGGTACGGTTAAGAATAAACCACTGTCTCGTATGGATCCTAAATACCTTCCAAAGAAAGTAACTACAATGGCTTGATTTGGCTGAACAACGGTGATCCCACTTGCTAATGCCACAGCAACGAGCAACAGTGGGACAGCAATTGGCAGTGATTGCTGAACAAGCATAAATACGCCACCACCGGCAAAAAGAGCGATTAACAAAACACCAATAAATCCGTTTACCTGAAAAGCTTTCGTTTCTTTCAAATAAATCCCCTCCTGATCATTAATATTATTTATATATCATTATGATATCACTTTTGTATAATTTTGTTAATTAATATCCCTTGAAGAAATTCAATTAGTTCCAATAAATTAGTCATTTTTTCTAGAAAGAGGCACTGCCTACGCTCGTGTTCAAAGAGCAATTCTTCATGAATAAGCTACGATTTGTGTCGACGAATATTCTTCTGTGAAATACTGGTAGAAGAAGATACATAGGCGCTTGCGCTTTTCTTATTGTCTAGCTCCACCGCCCTACGCTCGTGACCATAGGCGCTTGCGCTTTTCTTGTTTCTAACTGGTATAATAGTATTAGTTCGTTCTATTTAGTTAACTTAAATAATTGAATAATAGTATCATAGAGGAGGAAAGTAATCAGAGAGAATTTTTGTCCTACATGTGGTTTGAAGCGGGGGGAAAAGGCTGATTTTTGTATAAATTGTGGATATAAATTTACCACAGTCAAGCTGGATGTGAACCAAAGCGTTATCCAACCGCATTTGGACTCCACTCACACGTCAATAGACCGAGGCCAGACAACCGTGGAACCCCCACAAAATATTGAAACTGCACAATCTAACCAGACTGGAAATGAAGAATATGTAGCTAAAATATCCAGCGCTGTTGTGCCAGTGATAGATAAGGGAATTGGCAAGATTGTGAAAGTAAGTAATAATAAGAAAATTGGGATTCTAAATTTATTAATAAATCTTTTATTTACATGGATCATTATTTTTTCCTATGCGGTCTTAGAAAGATACATCGATTATGGAGGGCCGGAAAATCAAGTTAAGTTTTGGCTATTTATGGGTGTTTCTGGTTTTGCAGTTGTCTTCTTTCTCCATTTTAAGAAGTTTAGTCATACCATTTGGATTCCTGTTGTTGTTAGTGCCTTTCATATTTGGCCAACTATCAAACTCTATAACAGTTTTAAGAATTGGATAAGTTATCAAAGTTCGATGATGCAATCTGCTTTTTCTGGGGATTCTACGTTATTAATTCTATTTATTGCTTTATATATCGCTATTCCAGTTATCATTGTTTTTCATCTGCTGAACAAGTCTCAGCCAACTAGCCATCATAATAACAGGGAGTTCAGACATCACCCGATGGTTAGATAAACGTTGTAAGGACTAGACACTAGAAAAGTATAATGTATTCAACAAATAACCCCCAAAATCTTATTATAGATTTGGGGGATTTACGTTTTATCTTTAAAAAAACTTTAAATACTATTCTCTTTTTTCGTTCAATGTTGATTTTCACTTCAGGCTTATCCCTTGTCTCCTGCGATTATTCGTCGTATAAACCCTTTGCTCCTGCGATTACTCGTCGCATAAAACCACCTGCTCCTGCGATTACTCGTCGCATAAAACCACCTGCTCCTGCGGTTACTCGTCGCATAAAGACATTGCTCCTGCGGTTACTCGTCGCATAAAAACATTGCTCCTGCGGTTACTCGTCGCATAAAGACATTGCTCCTGCGATTACTCGTCGCATAAAAACATTGCTCCTGCGATTACTCGTCGCAGAAAACCACTTGCTCCACTAATTAACCACGTATCTTATGAACTGGGAGCCAGCTTAAAACCCATAATCAAATACATCTGGATCTGGGCCAACGCGTTCATCTTTATTTAATGCATCTAACTGTTGCATATCCTCGGCGCTCAGCTCGAAATCAAAGATATCAGCATTTTCAATCATACGGTGTTCCTTCACCGATTTCGGGATAGTAACCACTTTATTTTGCAGATCCCACCGTAAAATAACCTGTGCAGGAGTTTTTCCATATTTTTCGCCGATCGCTTTGATGGTTGGTTCATCCACTAACTGACCTTGCTTAAGGGGAGACCATGCTTCCAGCTGAATACTTTCTTTTTCACAAAATGAAAGCAGTTCCTTTTGCCCAAGGTGAGGATGGTATTCCACTTGGTTCACCATCGGTTTGACTTCCGCATCTTTCATTAACTCTTGCAAGTGATGGACTTGGAAGTTACTCACACCAATAGCTCGGACACGGCCATCTTTGTAAAGTTTCTCCAACGCTTTCCAAGTGTCTTTGAATTTGTCTTTACCGGGCCAGTGTATTAAATATAAATCTAAATACTCCAAGCCGAGTTTTTCCATGGTGGTATCAAAAGCCTTTAGGGCATTCTCATAGCCCTGGTCAGAGTTCCAGACTTTCGAAGTGACAAATAACTCTTCACGGGGAACGCCAGATTCACGGATTCCACGGCCTACACCTTCCTCGTTCCCGTAGATGGCCGCTGTATCAATACTTCTGTATCCGTTTTTTATTGCTGTCTTTACGGTTTCTACCGCACTTTCGCCTTCCTCCACCTTAAATACTCCAAGACCGAACCATGGCATTTTCACACCATTATGTAATGTGGTAGTATCCTGTAAACTTGTTGGCATATTTATTTCTCCTTTTTCTTTTTTTGAAAAAATTAGTTGATGCTATAACCAGCTGATAACGCTGATGGTGTCAAAGGTTTTCCCCCTAAAGCAAGAGAGGCTTCATTTGCCCAGAATGGATTACGTAGCATACCCCGGCCAACAGCTGCCATGTCAGCTTTCCCCTCCCGGATCGCGTCGTCACTCAACTTTGGATCTTCCATTCGTCCAACGGCAATGACCGGAACGTCTAACTCTTTTTTTACAGCAGAAGCTAAATCCAGCTGGTAGCCAGGACCGTTATAGGTAGGTCCAGAACTGCTTTCTCCACCAGAGGAGATATCGAAAATATCGACACCTGCATCCCGGTAGCGCTTTGCAAGCTTCAGAGAATACTCAAGGTCATACCCGCCTTCAGCATATTCAACGGCTGAAATTCTCATTAGTAGCGGCATGGATTTTGGAAGTACACGTTTAGCAGCCTCAATAATCTCCACACCAAAACGGGCTTTATCTTCTCCATAAATATCACTTCGCTGATTTGTTAGAGGGGAATGGAACTGGTGAATCAAATACCCGTGGGCACCATGGACTTCCACCGTATCTGCACCAGCTTTTATAGCCCTTTCAAATGCCGATTCAAACTTTTTAACCATTTGTTGTACTTCTTCTGTTGTTAATTCCCGCGGCGCTTTATATTTTTCAGAAAAAGCAAGTGATGTGGAGGATACAGGTTGTGGTGCATCTTCCGCTTTCCGGCCTGCATGTGCTACTTGTATACCCACTTTTGTTCCGTAACTTTGGCATGATTCAATGATCCGTTTAAAAGCTGGAATTTGTTCATCAGACCATAGTCCAAGATCATAATCAGAAATTCGGCCATCCGGTTCCACATCTGTCATTTCCATGATGATTAAACCTGTCCCCCCAACGGCACGGCTTGTATAGTGGGTAAAATGCCAATCATTTGGTTTACCGTCTTTAGCGGTAACAGAATATTGACACATGGGAGGCATCACTACCCGATTTTTCAAATGTAATCCCTTATATTCAAATGAATCTAATAATCCTGGCATTACAGTGATCTTCCTTTCTGTGTGTATTTCCTATGTAGGAGGGTTATATTGCATTTGTACACCTAACCTTGTGAACAGTCAAACATTTCGCCTTACTAAGTTTAGTATGGTCCATATGTTGAAAAATAAATATGGAGTTGCAGGCGGCTATCTCTTCAGATACTATTTTAATGTGATGATCAAAGACGGATTAGAACGGGAAATCCCTTAATTGAATGAATAAGCATGTTATACCTAGGTATCCATTAAGCGAAAGACAAAAAGACTAGAAAATAAAATTAGTATCGGAAGTGAGGTTATAGTCCATGACGAGTAGACTATATTATAAGGACCCCTACATAAAGAACTTTATCACGACCGTTTTAAAACAGGATCAGGAACTGGAAACTAACCGGAGATATGTTGTACTAAAAGATACCGCATTTTATCCAACCGGTGGAGGTCAACCTTCTGACCGAGGTACTATCCAGAATAGGCTTGTTACTGGAGTGGAAAATGTGAATGACGAAATTCGTCATTATATTGAATCACCCCTTGAAATGGAGGAAAACAAGGAGGTTACTTGTCAGGTTGATTGGACACGTCGTTTTGACCATATGCAGCAACACACTGGACAACATATTCTTTCTGCTGCATTTGTTGAATTATGGGATGTGGATACTGTTGGTTTCCATTTAGGGGAAGAGATCTCAACCATTGACTTGAAAGTGGATGCCTTATTGGAAGAAGACCTATTAAAGGGGGAAGAGTTGGCTAACAAGATCATTTTGGAGAACCGTCCCATAGAGACCACTTGGGTAAGTGCCGATGAATTGTCAAATTACCCATTAAGGAAAAAACCAAAAGTCTCAGATAACATCCGTCTCGTGATAATACCCCAGTTTGATTATAATGGTTGCGGCGGAACGCATCCTAACTCCACAGGGGAAGTGAGTACAATAAAGGTCCTTAGTTGGGAACGGATGAGGGGAAATATTCGAATTCAATTTGTATGTGGAGACAGGGTTCGAAAAGTATTGGGACGTAAACATCAGGTATTGCAACGTTTGACGGATCTTCTCAATACGCCTGAAGAGGAATTACATATTTCGGTGGAACGGCTGTTGGGGAAAGAGAAGGAATTGATTAAGAATATAGAAGAAAAAGTAGAGTCTTTATTGGAGTATGAAGCAAGGGAACTTTTAATGAATAAAACAAACTACAATGTTAATCCAAAAGAAGCGACTTCTATTACGTCACTGGAAACGAATACGAAATTAATAGAATTGCCGTTTCAAGTCATCAACCATACTTTTCACAATCGACCAATCAAAGAACTGCAGAAAATGGCTAAAATAATGCTGCAACGTGGAGACCGAATGGTGATACTCTTGGTAAACGAGACAGAAGATAAGCAGATTCAATTCTTTTGTACACGTGATAAAAAAACAGAGTTGAATTTAAAGAAGTTGGCACCAAAACTCCTATCCCTTATTAATGGAAAAGGTGGGGGAAAGGAAACACAAATTCAAGGTGGAGGAAATGGGGACATTTCAGGAGAAGAGTTCATGAAAAAGGCGTTAGAGCAAATAACTGAGATTCTAGGAAACCAGTAATTTTCTTTCCCAGCATGGAATGGGATCCATAGGTGATTGCAGCCACCTTTCCTATCATTGCGTTATTTTCATCACTTTTCGTTTATTTCGTCTTCCATAATGGCACGATGGTCTTTCATTTTCACGTAAACATACATAACTACGCCAACGATTAAACTGGTAAGAATAGAAAGGGGCCAAGAAGGATAAATAAGATATAGGGTAAATCCCGTAGCGATGGGGACTAGGGTGCGAATCAAAAACTTCATTTGACAAGAGCTCCTCCTACGACGTTCAAGATTTTAAAATAGTATTATGGACATTGTACCATTTTTTTGTTTTATGATCTTTTGGTTTTGGGGAAAAATCATGTCATTTCCTGGGGAATAATATTCATCATCATACACTATCTAAAAATGGGATATGCAACTGAAATCAAACAAAGAAGTTAAGTTGGAAAAATTAGTCCTTAGTTATAGCTTAAATGGCAAATGAATGTAAATCAAATGAGGTTACCTTCCTTAGTAACTCAGTTAATTACTAAGGAGATAACCTCTATAAGTCCAAGTCTCATTATTTTTTTCTGTTTTTATATTCTTCCAGTTCTTCCTGTGCTTTATCTAACTTTTGGAAAAATTCTTCTTTCTCTGCCGCTTTCCTTTCTTTCTCTTGAACCATTTGATCTTTTCTCCGTTTTAGTTCCATCGTACAGGCAGCTTTTTTTTCGGGGCTAGCACTTGTCTCCCCTTTTGCAATTGCAATGAGGGACTGATTATCCATAGATTCGGCTTCCAATGAATAGCGGTTTATCCGAGACTGTTGCTCTCGCCCTCTTTCTATTATTTGATCTCTACCTTTCGCTACGGCTTTAAAAACCCCTCCCCAAAAACCCATCGACCCACTCCTTTAAATAACTAATTATGAAAAATTCCTACTTGTAAATTTATCTATTTCCCAATCTATTAAACTCCTAAGCTCCAACTTTTAGACTAAACTATTTTCGGTTCACTTCTGCTTGGCAGGAAGAACAAATTCCATTATGACCATCGGATTTGGTTCGATTTCTATGGAAATCAGACAGACTTTTCTCTTGACCGCATTTTTGACATCGTTTCATCACTGTAGATTTTCTAGACATATTATTCTCTCCCCGTTTCTTTTGGTATTTATGGATGAAAAACAATATAATGTTACCCACTGCCAAAAACATTGTTTTTCAAAATAAGGCCATTAGCCCTCCTTCCATGGTAACATATGCCACAGGTCGTTTCACCAAAAAGAACGACTCTAAAGCGGTACAGAATAGGAGAAGTAGGAGAGAGTTCAGTAATGGATTGATTAAACACAAATGCGATTATCTTGATTATCTGAAAAGAAATACCACCACCTTTACCGCTGATAGTTTCTAAAACTTTGTAACTGCATCTAACACACCACTATTATCCATCATTATTTTTAGAGGATAGGGAAGAAGTTTGTAGAATAATAGTTTAAAATGGAACTAAATGTTAGGAAATGATTCATACCAATTCCCAAATGCAGCACTAATTTTTTCAAGACGAAATGATTTAGGAGGTTCCACCTGTGACTAGATTCAGAAGTGACCAATTGCTAGGCAAAATAATGCCCCGAAAACGAAACGCATTTCCCGCTTACAGTCCAGTGTCGAAATCAATGGGAAAACACCCATATAAGAAGGGAAGATGGGGCGTCCTACGAAATTACTTCATCGTTTTAGCCCTAATCGGAATCATTGGTTACGCCCTGATATCTCCCACAGCAACGACATATCAACCGGAAGCCAGCCTCCTTTGCACTCCAGGTGGAGATACGATTGAATATCATGGCACGTTAAGTAAAGACGTGGAGAAAACGTACGAAGTGCTCCCGTTTGAAGTTGCCCCCGAAACCACCCGAATCGAAGTGACGTATGATTATGGTAATGAAGGATTTATTCCAGGTACACCGTTTACGAATACCACTGTTGATTTAGGATTATGGGATCAAAACGGATACGACACATCAGAGGGATTTCGGGGATGGTCAGGTTCACGGATGCGTACTGTTTTTGTACAACAGGACGAAGCAGAACGGGGATATCTTCCTGGCGTCATTGAGCCTGGAACATGGCATGTGGAACTGGGATATGCTGCCGTTGCCCCAACTGGCGGCTGGTGGGAACTGTCCATCACCTGCTCTAATCCTGAAGTGGGGGAGCCGTTCCAAGCAGAAGCCGTTGATCCGACACATATAGCCAATTCTGAACCAGGCTGGTATCACGGGGACTTCCATATGCATAGCTATCACAGCCATCCCGATGCTCTAGAGTATGAAGGTTTTGTGGAATTTGCCAGAGAACAGGGCCTTGATATTTTGTTCATGACAGACTACGTGTCCTCCTCCCATTGGGGAGAACTGGGGCCAGTACAACAGGCAAACCCGGATCTTCTCATTTGGCCAGGGCGAGAAATCATCACCTATTACGGACATGCCAACGCCCTCGGAGAAACGTGGGACTATATCGAATACCGTCATGGATTTAACAATGTTACCCTTGGAGACATTCAGCGAGAAACTAAGGCAAGGGATGTCCTGTTTCAAGTAAATCATCCAACCACCTTCGCAGGAAGTGTATTTAACAATTTTTGCCGTGGATGCGGCTTTACCCTAGAAGATGATATTGATTGGGCACAAGTGGATACGATCGAAGTAGTAACCGGACCAGCGATCTTTCATCCATCAGACCACCTGAGCCTTGGAAACCCATTTGTGACCAGTGCCATCGAGATGTGGGAAGAACTATTAAACCAAGGCTATCGGATCACCGCCGTTGGTGGCTCCGACGATAAACTGTCCGGTCGCGGAAGCAGCCCTTATGGAGGATACGCTCCCCACGGCGAACCTGCTGTTGCAGTATATGCCACCGAACTCTCTAGAGCCGCCGTGACCCGTGGTATTAAAGACGGCAAAGCATATATCCGGACATTAGGCGTTCACGAAAGCCCCACCGTTGAACTAGAAGTGACAGGAGACCGGATCGAGACCGGCACGGGGAAAACGGAAGTTGCTGCAATGGGAACATTCGGTGACACGTTTCTTTCTAATCAAGTAGAAGCGACTGTGAAGATAGCTAACGGTTCCGGACAAACATTGCACCTCATCCAGAATGGAGTCAGTGTCCAAGAAGTGGAAATCACCTCAGACCAATTCCACTTTACCTGGTTGGCAGACCGTGGTGAGGCGAAGGAAGGCCCCCTTGGAACATGGTGGCGCTTTGATATTGAAAACAATGACGGAAGAACAATCATCGCAAACCCATTCTACCTAGTGGGAGAATAGGTAAGGTGCCTGTCACTTGTCGAATTCGACAAGTGACAGGCACCTCCCGAACCAAATATTTTATTTTTGTAATGATTGTAAAATTATTCAAGTTACTAATTCTTCCTTTTCTAATATGGTATAATGACGTTAGTTTAAATACAGGAGTGATAGTAATGAAGGTACGTAAAGCGATAATTCCCGCTGCTGGTCTCGGCACTAGGTTTTTACCTGCAACAAAAGCACAGCCAAAGGAAATGCTCCCTATCGTGGACAAGCCGACGATTCAATACATTGTGGAAGAGGCCATCGCGTCTGGGATTGAAGATATTATTATTATTAGTGGCCGAAGTAAAAGGGCGATAGAGGATCACTTTGATAAATCGTATGAGTTGGAAGAAACATTGTTAAAGAAACAAAAAATGGCATTATTAAAAGAGGTTCAGGCTATTTCCAATATGGCCAATATTCACTATATTCGTCAGAAGGAAGCGAAAGGGTTAGGACACGCCATTGCCTGTGCTAGTCACTTTGTTGGTGATGAACCGTTCGCAGTATTGTTGGGTGACGATATCGTTCAGTCTGAAAAACCATGTTTAAAGCAGTTAATTGATGTGTTTGAAAGATATAATTCTTCTGTAGTTGGGGTGCAGCCTGTAGCGGATGAGGATGTATCTAAATACGGAATTGTTGCTCCAAAAACTACCGAGATTGAACCTGGAGTTATTCACGTTCAGGATTTAGTGGAAAAGCCAAAAATGGAAGAGGCCCCATCAAATTATGCGATTATGGGCCGCTATGTTTTACGGCCAGAAATCTTCCGTATTCTTGACGAACTGCCACCGGGAGCGGGAAATGAAATTCAATTGACCGATGCTATCAAAAAGTTAAACGAGGAGCAAATCGTTCTGGCATATGAATTCGCAGGGGAACGATACGATGTTGGGGATAAATTAGGCTTTGTGAAGGCGACTGTTGACTTTGCACTCCAACGGGAAGATTTAAAATACGATGTGATGGAATATTTAGATGAAGTTTCTAAAAAGTTTTTAACAAACAAATAAACAAATAACTAAATTAATTAAGTTAACTTTCGGATTTGCGAGATGAAAATTCCGGCAATCCGCCATAAAATCCCTTTCCCAATTAAATTTGGGAAGGGGATTTTTGTATCGATAAAAAAGTTTTACTATTGGCGCCAAGTTACTGGCTTTACTTGCCGCCGCGAAAGCGGAAAAGGATTCCATTTGTTTCCGAAAGGATATCCCACAGTCGTTGTCGAAATGAGTATTATTCTGACATTTGCTTATTTGAAAAAAATCAAAGCCATCCATCTATGAGTGGATGTTGGATACTATAATTTCATGGCATGCAGGGGGATGAATTCATGACATCAGGTAAATTTGAGTTATGGTTAGACGAAAGTGGTGATTTTATAAAGGAAAGTGAAAAAAAGGGAACACCATCTATGGTTGGGGGAATATTGGTTAAACAAGCAACCATAAACGATACATGGCCTTCTTTGTTAGTGGAGCAAGCGAGACAAACTTACAATATTAATGAAAGGTACATACACGGAGCGGAAATTCACGGGGAAAAATATGGTGAAATGGCTGTAAAGCTCATTAAAGAAATTCAACAATACGGGGCAGAGCCCATCGTTTTTGAAAATCCTGAGAGGGTAGATATTGTCAGCAGTGACATGACCTATTTAAATATTCTTGCGGAGGGAATTATTCAACTGCTCCAAGCATTGGCAGCAGAGTTTGATGAAGTGGAGCTTGCTATCCTCGCTGCCAATCGAATTAAGGTGGATGGGAAAGAGGAACGAAAGATTACCATCCTCCTGAAGGATCAAGACTATAAGCAACGGTTAGAAGAAAAAATAGCGATTGGAATGGCGCGGAGAAATCTCTCCAATACCGAATCGTGGAATTGGTCATTTAAACTTGACTCCGCTAAAACGAATCCACGGCTTATGATAGCAGATGTTATCTGTCACTCTTGGTTTGTTCAAAACAGCAGGAAATTTACAGATAAGACAAGACAAGAACTAATATCCTATTATCAACCAGCCAATATTTTCTCTGTGTTTGAACATGCCACCGAATCTGCTATCCGCCGGTCACTTGCAAGTGGAGCAATTGGTGATGCGTTATTTGAATGGCTGGAAGCCAAAACAGAGAATCATTTTTACGAGACAGGGAGTAAAGAGAATGTAATCAGGCATGGAGAAAAGAAAGAAATCGACTTTGACCACTATCTCGACTTGATAACAAAGAAACTTTCCTCCCTTCCGGATTTTGTACAGCCAACCCAGTTGCTAATAGTGGAAAACAATCTAGAGTCCCTTGTATCCATTGAAAGAGACTTTGTCAGGGCGAGATATATGCTCGATGTTTTGAAACAGGAAGTGGCAGCGTCTCTCCGCAGATATCGTATCCAAGGGGACCAGTTTTTGTTTAGGACCCACTTAAACTTGCTGAAAACGGCTAATCACAGTGGAAATGTCATCTTAGCAGAAGAGCAAATGGGAGTGTGCCGGTCAGCCATGGACCAGTTGGCTGGAAGATGGGAAACGATCGATGATGTCTTGAATTTCCTTGTTTTAGAAGGGGTTCATCATATGAATACGTTTAATTTTAACGGTGCAATTACGAAAATGAATCAAGTTCAGCGATTTATCGACACGTCTTTTGATCTCCTTTCCATGAGTATGTTGGAAGATCTTTCCTTAATCACCGAGAATATAAAGTCTAATATTAAAGGGAAAGTTTTGGGGACGAGACTTCAAGCGAGGTGTTTTCAAGTCCGATATAATAAAGAGCAATTGGAACAGGCAGTCATTGATTCAGATAATGCCATACAAGAGTTTTCCCGTCCTGGGGATCTGAGCCGTCAGTATCAGTACCGTTCCCAACTGGAGTGTGAAGCGAAGAATCTGCACGGGGCACTGGCCTGGTTAGGGAAAGCATTTCAGGTGGAGTATGATAATGGACAACAGTTAGGGGAACTCTTACAGGCCATAAAGGGATCCCATTATATTAGTATCATTTTTGGAGCAATGCATTATTCGCGGGCAATGGCAGCAGCAGTGGATTGTGACGAGTTTTCGTTGGCAGAAAAAATGTATGGAGAATGGATAAAGAATGAGATGGATGATATCTTGTTTCCGAATGGGGAAGCAGTAAGTGAACATCCATATCAAATCATCCTGTGGAAACATGCGTATTATTTAGGGAAAACGAATAGCCTGAAAGCATCCATTGCTAAATACGATGAGGCTATAAAGATCTGTCATACAAGGCAAGAAAGATATACCATTCGGGCGATTGGCTTGGGAATTCAATGTGAGAAAGTTTCCGTTTTATTAGAGGGTGGTGCGAAGTTTTCCAAAGATGCCAGCAAGGAACTCAAACTTTTTTTGAAAAACTTTGAGCAGTTTATGGAAGAAGAGCTACCCGTGGAAATGAGGGACTTCTTCGAACCGTGGGAGGACACATTACAGCAGTTGGATTCCAGGTCTATTGAGGAGCAAAGGAACCAATTATTTATTCTATCACAAAAGATTCCTTACTAGAGATTGTCTGAAGGCTCGACCAAGAGAAGTTATTAGATGAAAAGTAGAGGTGTCATCCTTTGAGAATAAAAAAGATTCACCATGTGGCAGTAATCTGTTCTGATTACGAACGCTCAAAAGACTTTTATGTTCGTATCCTCGGGTTGAAACCGGTCAATGAGGTGTATCGCGAAGAACGTGGATCTTATAAGTTAGATTTGACGGTGAACGGGATGTACCAAATCGAATTGTTTTCCTTTCCAAATCCCCCAAAGCGACCGAGTTTTCCCGAGGCTGCAGGACTACGTCATTTAGCTTTCGAAGTGGATAGTGTCGAGGAAACGGTTGAGCATTTGATAGGCGAAGGAGTTCCTGTCGAGGAAGTCCGGATAGACCCTTCTACGCAAAAAAAGTTTACATTTTTCCCTGATCCAGACGGACTTCCCATCGAGATTTATGAAGCATAAAGGTGAGCGAAGCCCATAATCAAAAAAAGTGAAAATTGTTTCAAGCTTAGATGTTGTTTCCATACATAGTACTACTTCCTTCCTGAATAGATATAAATGTTGTCATCGCCAATAACGTTTTACATTAGTTGGACCGACAGAGAAAAAAGGTCCGAGAATGAGTTGAGTAAACCGTATTGGATAAGGTGACAGGGATTAAAAGGGAAGGGAGTAGGGGAATGAAACTAGGGAGGGTTTTGTTTGGGGTAATCTGTCTATGTTTGGCAGCTGTTCTGCCGGCGTGTGGGGAGGATCCAGTTCAAGAGGATATTTTGACTTACATGGATGAGCTGGAGCCGTTAATCACTCTAGAAGAGCAAATTGTATATGAGTTTGAGAGTGTTACTGGTGTGAATTCTGTAGATGATTGGACAACTTACATCCATATAGAAGACGTAGTAATTCCTTTGTATTTGGATTTTATAGACAGGTTAGAGGAAATCACACCAGCCACAAGGGAAGTACGGGATATTCATGAAATATATATTGAAGGTTCCAATCTTCAGTATAATGCCTTTTTAAAAATACTATCGGCAATTGAATACGGGAGTTATGACATGATCGGGGAATCCAATCAAATGCTTGCAGAGGCAAGGGCATTAATGCGAAACTATGTTAGTGAATTTGGACATTTAGCAGATGAACATGGTGTGGAATTTGAATAATATACTTACTCACCAAATGGAGAATCGGTTTTGAAATTCTATTGAAACGATAAAAGAGCAGTCGCATACATTTGTTATGCGCTTGCTCTATTTTTTTGGGTTCTTAGATCAATTAAAATTTAACTGAGGACAGAGTGCTATAATACGTCCTCAATAATACCGGACCATTTATCTACATAAAGACTACCATCTGACTGAAGTTGGGCGATAAGAACTTCTTTTAAATTGGTTACACCCTTTTTTTCTAGTTCTTCCATCAGCCAATTGGTCGAAAGATTCAGTTCGTTTAATGTCTCTTCTAAAATATCCCCTTCTATAACTAAAATGCGAGGTTCTTTTTCCGGTTTGGAATGGAGATCGTTGACAGTTGCATTACTTGCACTCTTCTTCTTCATCGCACTTAGATCCCCGGTAGTCTCCAGAACAGCTAATTGAATATCCCCAAGCTTAAAATTTCCTCCCTTTCTCAACAGAAGCATAATGTTATGAATGGTCATGTTTTCCTTCAGAAGTGCCTCTTCCCGGACTTTTCCATTTTCAATGATCACTGTCGGTCTGCTTTCAAATACTCTGCGAAAAAATAAATTTTTCCTGCTTAATATACTTTGAAGGACAGGAAGAACGCCCCATACTGCAGCAGCCACGAAGGCATTCACGGGGCGAATTTCCGGTTCAACAACAATACTTGCAGTGAAGTTTCCAATTGTAATGCCGACGATGTAATCGAAATAGGTCAGTTGTGACAACTGCTTTTTCCCCATCAGTCTCGTTAATATAAACAGGAAGAAGAAACTAAGCAATGCTTTGAGAACAAAAACGGAATCAATCATGAAATGGAAACCTCCATTAAAAATATTAACCTTATTATTGGACAAAATAGAAAAAATAAACAAAGGGGGAATTTGTTTGAAGGTTTTATCAAGTAAGTTTTCAAAAACAATGTTGACGATTTTAATAGTGGCGGTATTAAGCTGGACTCATACGATACTTGAAACAATGGACAATCCCCTTTCTAGACAAGTGGATAAAGTAGCTGCAGCGGTTGAATCAGAGGATTGGGATACAGCACGGACGGAAGTCATTGAGTTACGGGAACAATTTGAACGTAAACGGTGGATTTTAGAATTCTTTGGTCCTGTAGAACATGTCAGTGTCACGAGATACCACATTATCTCATCTATTCAGGCTATAGACGGTGAGCAGGATATAGAATCCAAGCAATTATTGGCTAAGATAAAAGGAAGATTGAATGAATTTATTATATTTTAACTATTTTCGTCACTGAGGAAGCATGGGGAAGGGAGAGTGTACTTTCCCATGCTTCCAGCCAATTCAATGTTTCTAAAGAGATAGAACGAACATCAATTAATAGTAAACATTTATTCTGACTTGTAAAATGACAAACCTTTTATTTTATTTATTGGAGAAATGGTATAAATAGATTCCCAATGGAGCATACTAGTTTACTAGATAGATCTTATGAGAGGTGGAATTCCTGTGAATACAGAAGTGATTTTACCGGAAGAACTTCCAGAGGATGTTAATGATTTTTTAGAGATGTTGTATGAGTTAGTATTAAAGGATTAATGCACGACTATATATTGATACTATCAAAAATATTGTTATATTATAACCGAGAATCGATAAGGTTCTTGGATTTTTTTTGTATTTTTCAAATACCATTACATTGATGAGGGACTGAAAAGGTGATGTTTTTCCACTATGCCAGTCACTCGAATCAATGAGCGTAGCTGTCACAATCTTTAAACGGATAAGGGCGGATTTTCCTATCAGTCAAGTGATGAGTGAAGTTATTGCCATACAAATAAAAGGCAGAGAAAAAGTTGATTTATCCATTTCAGTGCCCTCACATTTATATAGGCCTTTTTTCTTTAATATCTAAAAAAAGGATGTTAGTACTGTAATATTTAGTATAATTTACATATGTGTACTATTTCACAAGTGGAAAACTTGAAGCTACCACCAAGGAGTGTGAAGGGATAATGGAATATAAATTGACTAACAGTCGTGATGAAGAATATGTATTTGAAGGAAGATTACTAGATTCCACGTTGTTTTATCCAACAACTGGACGGGAAGGAAAGGAAATGGTCATACGGATATACCGAACGGCAGATGCCCATTACATGCTAGAGAAAAGAGAAGTGGAAAACCTTAGGGTCACAGATACGGTTATTTTTCGGACAGCATCTCAAAAGCAACTCACTCAACGTCTGGCATATTTTACAGAAGCGGAGGAGTGTAAACAACAATATATTGAAAAAATTCAACGTTTAATAGGGAAAAATCTAGTACTTTAAGAGACATTGGTGCTTAAGATTGTCTGAATGTATTTCAAAACATCCTCATCAAGATCGTTAGATCAACACAGTTATAAAGATTCCATTTTGTGAAGGAGAGGAATTTATTATGAGCATTTTGGATAACTACCATCACCTTTTTCCGGAAGAATCTGTTTCTGTAGTTCGTTGGGATAAACTGACGTATGAAACAGCAACCGTAATTTTTCCAATAGAGAAAGTTAAGAAACTCCACCGTGTCTTTCAAGATGTACCTCATGATCAAACGTTGGAACAACTTGGGTTCCGCAAAACGGCTGGGGTAAAATGGCATTCCTTGAGGTATTTTATCGATTCCTTACTTCTACAATCGGAAGGGGACTTCAACCAATCGTGTGTTCTGATTCATCACGACTTAATGAGTAACAATAACTATGACGAGGCCCCTTTAACCCTTTGGAGAAAGGTAATTATGGATATATTGGATCTACTGGATTCAGGGGAGTTATATGACGAGTCACTCCTGGATCTTCTAGATTAACTATTTTTTTTGGCAGACACAATAGCTTTTTTCAAACGGAGGGAAGAAGGAATGGGACGACATTTTAAATAACCTAGGAAGGTAAAAAGGAGGCAATTGTGATGGTATGGCAGGGTGAACAATTTTTTGATGAGAAAGTGTTACAACAGATAGATAACAAAGTAAACTTACATAAAGAAATAGATCACGTGAGAAGTAGCGCAGCGGCATGTTTAAATGTATTAGGAAGTCTAGGGTTATCTGGAAACGAAAAGGAACTCCTCCAATTTCTCAGGGCGGTTGGGGTGAATGCAACAGAGATAATCCCTTTTCCAACAGGCGTTAATATGGAAGGTGAAGTTTATGAAGATGAAGGAAATGTTGTGTTTGAATGGATCGGACCGAAAGAATCCCCTATCCATGAAGGGAAAGGGAAGAGGGGACAAAACAGGACGAGTGTGGATGCCTATATATTAACCGTAATAGATGGAAAAGTAACGCAGTTGCTTATTGAATGGAAGTATACTGAAAAATACAATAGCGGTGCTGTTCTGCGTAAATTCAGTGGAGCTTCAGGGATTGAAAGGTTAAGGAGATATTCCGATATACTTGCTAAACTAAGAATGGAGAAGGATCTCCCGTTTCAGCTAAGTGATACAGGACGTTTAGGTGTGGCTGATTTAGGATATGAACCGTTTTATCAACTCATGCGAATGACGTTGCTTGCAAGAATGATGAAGGGGAACCCCCTTCCATTAACAGAATCAATAACGGTGGAAGATTATAAGATCATCCACTTAAGTCATTCGAAAAACGATGATCACAATATTCTGCAGGAAAAACATCTCCGTTTTTCTCCAGGGTTACAAAAGTATGCTGGCCTCCCATTGCACGATGTCTGGAAAAACGTTGTTCTTTCCGATAGGGAAAAAGAACGGTTTATTGGTGCCTATTGGGATCTCGCTGTGGAATCATTGTCCCCAGGTCCACTGAAATCTTATTTGCAGGAAAGATATAGTACTTTTCCGTTATAATGCTCCGTCCATCGTAAAAGGCAAAAAAAAGAGTAGACTGGTATATATTTACTGTACTATGATGGGAAAGTGTTCTAATTCTACTATTATAAAATTCTATTTTTCAAAGGCGCTCGGATAGAAGACTTCAATCAAATCTGAGCTACAAAGAATACTATACAGAAGATAGCAACTCTCAGAGAGATGGTTTATGTAACGTTGTTTATGAAACCAGTTGGGCTCATTATCGTATGTATTATAAGTATTCCAACTTTTGAAAACGAAGGGACGTGTTTAGATGGACGAACGGCTGCAGCCGGTAGACAGAGCGGACCGGATTATAACATTAGATGTCATCCGCGGCTTTGCTTTACTTGGAATATTTTTAGTGAATATGGGTCTTTTCACTTCACCGGAAATTTTTATGACAGCTGGGGATGTAACGTTATTCGATGACCCCCTCAGCCAAATAGCATCCTGGTTTATCACGATTTTTGCCACAGGGAAGTTTTTCACCACTTTTTCCTTTTTGTTCGGACTTGGATTTTTTCTTTTCATGGACCGTGTGGCAGCAAAAGGTTTATCCGTCCCAAGAGTATACTCTAGGAGACTCCTTTTCCTTTTTGTTGTGGGACTAATCCATGGGGTTATCTTTTGGAGTGGTGATATTCTCCTTCCATATGCCATTGCCGGATTCTTTTTACTCCTTTTCCGGAAAAAAACGGTGGAATCAATCCGTAAATGGGCCATTGGTCTCTTTAGCAGTGTGTTAATTATTTTAGGATTTATGACGTACTTAAACGATGTTGTCGAAAATGTTTTTGATCCAGAAGGAACGATCAGCGGGTATTATGTGGAGTTGGTGAATACTGCAATTGATGTTTACCAACACGGCAGTTTTATGGAGATTCTATCGTTCCGTATGGCAGAAGAAGTACCTCTTATTATGATGAATCTATTATTCACGGTGCCGATGGTATTATCTATCTTTTTATTTGGTTTATATGTGGGGAAAAAAGGTGTCCTCACGGATATTCAAGCGTTTTTACCGTGGATCCGCGGCATATGGAAAAAAAGTTTTGTTTATGGATTTATCTTGACTGCCCTTCACGTGATTTTATTGGCCGAAATCTTTGTTGTTCCTGCATATTTCCATGGTGCGGTTGTGGAAGTAATAGGATTAGTATCCGGTCTTATTATCAGTTTCTTCTACATCTCATCCATAACATTATTGTGTCAACAAAAAGAATGGCTAGCGAGATTACATGTTTTAGCCCCTGTTGGCCAAATGGCGTTAACGAATTATTTATTACAGACGTTCCTGAGTATATTAATTTTTAACGGATACGGATTAGGCTTTTATGGGAATGTTAACCCCGCTGCAGGTATATTGATAACCGTTGGTATCTTTGTCATTCAGATTTTCCTTAGTAAGCTATGGTTGAGCAAGTACCGATTCGGACCGGCAGAAAGAGTTTGGAGATCCTTTACTTATAAAGGGATTAAAAGTTAGTCATTATAATAAGCTTAATCATTTTTCGGAGAGGTGCTGCTTAGGTGCGGCACCTCTTTGTGTTGTTTGAGAGTGTTCATTCCCACGGTTCTTGGATTATCCTTGTCAAGAATATATCATTTCAGTCATACACTTCATATTCCTTTAACTCACATTTACAGAGATTAAAAAGAGCTTTATATGGGATTAATAGTTTATTGCTATTGTTAGTCATGGAGTAGAAATAATCCACATGATTATCAACATAGAAATCCTCTACAGAGAAAATCACCGTCACTTTAGAGAAATTATATCTCACTTTTTTAACTATGGAGGGGATCGAATGAACCATATTGAACTACAGCATCTTAGCAAGAGTTACGACCAAAGTTCCTTTGCTGTTGAGGACGTTACAGTGTCCATTGAACAGGGAGAGTTTTTTATCCTGGTTGGTCCATCTGGTTGTGGGAAGAGTACCATGCTGCGAATGATTGCAGGTTTGGAAAAAATCAGTGCAGGAAAACTATACATTGATCATCAATTAGCCAATCATTTACTACCTAGTCAAAGGAATTTGTCTATGGTTTTCCAAAACTATGCCCTGTATCCCCATTTGAATGTGGAAGAGAATATTTTATTTGGTTTGAAAGTTCGCAAAATTAAAAAAACAGTTCAAAGGCAAAGGTGTGAAGAGGCTGCAGCCTTATTAGGATTAACAGATTATTTGAAACGGAAACCGCGGGAGTTATCAGGGGGCCAACGGCAAAGGGTGGCTTTGGCAAGAGCGGTTGTTAGCGAAGCACCGATTTGTCTGATGGATGAACCCCTTTCCAATCTTGATGCTAAATTAAGAGGGCAGATGCGTACAGAGATCCGCCAACTGCAAAGGAAATTGGGAATCACGATGATTTATGTGACACATGACCAAGTGGAAGCCATGACGATGGGAGACAGAATCATGGTAATGAAAGATGGGAAGGTGCAGCAGGTTGGCACACCACTGGAAATTTATAATAAACCGAAAAATTTATTTGTGGCTACGTTTATTGGGGCGCCGCCGATGAATATTGCCAAAGCAGAGGTAGATCGTTTAAACAAACAACTAATTCTAAAAAATGAAATAGTCATTACATTAACGGAGGAACAACTGTTTTCTCTTAAAAGTGACATTGTTTACATAGGTGTACGACCAGAACAAATGGCATATGGAAAGGGTTCCAATCGAGATGCTCACCTCAACGTATCCCTATCTAACATTGAGGTCCTTGGAAATGAGACATTACTGGCATTTAATGTGGGAGATGATATTTGGAAGGCAAAGTGGCTTGGACAGTGGCCTTTGGATATTAATAAACGGACGGAGATTTCATTTCCTAAAGAACAGCTTTATCTATTTGATGGAAAAACAGAGGAAACACTCTTCTCACCCGTATGGAATGAGAATGTTTTGAAGGAGGTTCTCGCCGGTGAATCTCGTTGAGGTGAAAGCTCAAGGTCAGCAGGAAGCAACACTGGAAGCAGAACGGGTTCGGGAGATTATCGCAGAAAAACAGGTAATTAGCCATCAGAATGTATGGAGAAAAACCACTAATATTCGGTTGGCAATTCTTTATCTCCTGCCATCCATTATCCTATTTTCCGTTTTTCTCTTTTACCCCATGTTTAAAACAGTCTACTTAAGTTTTTTCTTGACGGATGCCAGAGGAGCAGCAGCGGTATTTGTTGGTCTTGAAAACTACCTTTATTTGCTCCAATCGGCCAGATTCCAAAAGAGTATGGTTTCAACAAGTCTCTTCGTGTTATATACCGTACCAACAAGTGTTATCATTGGCTTATTTTTAGCGTTGATTGCCAATGAAAAACTCCGAGGTATTGGATTTTTTCGGACAATCTTTTCTTCAACGATGGGGATGTCCGTTGCAGCATCTGCTGTGATTTGGCTGTTTTTATTTCATCCGACGGTTGGGATCATTAATAATTTTCTTGGGCTGTTTGGAATTCCAGCGGTAGGGTGGCTACTTGACCCCACATGGGCGCTGATTTCCATTGCCATCACAACCATTTGGATGAATCTTGGATTCTCGTTTCTCATTATATTAGGTGGACTTCAAAATATAGATACACATCTCTATGAAAGTGCCAATATTGACGGGGCAGGTTATTTTTATCAATTACGACGTATTACTGTTCCTATGCTATCACCAACCTTATTTTTCATTATCACCATTACTTTTATTAACTCGTTTCAATCCTTTGGTCAGGTAGATATTTTAACCCGAGGTGGCCCGGCAGAGTCCACGAACCTCATTGTTTATTCTATTTATCAAGATGCATTTATAAACTATCAATTTGGAACAGCTAGTGCCCAGGCAGTCATTTTATTTCTTATCGTATTCGTCCTGACATTCCTACAATTTAAATTTGGGGAAAGGAAGGTGCATTATCAGTGAGAAAAAGAATCCGGCCAATTATTTTCTATTTGTTGCTCGCATTGTCCGCTATCCTTATCTTTTTCCCGATTTTGTTCGCTTTTTTTGTGAGCTTTATGAACGGGGCTGAGGTGCTGAGTAGGGCAGTGTTTCCATCCACCTTTGAGTTTGATAATTACGAAAGGGTGTTTGGAACTGTTCCATTAATGCATTATTTAAAAAATAGTTTTATCGTATCGAGCATTGTGATGCTTGGACAACTAGTCGTTTGTTCTTTATCTGCATTTGTGTTTGCTTTTATTCCGTTTAAAGGGCGGACCGTTGTATTCCTGATATTTATCTCCACTTTAATGATTCCTTGGGAAGCGGCAATGATTCCAAACTTTTTAACGATTCAAAGTTTGGGGTGGATGAATTCTTACTTGAGTATGACGGTTCCTTTTTTCGCATTAGCATTCGGAACATTCCTCCTTAGACAGCATTTTAAAACAATTCCTCATGAACTCTATGAGGCTTCACAAATAGAGGGGTTATCCCGATTTCAATTTTTTTACAAGGTCGTCATTCCTTATGCAAAAACTAGTTTGGTGACTCTTGGTATTTACGGATTTTTAACCACATGGAACATGTATTTATGGCCACTGCTAGTGACAACAAATGACATGAAGCGAACCGTACAAATCGGTTTGAAGCAATTGCAGACAGTGGAAGTATCTACAGAATGGGGTGTGGTAATGGCAGGTGTTGTGATCGTTATCCTTCCAACTTTAATCTTATTGTTTGTAGGTCAAAAGCAGCTTCAAAAGGGCCTTACACAAGGGGCACTTAAATAAAAAGGAGAGAGAATTCATGTTAAAAAAATTATCTTTGTTGTTAATCGTTGTGATGTTTGCAGGAGTGTTTGCAGCATGTTCCGCAGAGGAGACTGATTCTGCTGAGGCGGGGGAAGACCAAAATCAAGAAGAAAATAACAGTGATAATTCAAATGATGATTCTTCCGATGCTGGAGAAGAAACAGACGTTGCTCCTGGGGAAAAAATCTCTGTAGAGTTTTGGCACGGAATGGGTGGAGGACTTGGGGAAGCACTTGATGCCTTAGTAGATCAATATAACTCCTCTCAGGATAACGTGGAAATTGTGTCTGAATATCAAGGATCTTATGAAGAACTGTTAACAAAGTTTCGTAGTGTTGGTGGAACCAGTGATTCTCCAGGACTTGTCCAAGTATTTGAAGTGGGTACAAAATATATGATTGATTCTGGTTATATTACTCCAGTTCAAGATTGGATTGATAAGGATAATTATGATGTGTCCCAGTTAGAAGGAAATATTTTAAGTTATTATACTGTAGATGGTGATTTGTATTCCATGCCATTTAACTCATCTACACCGGCACTTCTTTATAATAAAGATGCCTTTGAAGAAGTTGGATTAGATCCAGAAAATCCCCCAACGACTTTTTCCGAAATTAAAGAAGCGGCAGAAAAGCTGACTACTGATGATCGATATGGATTCTCTATTTTAGGACATGGATGGTTTTTTGAGCAATTATTATCGACACAAGGTGCAGATTATGTGAACAATGATAATGGTCGATCTGATGTGGCAACAGAAGCAATTTTTAATGGAGAAGAGGGTCTTCGTGCCTTTCAATGGATTAACGAAATGAATGAAGCAGGTACTTTTGGCTACTTCGGAACAAACTGGGATGATATTCGTGCAGCCTTCCAAGCTGGACAAGTGGCTATGTACTTAGATTCTTCAGCAGGAACAAGAGGGACAGTGGATAACGCAACATTTGAAGTTGGCTCTGGTTTTGTACCATATGCAGATGAGGTAGAGCGAAATGGAGTTATCATTGGTGGAGGATCTATCTGGATGGCAAACGGTATCTCTGAAGAGGAACAGGCAGCAGCTTTTGATTTTATGAAATACCTTCAAACTCCAAAAGTTCAAGCAGAATGGCATTTAGCGACAGGGTACTTTGCAATCAATCCGGCCGCATATGATGAATCCATTGTTTCTGAGGTACATGAAGAATACCCGCAGTTACTTGTTCCAATTGAACAACTTCAGGCTACTTTACCAGGTACTGCAACACAAGGAGCATTAATTTCCGTATTCCCTGAATCTCGCCAATTAGTTGTAACTGCGCTTGAGAACATGCTTCAAGGTATGGACCCTAAAGAAGCATTAGATCAAGCAGTAGAAGGAACAAACAGAGCAATTGAAATTGCAAACCGAACATCAGGAAACTAATCGAACTAAAAAAACTTGAGATCATTCTATTCTGAAATGTGCGGGCATTGTCCCGCACATTTTTAACGTTTTAAACTCCTTGTATACTCTTATTTTATCAGTGTAGTAGTCATTTTATCGGTGTGGTAAATCTCACTATTTTCCATACAGGAGAACTGCCTTTTTTGTAGAATAATGTATAGATGTGCAAATTTTAAAAAATGAAGCTAGTTGGATTCAAACCAATCAAAAGGGGATTATCATACAGATGAGAAAGAGTAATATAACCTTCCAATATCATTTTATTGCTGAAGGATCCATGGTAAGTAAAGAAGAACGTAATGGAAAATTGCATTTTGTCATTCGGTCAAAAAAAACAGAAGAATCTTTTCCAACAGAGAATACCGTAATCTTAGACGTTGGAAATCAGTTGATTGATGGAGTAATAGACCATCATCATCTTAAAAATGGAGTGACTTTCAATAATCAAAAGCCAAAAAGTACAACAGCGATTGTTAAGGCATGTCCCAGTTTGCTAAAAACGGTTTGTGAATATGCCGATCGAGCCAATACGACAGATAGACAAGTTCCTAACGATGTCAGTACTGATCAAAAGAGCGAGTCTAAAATTACTATTATTGTTCATCGATCTCCAGATTTTGATTGTTTTGCCTCAGCTTATCTTGTCCAGGAATATATAGAGAACCGTAGTTTTCCAGAATTTACAGATGAGATGGTGGAGTATGCCAATAAGATTGATTCTGGAGAGATGCTTTTAAATCCAGAGATGGTCATATCTCCTTATACATTAACGCTATTTATTGGCGAGATAACAAGAAAAGCCTGTAAAGGGAATCCGAAAATCATGTATAACCAAGAGATGATGAAACGTGGACAAAACCTTATTCACTATTTATTCATTCGAATGAAAGAATTGAGTCCGACGGAAAACAGTCTATACAGCCCAACTATTCTTGGGGATGATCATCCTTTACAGGAAGAAGCTACCGAAGTGGTTAATGATTTTGCCAATTATAAAAAAGACAGAGATAATCCAAAAGTATGTGAAGTACGACAAATGCCCCTACCAAGTAAAAACCACGTTAATACGGTTTCAGAAGTGGATGGATTGTTTTGGAATACTGTACCAACCTGTTCCTTACATAAGTTATGGGCAAGAATTGACCCTGAATCCCCTTCTGGAAAAGGATTTGTGTTTACCTTTATCCCTGGAAAAGTCGATGAAGAAAATAGTGAAGAAGTGGAAGTAGGACAGAGTGTGAGTATCAGTAAAGTGACGATCTCAGTGAATCCCATTAGTGATGCTGTCCTGACTAACATGGGGAAGTATTTAGAGTATGCAGAAGTGGAAGAAGAGATCAAGCAATTCGGAAAAGATAATGTATCCGAATGGCGCACGAGGGAAGAATTTCGATATCCAGAAGAGTGGTGTACGAACGGTGATCCATGGTATGACGGTCGCGGACATGATTTCACAATCATAGAATCTCCACGGACTGGGAGTCTTCTCTCTACGGAAAGGATTAAAGAGATTACGATTCAATACACGAAGCCGATGGTGAAAAAGAATTTTAGCCGTGTTCTTTTTCCATTTGAATTTAATCATAAAGAATATCAAAAAAAATACAAACAGCTACAAAAAAATAAGGAACTACAAAGAGTAGATTTCATGGAACAGAAGGAGCGGGTGGAGTACTTTCGCCCTTATATCCAAAAGTATTTATTCGGGGCAGGTAACGGAATAGATCAGGAAAAAGATGAGTATTGTTGTGAATTTTCCTATCAACAAATGGAAGATCATTACCTCTGTTTTAAGGAGAGTGATCAGAGAAAGATCATTGATCTTCATTTTTTCAACGGGAGCGGTCCTATTAAAGAATCCAGAGAAACAATTTCAAAGATTGATAATGCCCATATTATTCTCTTTAAATATGGAATCGGGTTTTTAGTTGTGGACACAGAGATCGTAACAGAAGCAAATAAGGACATCCCGATGGAGATAGTGGTGGACACAAACCGTGCCCTTTCAGATGATAGAATAGGAAAGAAGAGGCTGACAACCTTTTTCGAGGAGAAAATTAACGGTCAAATCGATCTTTCAAATGCGGAAAAAGGATTAATATATACGAATGTTTTACTCGATCCTAGCAGTTATTTTGAATCATCAAAGCAAGAAATACTTTATAAGTTATGTAGTAATACTAGTTGGGGTCTGCCGTTTCAACAGGAGAATAAGCGGATGAAAGAGACATTGGAAAAAATGTTTTATGACTACAATGATTATGCTGTTTACGGATTCAGCAAAAATGGTAGCGCCCTAATGATCGTGGATCAAACGGACTCTCGTACTCCGGCATATAAAAAGAAGCTAATGAAAGAAGAGACAGAACAGTTAATGTCGGAGTTTAAAACCGTAAACTTTGATATTTTCCTTATGGTACTCCATCAGCGGTATTGTCTCATGAACTTTTCTAAACAGTTATCAAAACTCGGAACTGGCCGGTACGTGAAGGAAGTCAGTTACTTAAGGGATATTCTATTGGAGTTCATCGTTCAAGGGTGGTTTAGTCAGATCACAAATGATGAGATTGGAATGGAAAAATATAAAAAGTGGAATGAGATTTTTGAAACGGAGAGCCTGCATGATGAAGTGCTAGATCAGGTGTCAACGATAGACGACTATCATAAGTCAAGATTTTCCAAGCGAGTGGAAGTGGTTTCAGCCCTATTCTTGCCGCTCGTAACGTTAAATGTATTTATGGGTATCGGATTTATCCGGATTGAGGCATTCTCCACTTTTTTAGCCCCGGAAGGTGGAACAACCTTAGAAAATTGGCTTACACTTGGTGGGGCTGTACTCTTGACATTTATCCCACTTTATATTTATTTAATGTACACGAAGAAAAACAGAGTGTGGTTGTGGTTTAAATGGTTATTTAAGCCTAAGTTCAATCGAAAAACAGTCCACCGAAAACAAGCTATTAAAGAAACGAATAAAACATATGATGCATAGAACATAAACCAGGTGCCAGGCACTTGTCGAATCCGACAAGTGTCTGGCACTGATTTTTGCCTTTCTAAGCACCTGTCTCCATGTTGTTAACTAATCTTGAAATGATTGGTTGGCCATCCCAAACCACTTTACTAAGGGCTTTTCTTGCTACCACTTCTTCTTCCTCCAGCAATAAAAAGAAATTCTTCGTTGGGAGTTCTCCCAAACCATGTTTTTCACATAAACGATCGAGGTACTTGCGCATGGATGCCGTATAGCTCGACTGATTAGTTCCGCCAGCGGAAAACTCATATAAGACATTAGCCACAGGACTCCGCTTCACCTGATATACATTTGCCACACGCAAAAAGAAATCCCAATCCCAGTAATTTTTTACTTCCATATCAAAGTAACCAATTGTTTCATGAATCTTCCGGCGGTATAGACAACCAGATGGCACAAACGTGGAGAACTTTTTCATTGCGTCCAAATCGTATTGATAGGCAAACAAGAATCGGTTTGTAACATAACGCACATGATCCTTCACTTTATAATCCACGATCTCCACGTCAGAATAAACAAAGTCACAGTCCTCGATAGCCTCAACCATTGTTTCAATATGGGTATCTAAGATGATGTCATCGTCATCGATAAGCATGATTAATTCTCCATTTGCTTGGGCTACTCCTGTATTTCTTGCAAACACGTGATGCTGATTTTCAGGTAAATTAACAATGGTTATATTTAATTCGCTGTAAAGATCTCTTATAATATCTACCATTTCCCCTGCGTCGTTAACGATAATTACTTCGAAGTTTTGATAGGCTTGTCTGCTCAACGCTTCTATCAGTTCAGCTAAAGGATACAAACGGTTAAAGGTAGGAATAACAATGGAAACTAAAGGTTTCGTGTTCATCAGACCCTCCAATATGAAATCAATTTTTTTGAAAGAGAGGAAGTCGCATCGTTCAGTCGGTCAAAATCGAGGTGACATAAATGCGCTTGCGCTTTTCTTAAAAGATAAGAAAATATAAGTTTTTGCACCTTCGGGCATTGTCTAGCTCCATCGCCTACTCGCTGCGGGGCACTTCGGAAGTGACAACTGAAGTCAAAGAGCGGACTTCAGGTTGTCATTCCTCCACTGCCCTACGCTCGTGTTCATAGGCGCTTGCGCTTTTCTTATTGTCTAGCTCCAGCGCCTACGGGCTCGGATCACTTCAGGCAGGCTACTACCTGAGTTGCATCCTTGCTGCCTTGCGACGAGTAATCGCAGGAGCACAAGGAAGCCAAAAAGCGGCTTCTGTCAACTCTTCTTCGAGTATGCTATCCAACGAGGAAATCTTCACGAATATGCTTCGAGTTGCCTCGACGGATACGCATCCTAGAAAAGCTAGAAGAGGAAGAGGCAGTGACTTTCGCCCGTGACCAAGGCGCTTGCGCTTTTCTTATAAATCCTGCTGGGAAAGCCATTCCGTTACTTGCGATTTTTCAGACTCTGTTAATTGGAAGTTAGGAGAATCGCAGCCTTCTTCCTGCAAAATAATTTGTAAAGGCTGTTTATCTTGATTCAAGATAACTAAAATTTCTGGATCTATGATATCTTGCGGAAGCATTTCCGAGGAGAAAGTGATAAAGCAGTGAATCCACTGCTGCACCTTTAATCTTTCTTTGAGACGGAAATTCGTTAGTGTTATTTCAGCGTATGATTCTGCATTTATATCGATCATTGTGCGGCACTCCTTTAACGATACTGAATTAAATTATGCAATGACAGTTCACTTTGGCAGGAATGTTATCTTATAGATTTTCCTGAGTGGAAAACGTATTGTTTTAACGATTGTATTTATTTTAAAACAATTCTTTTCATTAATCGAGATAATTGTGGTGGATAGCAACGCAATGCTGAAAAGTAAAATAAATGCATAAGTCGAATAGACTTGATTTATATATTAATTTCAGAATGCCTGTGAGAAATGACGATCATTTATAAGGAGAGTTTCTTTTTAAAAGAAAGCTCTGTTATCGTTCAATGTTGATTTTTGCGAAATTCACTCCCTTTCCGCGGGCGGTTCGGGAGCCTCCTCGGTGTTTCACACCTTGCGGGGTCTCCCCTGAACTCGCTTTTCCCGCAGGAGTGTCGTAAATTTCGCTAAAAATCATCCTGTTAAAAAATCAACATTAGCCTTTAACATAGCCTAAAAGAAAAAGAATGTATATGTTTTGGCACCTTCGGGCATTTTCGAAAAAAATTCTTCAGATACTATCAAACCTCGGACTATCTTTATATGAACATATCCCCTTCAAAGTAATAACTCTGAAAAATTTTAATAAGTATGTCTTATGGACAATGTTTTAGCAAAAGTTCTCAGATCATTAATCTAATTCCTCGAGCTAAAATACCTCTTGATGTTTTGGAAGGAGGGGACAATGGACCGATATCAGGAATACAATGAAAATAAACGAATTCGTATACAACAGTACATGTCAATCTACTTATTAGGATTTCTATTCATCATAACGTTTTTATTTGGATTCCACGGCTATTATTCATTCCCTTCCATGAATACATCCTCTGCACTGTATTCAACAATACGTTTATTTTTGTTTAATTTCGATATCCCAGATGGAAGTGGAATTGCGCCGCCAATCACTTTGGAAATAGCAAAATGGACTGGCGTGGCAGCTACGAATTTATTAGTCTTTCAACTCCTATTTAAGACATTCAGCGACTTTATGAAAAGACATTACACTACATTTTTCGGGAAGCATACAATTATTATCGGTTTAAATCAATACTCCTATCTTCTGGCGATTGACCTTATCAAGAAAAAACAAAACGTAATCATGGTTGCTGAAGAAGATGAGAAATCTTCCTTAAAAATGAAACTGACTAATAATGGTGCTGTCGTTGTATCAGGGGATCCATTGAATTATACTATCCTTCAAAAAGTCCGTTTAACCCGTTGTCGTACAGTTGTACTGTTCACTTTTAATGATGATTTTAACATGGAGCTTTTATACCGAATATCCATTTTGTTGCATAAGGAAAAAAGAATAGCTGATCTAGAAAAAAATTGTTCGATTCATGTTCATCTGAATGATATTCATATGAAATTTTTGTTTGATCGTGATGTGACGGAAGTGGAAGAACTCCATTCATTCAATCAGAATGGTCAAGTTCATTTCTTTAATCTTTATGAGATAAAAGCCAGAAAATTGTTTCATGATTATCCACTCTTTTCACAGGACTTAAAAAATGAGGGTGAGGGTAAATTACCGACGTATAAACCTCATATTCTAGTAATCGGTTTTAACGATCTGGCAAAAAAAATAGTCCTGCAAGCAGCCAAGATTGCCTATTATCCATCAGGAGAAAAACTGAAAATCACGATTGTTGATCGTCACACGAAGAATAACGCTACTAATTTACGTCTCCAATATCCTAATATTGATAAGGTGTGTGAAGTCCATTTTATCGATTGGAATTTAAGAGAGGCGTCCTATGAAAACGCGACAGGGGAACTTCACGATGTTACGTATTGTGTTACTTGTATGAGGAATAAGGAGTTTGATTATGTAAATGGACTCCAACTAATAAAACAGTTAAATATCCAGGAAATTTATATTTATAAGCCGGAATATTTTTACACTAGTGTGACACATTTCTTAAAGGATTTACGTGGTATATCTCACATAAAAGAATTTGGAAACATGAATGATATTGCCACAGAAGATGTCATCATTAAACAGAAACTAGATGAGGTAGCAAAATGGAGTTACAGGATTCAAACAAGGACTATAAATAACAAGGGAAATATTCGTGTAGCATCACACTCCCGTTTTGACCGGAGAAAAATAAGGTGGGGCCAAAAAATAAGGACAGTGAATAATAGTGACCGTAAAGAATTAACGCCAGGAGTGTGGGAACATTTAACTCATGAATATAAAGCAGCAACCATCTCTAAAGGGGACTTTTATCCAATTATTCTTCATTTACTTCATTTGAAAGCAGTTCCAATGGATGATATTAGTCCGTCTCACTCCATTGTTACGAGAGGGTTATATCGAGAGATTTGCAGAGAACAACTGGACCTGTTAGCAAAATTACTGCATGCCCAATGGAAAGCCGTTCATCATTTAAATGGATGGGTCGGGGCGAGTACGGCGTTACTTAATTCCCAAGTATCCAACGCATCTAAAGGAAAGAGGGATACAATAAAAGCAAAGTCCTTCTCCAATTCTCCCGATCCTGCGTTAGTTCGATGGGATAAATTAAATAAGTTGTCTGAAATAACAGGAATTCAATATAAAGAGTCTTACCGAAATGAAGTTCTTGCCATCGTCGATGTTTACGATTTGGCAGGTTATGAACTAGTTGAACGCTATGAATCTTAGGTGCCAGTTGATTTTCGTCGAAGTACCTGGCACCTAATAATTACAAATTAAAAATATTTTTTTGAATTATTTAATATTTATAATTGACAGATTAGGAGAATGCGTCCTATACTATTATTGAAAGCGCTTCAAATCCCGCTTTATTATTTTTCAACGAGGCAAAAACGTTTTCGGTAACCTAGACTTTTTAACAGCAAAAATTAAAAAGTTTATTTTTTACGAAAGGTCTAAAACGTTTTTGTTGAATTTTCGCTCGGTTTCTAAAACGTTTTAGGAAGGAGCCAATTACATATGATGAACTACACAAGTGGAAATGGAAATATTAAAAATTGGGTTCTTTCCGAAGAACAGTTTCATCCAGATCAATTAGGGAAATGTGAATCCATTATGTACCTAGGAAATGGATACCTAGGTTTAAGATCTGCAACAGAAGAACCTTATTTGCAGGAAAAAAGAAACTTGTTTGTAAATGGTACTTTCAATCAAGGGGAAGAGAATGAAGTTACCGAGTTACCAAATCTGGCAGATATGACAAGATTTGATATGAAGATAGACGGGGAACGCTTTAGCCTTGAATTTGGTAAAACGAAAGAGTATGTTCGCCAGCTTAATTTAAAAACAGCTGAATTAACAAGGAAGATCCAGTGGATTTCCCCAAAGGGAAAAGAAATTTGGTTCCAATTTAGAAGATTTGTTTCCTTGCATAATCTACATCTCATTGGAATGAAACTGGAAGTGGAGTCGGTATCACATCCGATCCAGCTAACTATCGAATCAGGAATTAATGGGCAAATGACCAATTCCGGATCCCAACATTTCCTAGAAGGGGAACGGCGTGTTCACCAAAAGTGTGCCCTAGAAATGATTCAAACAACGAAAGAATCAAAGATTAATATTATTTTAAATGCGGTACACACCTTAAGAATTAATGGGGAAGAGATACGGAACGATCCTGAAATGAATATGTCCAGACGAAAAGTCTGGCTGACATATAACGTTGCACTACAGCCTTCTGATCAGTTTGTTTTCGAAAAACTAGCAACCGTTTACACGAGTGTTGATAAGGAATTCTCTCGGTACGATAAAGGTATGTATGATGTGGAATATCAGCTCGATGATTCTATAAAATACATTCGAAAACAAGCCAGCAAGGAACTACAGGAATTACATAATAAAGGATATGAAATGCTATTTAATCAACATGCAGAGAAATGGGAAACCATTTGGAACATTTACAAACTTGAGGTAGACAGTACCGAGTCATTTGACCAACTTGCTCTCAGGTTTTCCTTGTATCACCTGATAGCAATGACACCAGCACATGACGAGAAGATGGGAATTGGTGCGAAAGCATTAAGTGGGGAAGGGTATCGAGGACACTCCTTCTGGGATACTGAAATTTTCATACTTCCTTTTTTCACCTACTCCAACCAAGCAATTGCAAAGTCATTATTAACTTATCGATACCTTGGGTTGGAAAGCGCCAAAAGAAAAGCGAAGGCCAACGGTTATGAAGGAGCGATGTATCCATGGGAAGCTGCTAAACCTTCTGATGGGGAAGTCACTCCAGAATGGGGAGACATTGATATCGTTACCGGTAAACCGACAAAAATTTGGCCTGGACTAATTGAACAGCATATAACTGCAGACATTGCGTTTGCAATCTACCAATATACGAAGGTGACAGGTGACAAAGATTTTCTCATCGCTTATGGGTACGAAATCATCTTTGAAACTGCTACGTTTTGGGCTAGCCGGCTAGAATGGTCTTCAGAAAACGGGCAATATTATATCAACGATGTGATTGGTCCCGATGAATATAAGGAGCATGTCAATAACAACGCTTACACCAATTATATGGCATACTTCAACCTTAAACTTGCGATCCGCTTTGTTGATCAATTAAAGCAAGACGACAAAAAAAGATTCTTACAAATGGACAAAAAGCTAGATTTAAACAATCACTATCTTAACTGGCTCGAAAAAGCTGAAAAACTCTACCTGCCAGAACCGCGGGCAAAAGATCATGTCATACCACAGGATGACACCTACTTGAGTTTAAAGGAACTTGATTTGTCCAAGTATAAAAACCAAGATTCTGTCAGGGGAATTTATAAAGATTATAATCCGGAACAAATTAATCACTTTCAAGTAACGAAGCAAGCCGATACACTTCTGATATTTTACTTATTGGAGCAAACTTTTTTAGCTGATGATGAAAGACTATCCCAACAGGTGAAATCAGCAAACTTTCATTTTTATGAACCAAGAACACTCCATGATTCTTCCTTAAGTCTTTCTACTCATGTCATTCTTGCCTGTGACTTAGGGAAAGTTGATTTAGCCTATGAAATGTTTACCAAATTATGTGAAACGGACTTAGGTCCTTCTATGGATACATCTAATGAAGGGATTCATGCGGCATCTATCGGAGGGATGTGGACAGCAGCTGTCTTTGGCTTTGGGGGTGTACGTCTTTATCAGGAAGAACTCAGAATCAATCCCCAACTCCCGACGCAATGGAAACAATTGAAATTCGTCTTTCATTGGAGAGGCCATCCATTGCATATTACGATAACAAAATCTACCCTCCGTGTGGAAGCATCAACCATGGAGAATATCCGTTTCCGAGTTTTTGAAAAGGCATTTACCTTTAGGGAATCTATTGAAATCCCATTGGAAAAAGGAAGTCTACTATCTTACTAGGTTAGTAATGGATGAATTTCATCCAAAAATATAAAGGGGGCACTATCAATGAAGTTTTGGAAAACGATTTTAGCATTACTATTAGTTACATCTTTATTCTTTTTAGCAGCATGTGGTGGCGAAGATGAAGAGGCAGGAACAGACGATGGAGGAGGTCAAGATACAGAAGAACCGGCAGAAGACAATACCGATGATTCTGGAGATACAGGTAGTGACACTGATGGAGAAACGGTTGACAAAATTACTATTTTCCAAAGTAAGGTTGAAATAACAGAAGAATTAGAAGAGTTGGCTAAAATTTATGAGGAAGAAACAGGAGTGGAAGTGGAAGTTTGGGGAACAACAGGTGACGACTATTTCCAACAACTGCAAATTCGTTTAAACAGTAATCAAGGACCATCGATTTTTAGTCTTCGACACTTAACGGAAGCGATGTCACTAGAATCATATGCTTATGACCTGAGTGATGTGGAATACGCACAATATATTGCTGAAAACATGGCTCTCGAAGTAAATGGAAAGCTACTTGGAATTCCATTTGGTGCTGAAGGTTTTGGATTAGTATATAACAAAGATTTAATTGATCCTGCAGATGTTGCGGATTATGCATCATTTGTGAATACACTCCAAGAATTCGATGGGACGGATGTATCTGGTTTATCATTATCCCAAGAAGGGTTCTTCCTAATTGGGCATATCAGTAACTATCCTTTCTCCCTTCAAAATGACAATATTGCCTTTATGGATCAAGTGAATGCAGGGGAAGTTTCCCTTGGAGATGTGGAAGAGTTCCAGGCTTTTGGTGAAATGTTAGAAGACATTCGAGCTTATACACGCAACCCATTAGAAGTAAACTATGATTCTCAAATTGGTGACTTTGCATCTGGAAAAACAGCGATGATCCACCAAGGTAACTGGGCATATGGTATGTTCTCAGATTATGAGCTTGATTTCGAAATGGGAATGCTTCCTGTTCCATTGATGGACAATGATAGTTTAGCAGTAGGTGTTGGATTGCACTGGTCTGTAAATGCAGAGAAGGATGATGCTGAAATTCAAGCTGCGTTAGACTTCTTAGACTGGTTACACACAACTGAAATTGGTCATAGTTACCTTGTAGAAGAATTTAATACTATCCCGGCATTAACGAACATTGAGGTATCTGACTTTGACCCGTTATCTCAAGCTGTCTTTGATGCAATTAATGAAGGAAAAACAATCCCTTGGTCTCACACTTATTTCCCGGCAAATCTAGTTGTGAATGACTTCGTTCCAGTGGCAGAGAACTTCTTTATTAATGAAAGCCTTACAGGTCAGGAAGTCGTGGAAATGATGGATGACGCATGGCAGAACGCGATTAGATAAATGAGGGAAACCGGAGTAGGAGCGGAACTGACAAAAGAAGTCAGTGTTACCGCTCCATCTCCTCCGTCTATTCTTTCTGGAAAAAAGCCGTCTTGCCTAAAAATGATGGCTTTTTTCTATTAAGCAATGCATGTTGCTCTATGACGAACGTGTATTAAACTTTGTTACTTTTTGAGAAAGCTTGGAGAAGTGAAAGGCGGCGACTCAAGCGGGAACAGCACGAGGTGAAGACACTGCGAAGAATGAGTAGATGTCGGACTTGTGACCTTGTGTAAAAGCGTCTGCCTGTAGTGTATCCAAGCAAAAATTTTGCCTTAAAACAACAATCTATGCGAAAAGAGCCATTTATATACAGTTCCTCAATGATCTTACTGGAAAGAGGGGGTTGACGTGAAACTAAGGAAAAACAAAGGGTGGTTCATCTTATTTACAGTACCACTTCTTATCATTTTCACTACCGTTGTTCTTATTCCATTTGTAATGGGAATCTATTATTCTTTTTTTAGGTGGGACGGGATCGGGGCTAACCCAATGACGTTTGTTGGTCTCGAAAACTATACTCGGTTATTTGGAGATAACCGATTTCTCGATTCAGCATGGCTGACTGTCAAGTTTACAATCCTATCTTTGATTTCAGTAAATGTGATTGCCTTGACCTTTGCATTATTGGTGACTACTAAACTAAGGACGGTTAATGCAGCAAGAGCGATGTTTTTTATGCCTAACCTTATTGGGGGACTAATCTTAGGTTACATCTGGCAGTTTATTTTTTCCGATGCCTTTCGAATCATGGGAGAACTGACAGGATTTGAAACGTTATTTTTCAATTGGTTACTTAGTCCTGATTATGCATTATATGCTTTAGTATTTGTATTTACATGGCAAATGGCAGGATATATGATGATTATCTATATTACTGGGATACAAGGAATTCCAAATGATGTCATTGAAGCTTCCACGATCGATGGTGCCAGTTACTGGGATAGATTACGGAAAATTATTTTCCCATTATTAATGCCAGCATTTACGATTTGCTTATTTTTAACCCTATCCTTTGGATTTAAAATCTACGATGTGAACTTGTCTTTAACCGGTGGAGGACCAATTAACTCCACGGAATTATTTGCTCTCCATATTTATAATGAAATCTTCGGATACAGCAGATATGGCTATGGTCAGGCGAAGGCAGTCGTATTCTTTATCATCGTTGCAGCCGTTACACTATCCCAAGTGTATATGACGAAACGACGGGAGGTTGAAATGTAATGAAAAAGGTCAGTAAATTTTCAAGAGAAATACTACTCTTTTTAGGAGCACTCTTGTTCCTGTCTCCCGTTTATATCATGTTTGTCAATTCCTTTAAAACAAGGGCTGAAATGTATGAAAACGTCTTGGCTTTGCCACAGGAACTGACGTTTGAATACTATGCCGGGGCAATGCACAGAATGAATTTCATAACAGCATTTGGAAATTCCTTGTTTATAACAATAGTATCTATTATTTTTATCGTCACCTTATCTTCTATGACAGCATGGATGCTGGCCAGAACAAATAATAAACTAAGTAAAATCATCTTTATGACATTTATTGCAACGATGCTTATTCCGTTTCAGACAATTATGATGCCTCTTTTACAGTTGATGGACCAAATCATGCGTGCAACGGGAATACCAATGCTCAATACCCGTGGAGGGCTTATATTTATGCACATTGGATTTAATTCCAGTATGGCAGTGTTCCTCTATCACGGTTTTGTAAAGTCGATTCCCAAATCACTGGAGGAAGCGGCAACAATTGATGGATGTACGAAGTTTGGGACTTTTTGGCGGGTGGTTTTTCCAATGTTAAAGCCGATTACCGTTACCGTCATTATTCTAAATGTGATTCAGATTTGGAATGACTTTCTATTACCGTCCCTCGTGCTCACAAGTACAAATCTCCGAACCATTCCATTATCCACGTTCTATTTCTTTGGGGAATTTACGATTCAGTGGAATATGGCGATGGCAGGTTTAACGCTTACGGTCATTCCAGTTGTTATCTTTTATATTTTTGCCCAAAGGCATATTATTAAAGGGATAGGAGAAGGTGCGGTGAAATAGAATATTGAACTTATCATAAGTGAACATTGTCTGTCTGTGTCCAAAGAAAGGGTGTATAGTTATGCAGCGCAACTTGGGGTTTTCTGGATTAATAACAATCATTGCTGATTGGATCATGAAGTTATCTGTCCTGAATATTGTATGGATGATTACTAATTTGCCAATTTTATTTATTGCTTTTCTGATGATTTTTAGTCCATCTGATTATGTATTGGCAGTCTTGACGATCCCTTTAGTGATTTTCCTCCCAATTGTGTTTTTCCCTGGAACTACAGCGATGTTTGCGACAGTCCGTGAGTGGGTGATGAAAAAGGAGCAGCCATCAATTATAAAATCGTATTTAAGTCACCTGAAAGATAATTATATACAGAGTATGTGGTCAGGTTTAGGTCTGACAGGGCTTTGGGTTGTGTGGGCATTGGATTACTTTTTTTTCCGAACTAGGCATGACCTTCTGGCTGTGGTGTTTCTCCTCATCGGTGTATTATTAATTATCTTTACGATCAACTATTTTTGTATAAGTGTCCACTATCATATGGGGAAAAGGGAAATGTATAAGAATGCTTTTTATATTACAGTTGGAAGTCCGCTCCTTTTAATTACTCTTATCTCAGCAAATATATTGGTGATTTATTTGAGTGCTCGATTTTTATTTTTGATTCCTTTTTTTACTGTTTCACTAATTGTACTTCTCTCTTATCTGGCGTTCTATCAATTCACGCTTAAGGTAGAGAAAAAACTGACAGAAACCAAATAAACACGTTGTCACCAAACCATTAGGAATGGGTATAGCTGTATTAAATAAAATCAATAGGAAGTGTGTAAAGGATGGCTACAATAAGAGATGTTGCAAATAAAGCAGGTGTATCCATAGGTGTCGTTTCAAGAGCATTTAATAACTATCCCGATATTAATGTAAAAACGAGACAACGAGTATTTGAGGTTGCGAAGGAATTAAATTATTCCCCCAACCTTGCGGCAAAAAATTTATCTTCTAAAAAGCAAACGGCAATCGGATTGATAGCCTCAGGTATTTTCACAGAAAACAAAAAGGATACTGTTTCTTACGATATTTTCAAAGGCGTTTACACCGCGGTGGAAGAAACAGGTTATGAATTATCAATCTATTTTATTGATTCTCTTAAACAAGAACAAAAAAGTTATGTACAATTTTGCCGTGAAAGAAAGATTGGGGGAACAATCCTTCAAGGTATTCGGACAGATGACAGTTATTTTAAGGAAATGATGGATACGAATATTCCATGTGTCCTTGTGGATATAGGAACAGAGCTTGATAATCGCCTTATCGGTAGTGTCTCTATTGATAATTTCAGTGCCACGAGGGAGGCAGCCCTCTATCTATTGAATAGAAACCACAGAGATATTGTTGTTGTAGCAGGAACCGAGGAAACTTATGTGAATTATGAGCGATTCGAAGGTACAAGAAATGCCTTTCAGACATTTGATTTACAGTTAACGGATAATGATATTATTCATGCAGACTTCTCCGAAGAAAAGGCGTATGCTATGACGAAAACGTATTTAGAGAGGAAACAGCCATCTGCATTTCTCTGTTATAGTGATTTAATGGCATATGGGGTAATGCGGGCTGTGAAAGAAGCCGGTTTACAGATTCCGGAAGATGTATCTATCATAGGATTTGATGATTTAATTATCAGTGATTATACACATCCTCGATTGACGACTGTACGTCAGGACTTTATGGAAATAGGACGTCAATCGGCAAAGTTGTTACAAAAACTGATGGAAAATAATGAAACAGAAAGACACGTTTACGTCCCACATCAGTTTATGGATAGAAATAGTGTCAAAACACTTCCCCCTTATGATGTTAGCAACCAGTCGTCATAACGAAAAGTAGGGGAAGGATGGAGGGGAATGGAATGGAAAAACCAAATATAATAATGGTTATCTCACACGATACTGGACAGGAATTAGGTTGTTATGGAAAAAAAGTCAATACACCGGAATTAGATGAGTTGGCAGAAAAGGGAGTACGGTTTGGAAATTATTTTTGTTCCCAGCCCCAATGCAGTCCGAGCAGGGGGAGTATTTTAACAGGAATGTATGGACATAATCATGGAATGCTTGGTCTGGCACATATGGGACATTCCATGAAGTCCAATATCGAGACGATTCCAACCGAACTAAAGAAGGCAGGATATGACACCTGGTTATTCGGCTTCTTTCACGAATCCATTGATGGGGAACTTGACGGGAAGAGACTTGGATATGAAAATGTCATCGAAGTACCTGGAAACGGGGCAAATAATGTAACAGATCAGCTAGAATCATTTTTAATGGAGAGAGGAAGCTCCTCCGACACTAAACCATTTTATGCGTCTGTGGGCTTTGAAGAGACGCACCGACCTTTCGACCACTTTGAACCAGTCCCTCTTGAATCTGTGGAGGTTCCTCCCTATTTACCTGACACGGAGAAAGTACGGGAGGATTTAGCTAGTTTTTATGGCTCGGTAAAGGAACTGGATCGTGCCATAGGAAGGATAAAACAAATTCTCGAGGAATCAGGGCTGGCCGAAAAAACCATGCTTATTTATACAACCGATCATGGAATCGCCTTTCCACGGGCAAAAGGAACGTTGTTTGATGCGGGGTTAGAAACTGCACTCATTATGCGTCTTCCAAAGGGAATGACAAATGGGGGCAGAGTACAGAATGAATTATTGTGTAACATCGATTTAATGCCCACGCTAGTGGATATTGCAGGTGGGAAGATCCCCGAGGGAATTGACGGAGTGAGTTTCCTTCCATTATTAAAGGAAGAATCTTACGAAGAAAGGGAGAGCTTCTTCTGTGAACTTTCCTGGCATGACCGTTACCATCCCATGCGCGGAATACGCACGAAAGAATTTAAATATATCCGAAACTTTGAAAAGGGTCCGAAAGTTTACCTCCCGTTAGATATTCATGAAAGCCTTTCAGGTCAGGAGGTAAGAGACGATTATTATGTTGCCAATAGTGTGGAAGAACTTTACGATCTTAAAGGTGATCCATTGGAAGAAAATAATGTGGCAGGACTAGAATCTTATCGTGATGTTCTCCTGGATCTACGGGGACGAGTAGAGCGGTGGATGAAAGAAACGAATGATCCATTACTGGAAGGGTCAATTCCTGGAGAAGAAGCACCTGGGTGGAAAAGGGAAGATGAGGCAGGTAACACCTTCTTTACCCGGAATAAATAATAGTTTGATTAAATTAGATAACTAGAATACTAGAAAGGATTTGTGGCATGACCGTTTTCCCAAAAGCATTTATTTTTGATTTAGATGGTGTGATTACAGATACGGCAGAATTTCATTTTTTGGCTTGGCAAAAATTATCATCAGATTTAGGTATCACGATTAATCGGGAATTTAATGAACAACTAAAGGGCATTGGCAGAATGGAATCCTTGGAGCGAATTCTTTCTTTAGATGTTCGTTTCGAAAATCTTTCCTTTGAAGAGAAGGAAAGAATTGCATCGAGAAAAAATGAGTATTACCAAGCATTTATTAAAACGATCCAACCGGATGACATCCTCCCCGGTATCCTGCCTCTTTTGACCGAGATTAAAGAGAATAAGATATACATTGCTTTAGGGTCTGCCAGTAGAAATGCAACAAAAATCTTGGAACAGCTTCACTTGACTAGTACGTTTGATTTTGTTGTAAATGCTGCGAGTGTCTCTAAAGGGAAGCCGGACCCGGAAACCTTTTTAACTGCAGCGAATGCCTTAAATGTCCCAAATGCGGACTGTATTGGAATAGAAGATTCCGCTGCAGGAATTAATGCAATTAATGGGGCAGGCATGTTTTCTGTAGGAGTAGGAAATCAAACACATCTGCACAAGGCACATTACCTTGTTGACGAAACCTCCCTCTTAACATTTGAGGACATCATCCAGCAATATACGGACTGGAAAAATTAACTGTGGGGGCTAGTTTAATGACTTGGAAAATAACAAACCAGTCACTGGATAATCACCAATTATTGGTAGATGAAAGCCTTTTTTCATTAGCAAACGGATATTTAGGTGTCCGTGGTAATTTTGAAGAGGGCTATTCAGATAAAATGGCATCTATTCGAGGAGCATATATCAATGCATTTCACGATGAAACGGAAATTACCTATGGGGAAAAACTCCATGCCTTTCCCGAAACACAGCAAAAAATATTAAATATTATCGATTCACAGACAGTGCTGCTTTACCTTGATGGAGAACGTTTTTCCTTGTTTAGTGGAGAAATTTTATCTTATGAAAGGAACCTCCACATGGATAAAGGATATGGGGAGAGGATCATTCACTGGAAATCTCCAAATGGTAAGGAAGTAGTTCTTCACTTTAGAAGATTAGTATCGTTTGTAACAAAAGAGTTGTTTGCAATAGACTTGGAAGTGAAGCCTGTTACACCGGTGGAAAAAATCGAAATTGTCTCTATTGTAGAGGGAGATGTTAGTAATTTTGTTGACAAATCGGATCCGAGAGTGGCTTCAGATCATGCGAAACGTCTGTTTGTATCTGAAGTATATGAACATGAACATTATCATATTTTGAAGGCTACAACGTATTCCAGTAAGTTTGATGTAGCTTGTGTAACAACAACTAACGTGGACCAAAACTATTCTTATAAAAGTACTGTTAAAAAAACAAGCACGGAAGAAGTTTATGAAGTTTCGGGAGATTCTTCTTTCCGTTTTACTAAGTTAAATATCTATACTGATACAATGCGTCATGGCGATAATGTGGTGGAACAGGGAATTAAAATTCACAAGGAAATAAAAAAGGAAACCTTTGAAGATCTTCTAAAAAAGCAAGAAAACTATTTGACTGATTATTGGAAGAAAGCAGATATCGTCATCGATGGAGATAATAAAATACAGCAGGGAATTCGGTTTAATTTATTCCACCTTTTACAGGCAGCAGGCAAAGATGAATTCAGTAACATTCCTGCCAAGGGGCTTTCAGGAGAAGGGTACGAAGGGCACTATTTTTGGGATACGGAGATTTATATGAACCCCGTATTTCTAATGACGAACCCAGAACTTGCAAGAAGTCTACTGTTGTACCGATACTCCATTTTAGACTATGCCAGACAGAGGGCGAAAGAAATGGGCCATGCTAAAGGGGCACTATTTCCTTGGCGTACCATTTCAGGAACAGAATGTTCTGCCTTTTTCCCAGCAGGCACTGCCCAATATCATATAAGCGCAGATATTGCTTACGGCTTTATTCAATATTACTTAGTGACTGGGGATGGGGAATTTCTAAAACAATACATGGCAGAGGTTTTATTCGAAACAGCTAGATTGTGGATCGAAGTTGGCCATATGTATCAAGGTGAATTCCGGATTGATAATGTAACTGGACCTGATGAATACACGTGTATCGTCAATAACAATTACTATACGAATGCAATGGCGAAACACAATCTATTATGGGCAGAAAAAGCATATCACATACTTAAGGAAACAGACCCTGTGCGGTTAACTGAATTAACGGAATCCATTCATTTAACAGCAGAAGAAGTCCGCCAGTGGAAAGTGGCAGGAATGGCGATGTATCTTCCATTTGATCAGGAATTACGGATAAACGCCCAAGATGATTCTTTTTTAAGGAAAGCCCGTTGGGACTTTGAAAAATCAGATGAAGGAAAAGGGGCACTGCTGGTACGCTATCACCCCCTCACGTTGTACCGTTATCAGGTTTGTAAGCAAGCGGATACTGTACTGGCTCATTTTCTACTGGAAGGGGAAGAGGATCTGGAAACGATTCGTCGCTCCTATGACTACTATGAGGAAATCACAACTCATGATTCCTCCCTATCCTATTGTATTTTCAGCATCATGGCGTCGAAACTAGGATACAGTGAAAAAGCCTATCAATATTTTATAGAAACGGCAAGGCTTGATTTAGATAATACCCATAGTAATACAAAGGATGGCCTACATATGGCCAATATGGGAGGCACTTGGTTAGCTATCGTCTTTGGATTTGCCGGATTGCGGATTGCGGAAGAGGGAATTACATTACGCCCCTCCTTACCGAAACAATGGCGTTCCCTCCAATTTTCCTTATCTTATAGGGGGCGTCTTGTGAGAGTACAACTTGAGAAGGATCAGGTGACTTACTCTTTAACTGAAGGAGATATATTGTCCATCACTCACTGCGGGGAAAAACAGGAATTACATCCGAATCAAGATCTGGTCATCCCCAACTGATAAGGAGTAAGAGGTTAGCATCACATCAATCAAAACTCCTCTGAATCTGTTGTGTAAAACTTTATTAGTTCAATAATGGATGCCATCTGTTATGATTGTCCTAAAGTAACAGGGGGATTGGAATATGTCTGAAGCGAAGAAAAACAGCTGCTGTGCATCAAGTAGGGGAAAGGTCAATCATAATAACCCCCTTCCATCGAACGAAAGGGAACGGGTCCTTCTTGATTATGGTGAAAAGTGTCATTTCCAGTCTGATAACATGGACATCTTTCCCCGTGTCAAAAAACTAGTTGGGAAAGATAAAATGGTCTATGTTCCAGGTGGGAAATTTTTGATGGGGACCGAAGTGAAAAATGGATTTCCAACCGACGGAGAGGGTCCAATACGGGAAGTAACCATTGATTCTTTTTATATGGACGCTTATGCTGTTACGAATCGGGAATTCCATGCATTCATTAAAGATACTGGATACGTAACGGAAGCGGAGCGATTTGGCTGGTCATTTGTATTTTATCAGCTTGTCAGCAAGGAAACGGCTAAAAAGGTCATACAACAAGTAGAAAGTACACCGTGGTGGTGGGTAGTGGAAGGGGCAACATGGAACCACCCTGAAGGCCCAGATTCGACGATAGAAGGAAGATGGGATCACCCGGTGATTCATGTCTCATGGAATGATGCCGAAACATATTGTGAATGGGCAGGAAAGCGCCTGCCAACAGAAGCGGAATGGGAATATGCAGCCCGAGGTGGCTTGGAACAGAAGCTTTATCCATGGGGAGACGATCTTAATCCTAGTGGAAAACACTATTGTAACATCTGGCAAGGACAGTTTCCCGGGAAAAATACGCTTGAGGATGGTTACCTTGGAACGGCTCCCGCCAAATCATTCCCCCCAAATAACTTCGGATTATTTAATGTGGCAGGAAATGTGTGGGAATGGTGTTCAGACTGGTTCACGAACCAGTCTGAAAATCGTGGGGGAAGTGAAAATCCACAAGGTCCGGCAACCGGAGATAGTAAGGTGATGCGGGGAGGTTCTTATCTCTGTCATCATTCCTATTGTAACCGTTACCGAGTGGCAGCACGTACTTCCAATACTCCTGATAGCTCCACTGGCAATATTGGATTCCGCTGTGCTGCAAATGAATAAGAAAAGCGTAAGCGCCTATGAACACGAGCGTAGGGCAGTGGAGGAATGACAACTAGAAGTCCGCTCTTTGACTTCGGTTGTCAGTTCCGAAGTGTCCCGTAGCGAGTAGGAAGCAACTGAAAAAGTTTAAAACCACTTTTTCAGTTCCTTTTATTTGTATGGCAATGGCTGCGCTCGTCGCTCGCATGATAGGAGAAAACCACTCCTATCAAGCTTTTAAAGATTGCGACGGCTACGCTCATTGCTTAGGGACTGTAAAAGTGGAAAAGCACCACTTTTTCAGTTCCCATGCGAGTAGGCGCTGGAGCTAGACAACGATAAGAAAACTTATACTTTCTTATCTCTTAAAAGAAAAATCCCCTGTAAGCTATTTTTGGGGCTTACGGGGGATTTTTTGTTAAAACCTGGCTCTACATTTATGCTACCTGTTTCATAAGATTTGTGACAAAAACAGCTTTGTCCGATCATGCTGCGGGTTGTCAAATAGTTCAGATGGAGTACCAGTTTCGATGATTTCTCCAAAATCGAATAGGACAATTCTATCGGCCACTTCTCTTGCGAAATTCATCTCATGGGTAACAACAACCATTGTCATTCCAGTTTTCGCTAACTCTTTCATAACATCTAAAACTTCCTTAATCATTTCAGGATCCAATGCAGATGTTGGTTCATCAAACAGCATGATTTTTGGCTGCATCGCCAATGCCCTTGCAATGGCAACACGCTGTTGTTGTCCCCCTGAAAGTTGCCCTGGATATTTGTTTGCCTGCTCTGGAATCCCCACACGCTCCAAAAGTTCCAATGCGATTTTTTCCACTTTATCCTTTGGCCACTTTCTAACCCAAATTGGTGCTAACATAATATTCTTTAAGATTGTCATATGTGGAAAGAGATTGAATTGTTGAAAAACCATTCCCGTTTCTTTTCGGATTGTTTCAATATCACTAGTGTCGTTAGATAATGTTGTCCCATCAACCGTAATTGTACCTTCTTGAATTTCCTCTAAGGCATTTAATGTACGGATAAATGTTGACTTTCCTGAACCAGAAGGACCTAGGACAACAAGAACTTCCCCTTTTTTCACGTTAAGGTTCACATTCTTAAGAACATGGAGATCTCCAAACCACTTATTTAAATTCTTGCATTCAATAATATTTTCCCGTTCTGCTAGAGGAGTGCTGTCATTAAATTCTTCTAACATTGTAATTCCCCCTTCATTTTTTCACTCTTCACAGCTAGCGTTTCCCTACTCCGAGAGAGTTTTCAATGCGACGACTGGAGTAGGATAGCATATAACAGAAAACAAAAAATATAGCTGCTACAAAAAGAAACAATTCCATTTGTTTTCCTAAATATTCCGGATTCTGAGAAATGGTTTTTGCCATTCCTAAGATATCTATTAATCCAACAATAGTTACGAGGGAGGTATCTTTAAAAATAGCGATAAACTGCCCTACCATTGCAGGAATAACTGTTCTTAATGCCTGTGGCAATATAATGAAAAACGTCATGAGGGAAGAATTGAACCCAAGTGCGTGGGAGGCTTCAAATTGTCCTCGAGGTATTGATTGTAATCCCCCTCTCACATTTTCCGCTAAATATGCTGCATTAAATAATGTCATACCAATCATGGCTCGAACGACATTGTTAAATTCCAGGCCTTGCCCCAAAAATAGTGGCAGCATGATTTGGGCAACAAATAGGATTGTAATTAATGGTATCCCGCGAATGAACTCAATGTACCCAATACAAAAATATTTAACAACCGGTAGTTTACTTCTTCTTCCTAATGCCAGTAGTACGCCAATTGGGAAAGAGAAGACAATCGAAACAATGGCAAGCAATAATGTCAATAAGAAACCGCCACAAAGATTTGTACCGACTTTTGTTAAAATATCAAACCCATTTAATAGAAAGATTGTAATTGGAAAAAGAAGAAACCAACCTAATAGGATTGTTTTTTTAATAGGGAGTTTCTTTCCCCCATAGTATCCAGCAACTAAAAGGACGACACCAGTAAAATTCCAGATTCTTGATTCTATTGAAACAAATGGAAGCAATCCACTAATTAGAAATAATACAGTAAGAAAGATGGATAAATGAGTAATGGTACCATTCCATATTCCCCCAGAAAAACCTAACAGTATGGAGACAAGTAAGATACATACCCAAACTCGCCATAATTCCACAATGGGATATTGTCCGGTTAACAAAAGTTTAAAATTGTCTGATACAACGCTCCAGTCTGCGGAAAAGAAAACCCAGGTCAGCGTACCTTTTAAAACGAAAAAGACAAGAATTCCTAATCCTATTGTAAATAAGGTGTTAATCCAACTACTGAATAAATTATCTTTTAACCACTCTAAGATATTCACTTTCTTTTTCGGTGGTTTTTCTATTAGTGGTTTTTTTTCATATTGAATTTGATTCATATGACATCACCTCTCCACCAACTGAGTATATTTGTTGAAGATATTCATAAAGAGAGACGTGATTAAACTAAAGGTTAAATACAAGATGATCATAATAATAATCATTTGAATGGCACGTCCAGACTGGTTTAGAATCGTATTCCCTACACTGACGATTTCCGGATATCCGACGGCGACCGCTAAACTTGAATTTTTCGTCAAGTTTAAATATTGACTGGTGACAGGAGGAATAATAATCCGAAAAGCCTGAGGAAAGATTACTAATCGTAAAGTTGTGGAGCTTTTTAAACCTAATGATTGTGCTGCTTCCAGCTGACCTTTATTAACCCCCATAATTCCAGCACGGACAATTTCGGCTATAAACGCAGAGGTGTACATGACAAGGGCAATTAAGACTGCTCCGAAACTAGGGGAGATAACAAATCCGCCAACAAAACTCCTGCCGTTTGAATGGACTTCAGGCATGGACAATAGGAATGGTCCAGATTGTGTAATCCCCATGGGAAGAAGGAACGAAATCAATATGACACCAATGACCCAAAGGGATGGGTACTTTCTTATACCAGTTTCCACTTGCTGTTTCATCTTCCACTTCCATACAAGAACTGCCATGATAATACCGACCAGTACAAAGGATAACCAGATCCAAGTCATTGAGGTAACCTGAATCCATGGGACCGCGATCCCTCGATTACTAAAGTAAATGTTCCCTGCAAAAATATAACTGTTTTCAATAAGTGGTAACATTAAAAATACAGCAGAGAACCAAATAATCATTTGAACTAAGAGTGGAGTATTTCGAAATATTTCCACATATACCAATGATGTAGTTCTTGCAAGCCAGTTGTTAGATAATCTGGCGATCCCTAATGTAACCCCAATTATTGTTGCGAAAAATATACCCAAAACAGCAACTCGCAGTGTATTTAAAAAACCCACTAAAATTGCCCGACTATAGGAATCTGTTGCTGTATAATCAATTAATTTATCCCTTGAAATATCAAATGAGGCTGTGGAATTAAGAAACCCAAAACTTAAAGATAAGCCAGACCTTCTTAAACCGGATAAGGCATTATTAATAAAATAAAAAAAGAAGATTCCTACAATAATTACAAAGATAATCTGTAGCAGAATTGGTTTAATCCGTTTGTCTCTCCAAAAAGGAGTAGTGGGATTCATCTTTTGTCACCTCACAGTATTGAAGAAGGCCTGCTCCCACCGAAGTGGAGGGGAGGCAGGCCTAATTGTTAGTGTTGCTTGCGCTTTTCATTGTCTAGCTCCAGCGCCTACTCGCTGCGGGGCACTTCGGAAGTGACAACCGAAGTCAAAGAGCGGACTTCTAGTTGTCATTCCTGCACTGCCC
>NZ_JAHQCS010000106.1 GCF_019042215.1 Evansella tamaricis | reverse complement strand
GCACTGCCCTACGCTCGTGATCTTAGGCGAATGCGCTTTTCTTATTGTCTATTTCCATCGCCTACTCGCATGGGAACTGAAAAAGTGGTGTTTTTACACTTTTACAGTCCCTAAGCTACTTCGGAAGTGACCTTAGGCGCTCACACGTTACATTATTCAATCAACATTGATCTGTCAGTTTTTATACTCCTCAAAGTTCTATTCCTAAAAAGAGGGACATATATGTGTATTACTAATGAACCAAAGGATAAATGAAGGGGGATGGCAGCAATGACATATCGCTTATTAGCGTTGGACATCGATGGTACCCTGTTAAAGTCAAATCATCGGTTAGCAAAGGAAACAAAGGAATCTATTGATTATGTAAAAGAAAAAGGGGTGTATGTAACATTAGCTACGGGCAGAGCATTTCCGTCTGCCAAAAAAATTGCAAAAGCGCTGAAATTGGATGATTCCTATTTAATAACACATGATGGGGGATTTGTCGCTTGTGAGGGGGAAGAACCTGTTTATGAACGTCGGATAGATTCTGATCGCGCTTACCAACTGGTTGACATATTGGAGAACTATCGTTGCCACATACGTTTATTACATGAAAAATATGCGGTTGGAAATAAGGTTCGTCAACGAAACTATTTAATTGCTAAAATGAATTTAAGTGTAGGAGATCCATTGTTTTATCCTATTAATTACGTTAGTTCATTAAGCCACTACTTAATTGATCAACCATTAACTGTTCCAAAAATTAAAGCGTATTTCTGGAATGAACGGGAGAGACAGGATGCCATAGAGGAAATAAGGGAATTGGTTCCACATATAGGTCTGACTTCATCTGAAGAGGGTAGTTTAGATATTACGGACGCCTCAGCCTCAAAAGCAAAAGGTTTACAAGTGTTGGGGGAAAAGCTAGGAATTCAGCTTCACGAAATGGTAGCGATCGGAGCTTATGATAATGATGAAGAAATGATCTTACAGTCCGGTTTAGGTGTTGCGATGGGACAATCGTCTGAGAAATTGAAATCAATAGCCGACTGGGTTACAAGATCAAACAATCAAAACGGTGTAGGATACATGGTTCGGGAAGTATTTCGAAAGCAATTGCACCCTGCTGTGTACAAAAGGTAATGGAAAGAAAATATACGCAGCTCTTATGTGCTAATTACATAGGGCTGCGTTTTTGTATGTACTTTTATTGACTAAGGAATTGGAGCAAGATAAACTGTAGAAGGAATTTTTATTGCCACTAGCAGAAGGAAGGGAACGGGGTTCCAATGAATGTCATACAATTAATCGGTGTGGAAGATAAATTTCAGCGTGCTTGTGAACGGGTAGTTCAGCTTTTTGACGATGAATCGAAGGTCCTATTTGAATCTGGTTCAGATTTTTTAGGGGATTTATCCATTTCATTTAAAACTAGCCAATCGGATCATGCTATATATACTGAGGCGGTCTTTAAGGAAAACGATAAAGTCCTTGGGAAAAAAACTGTAAAGTTGGAGAGAAACGGGCATCCATTAAAAAAGGTTGAAAAACAAACCATACTTTACACCTTGTTGTCCTTGTTGGAAGAATATACTCAGATGGAGCAACCGTGGGGAGTACTGACGGGGGTAAGACCAACCAAGTTATACCACTCCATGAGAAAAGAGGGGAAATCGAAGAAAGAAATACACAAGGAGTTAAATGAACTCTACCTCCTTCGTCCTGAAAAAATAGACTTGTTAGGGAAGATTGTAGATAGACAACTTGCGGTAGTACCAGATTTAGATGAGGTAAGGAAAGAAGTAAGTATTTATATCGGTATCCCATTTTGTCCCACTATGTGTGCCTATTGTACGTTTCCTGCCTATGCCATAAATGGGAAAAACGGATCTGTAGCGGAGTTTTTAACTGGTCTACATTATGAAATGGAGCAAACAGGAAATTGGTTAAAAGAAAACAATGTAAAAGTTACAACTATTTATTTTGGTGGAGGAACTCCAACAAGTATTACTGCAAGTGAAATGGATGCATTATATCAAAAGATGTATGACGTTTTTCCAAATGTGGATCAAGTTAGGGAATTGACAGTCGAAGCGGGACGTCCCGACACCATTACCCAGGATAAAATAGATGTACTTAATAAATGGAAAGTAGACAGGATTAGCGTCAATCCACAATCATTTACAAATGAAACATTAAAGGCGATTGGCCGTCATCATACCGTGGAAGAGACAATTGATAAATATCACCTTGCCTATAAAAATGGCTTAACCAATATTAATATGGACCTGATTATTGGACTACCTGGAGAAGGAATGGAAGAGTTTGCCCATACGTTAGCAGTAACGAAAGAGTTAAGACCAACATCCCTAACAGTCCATACCCTATCTTATAAACGTGCCTCTCAAATGACGAAATACAAGGAAAAGTATAAAGTGGCAACTCGGAATGAAATTCATGACATGATGACTCTTGCAGGTGATTGGATGAATAAGGAGGGGTATGTTCCGTATTATTTATATCGGCAAAAGAATATTCTCGGTAATTTAGAAAATGTGGGATATGCCATACCAGATCAAGAAAGTATTTATAACATTATGATCATGGAAGAAGTTCAAACTATCATTGGGTTAGGTTGCGGTGCGGCGAGTAAATGGATAGATCCGATGACGGGGAAAATAGACCGGTTTGCAAATCCAAAGGAACCTCAGGCTTATATTAACAGCTATCAAACGTATACAGAGAAAAAAATAGGTGCACTGGAAAAGTTATTTGGTAACATTAATGAGAACAAAAACTCTCTCCCGTCCCTTTAAAAATAAAGCTATAATATATTCTAGGAAAGAAGGGAGTTTTAGTATGAATGAGAAGGAAATCCGAGAAAAATTTGAACAGGCCTTAAAAGTGAAAGACGATGGTACAGGCCAGTTATTTATGTATTCTTTACTTGATTTTGATATCCAATATGATGAAAAAGTGGAAAGGGTTTATATTAGTGTTCCAGTTACAGAAATCATGTTTAATCCAATAGGATTTTTACATGGAGGAATCTTAACGTATATTGCAGATACGGCAATGGGGCATCTTTGTGCTGCATTTGCTGAAAGTCCAAGCGTATCCTTAGAGTTAAAAACTCAGTTTTTTAGAACAACAAGGAAGGGCACCATTCATGCTACTGCGTATTTCACCAAAAAGGGAAAAAATGTTCAGTTTGTGGAATGTGTACTTAAAGATAACGAGGATAGGGATTTAGGGAAAGTTACAGGTACCTTTTACTCCCTTAATAATTAGGCTATGTTAAAGGATTGACATATAAACAAACTCAAAAGGCAACTAACCTTTTGAGTTATTTTTCTTATTTGGAGAAGAAAAATTTATTTTTAACCTCCCTATAAGTTGTTTTCAACACTTCGTTTAATATGATTTTACCAAAGAGTGAAGAAACGGGAACATTCATTCTCATTTATGTTATAATCACCTAAAGAGTAAGGGGAAGGGTGATGCTTATGTTCCGATTTATTCATTGTGCAGATGTTCATTTAGGACGTTCAATAAGGTCCCATATGGAAATGCCGGACGAGTTTATTCAAACCATTCAGCAGGCAACCTATGTATCCTTTCAGCGAATCATTGATAAGGCAATGGATTTGAATGTTGATTTTGTTTTAATTAGCGGAGACTTGTTTGACAGCGAGTACCGTTCATTGAGGGCTCAATGGTTTGTCAAAAAACAAGCTGTTCGTTTAGCGGAAAAAAATATTCCACTATTTATCATTCATGGTAATCATGATCCATTAATTGGACAGGAAAACGAATTAACCATGCCTGAGAATGTACATATATTTAAAGAACGTGTGGAGTCAGTAAAGATACATAACGGACGTGGAGATACGGGATATATCTATGGATTCAGTTATCCGGAAAAAGCCTTTATGGATAATCCTGCACCACTTTACCAAAGAGTAAATGATGACCGAGCCTATCACATTGGGATGCTCCATGGACAGGAAAGGGCGCAAACAGACCATGATCCATACGCTCCGTTTTCAGTCAAAGAACTAAGGGAAAAGAATTTCGATTATTGGGCATTAGGGCATATTCATAAACGTCAAATTCTTTCAGAAACTCCACCTATTGTTTACTCTGGAAATGTGCAAGGTGCTCATCGGAAAGAAACAGGGAAAAAGGGAGCGTATTATGTGGAATTAACAAAAACAGGTGCCACATTGTCCTTATTGGAAACATCCCCTGTGGAATGGATGAATGTTCAAGTCAGTATCAACAACCTGGAATTGATAGATCAACTAATCAGTGGAATTGAGACAACGTTAAAGGTAGAAGAAGGTAGTAAACAATATTTAGTAGATTTGTCCATTATTGGAGAGGGGATTCTCCATGATCAACTGGTTAACTATCGCGATCAACAGGAACTTCTGAGCCTGTTAAGGGAGGAATTAAGCCATATACCTTATCTTTGGATTGAACGTATGGAAGTTAATACGACAGCTGTTTTTGATAGGGAATCCCTCCGGGAGCAGGATCACCTTTTGGGAGATGTGGTAAGAGTTGTTGATGAAATGAAAAAACAGGAATCAGATGGTGAAGCATTGGAGCCTCTTTATTCTCATCCTGCCATGAACCGATTCTTGGAAAAATTAACTCATAAGGAGAGGGAAGAAATTATTGATCATGCTGAGAAGCTTCTCCTATCCTCTTTAATGAAAGGGGATGGTAAATCATGAAGTTGGTTAGGGTTCATATTTTTGGATACGGAAAATGGGAAGACCGGGTTTGGGATATTTCAAATAATAATAACCTTTCTCTTTTTATGGGTAAGAATGAAGCTGGCAAATCTACACTTATGTCCTTTATACAGGCAGTTCTGTTCGGGTTTCCTAAAAAAGGAGAAAACCAGTTTATTCCAGTTAAAACAGATAAGTACGGTGGATCAGTTAGTCTTCTGACGGAAGACTATGGAAGTATTACAATTCAGAGGATTAAAGGGAATAAAGTGAAGGGAGATGTAACTGTCTTTTTCCCAGAGGGACAAGAAGGCGGGGAAGAGGAACTTTTATCTGTCTTAAAAGGTCTTGACCAGCATACATTTCAAGGTATTTTCCATTTTAATTTAGATGGACTGAATGGCCTTGGTAATATTCATCCAGAAGATTTAAATCAATTTTTATATGACACAGGAATTGGCGGTGCTCAACAACTTACAAGATTAGAAAAGAAATTCTATTCAGAGATGGAGCTACTATTTAAACCTCGCGGGAAAAAAACTGAGATGAATCTTCTTTTAAAGGAATTGGAAGGAAAAAAACGGGAGAAGCAAAGATGGGAAGATAGAATTGCTGCCTATGAACAGCTGAAGCGGGATATAAAAGAAAGAGAGAAGAAACATAACGAAGTAAAGAAGGAATGGAAAATAACAAACGATAAAATTAATCAAGTGGAGAAGGCGGATATGATCTTTCCACTTGCCAAAGAATGGGAACAGCGCAGATTGTGGTTGAAAGAAGGGAAATCTATTGCCTTATTTCCAGAAAAGGGGCTTGAAAGATTAGAAGCATTAGAGCATAAGAGGAGTGAGGTAGTCACATTATTGAAAGACGAAAACGTAAAATTGGCTATGCTCGAGAGGGATAATCAGCAATTAGAATGCCATCCTTTTTGGAAAGACTTGAAACGGGAAATAGAGTATATAGATAAAAAAAATGATGTGTATCAAGCCCGAAAAAATGACTGGAAAGAATATCAATTAGAAAAGGAACACTTATCTAGAAAGAAAAATGCAATTGAAAAAGAATGGAGTACCTATGAAATAAATTTTTCGAGGATTGTCTATCATCAGACATTGAAATCCCAATATGACCAAATAAAAGAAATGTCTAATACGAAACAGCTTTACGAACAAAGGCTCAAGGAAGAAATAGAGAAAGTTACAAAAGAAGGAAGGGAAGAGGAAGGGGAAGTTGTCCGTATCGAACAGCATCTAATGTCAAAGGAGGAGCTTGCCCTTTTAAAGAACAAGATAAATGAGATGGAAGAAAAAGGTGATACAAAAGTACAAAAACTTCTTATCAAAGAGCGCTTAAATTCTAGCCATCGTCACCATGACAAATTGGTAAGCCAGGAAAAACAGCAGGTATCCATCTTAGGGGGATTGACTGGTGCATTTCTATTAATAGCGTTATACGGATTTCTGTTCTCAGAAGGAATAATCACTGTGATTGGAGCCGGATTTACTCTTCTCTTTCTAATGACTGTTTTTCTAAAAAGAAATGCAATTTTCAAACAGAAAAAGGAACAGATAAAGGAGCAAGAAGTTCTTCAAACCCAGTTAAGGGAATTGGATAATGAAACAGCAGATAAAACATCTTTGGAACATTGGAAACGTGAATTTGAGTGGGAGAATGAAAGACGGAGACAATTAGAGCAACTAAAAAACCAACTCCAACGTTTGACACAGAAACAAGATGTATTGTTTAAGGAATGGGATGAGTTACAAGAAGGAAAAAGGAACGTTCAAAGGGAACTAAAGGAATGGGCAGAAAGATACCGTCTTCCTTTAAACTTATCCTTTTCATTATACGACCGTCTCCTAGAAAGTCTGGAGAAGTGGAATGCTATAGAAGAACAATTATTTCTACTAAATGGGAAAATGGACACTCTTTATTTAGAGCTAAAGGAATTTGAAGATATGCTTGAGGAAATAATCAAAAAAACTGGCTTGAAAAAGGGTAATTCTGTTAGAGAATCTGTTCAGTTCCTTATTCAGTTTTATGATAGGGAAGTTGAAAAAGGCAGTAGATTTCAAAGAATCAAGGAACAAATCCAATTAAGGGAAGAATCTCTACTGCGATTACAACATGAAAAGGAACAGATTGAGAAAGAGATGGACACATTATTAAGAAATGCTGAAGTGAATAATGAAGAGGATTTCCGGAGAAAAGCATATCACTATGAACAACAGAGAATTCAAGAAGAGGAAAAAAACCATTACTGGATACAAATGAAAACGATTTTCCCGGATGAAACTCTTTTAATGAAATCCATTCAGCGACTAATCTATGAAAATTATTCTCCTGGGATCGAGCGGAAGCATCTTGAAGAAATAGTAAAGAAACTGGAACTGGAAATGAATACTCATTTGGAAGAGATTGCAACGTTAAAACAGGAAGTTACTTTATTAGAACAGGATGGTACATATGAGGAAATTCTCTTGACTTTTTCTCAATTAAACGAAGAATTGAAGACGTTAGCCAAACAATGGGCTACCTATTCCGTAGGATCACAAATGATTAAACACGTAAAGGGAATCTATGAGAGAGAACGGCAGCCTGCAGTCATTAAGAAGGCAGAAGAGATATTTCAGGAATTGACAGATGGGGAGTATAAAAGAGTGTATGCTCCTTTAGGGGAAGAGCGATTTATTGTTGAGCATAAGGATGGGGCAAGGTATGAACCTTCACAATTAAGTAGAGGTACATGTGAAATGTTATATTTAGCCTTCCGATTTGCATTAGCCAGTTTATTTTCAGTAAAAGCTCCTTTCCCAATTATTATGGATGAGACATTAGTGAATATGGACAGAACGAGGAGAATCAGAGTAGTATCATTTCTAAACAAGTTTTCCAAGGGACGTCAAATCTTACTATTTACATGTCATCATCATATTGCAAATGAATTCCAATGTGAGAAAATAGATATGTTTCAAGATTAAAGAGGGAAAACCCTTTTATCCTGATACTGCTTTTGGTAAAATCAGTGGCATAGAGTGGTAGATGGAGGTTTTTAACTTAATGGGTGAAAATGAAGGAAGCAATCATTCAGAGTGGACAAAGTACGAGGATACAAAAGATCAATTCATTCAAAGTATCGCAAAGAATATGACGCTTTATGGAATTACACCATCGATTGGCCGGTTGTACGGTTCTCTCTTTTTCTCAGAGGAACCAATGACATTGGATGATATGAGGGACTCTTTAGGAATGAGTAAAACAAGTATGAGTACCGGTGTAAGAACGTTATCAGATATGAAAATGGTGGAACCGGTTTTTCGAAGGGGAATAAGAAAGGACTTATATCGCACTGAGCAAGATTGGTATAAATCATTTACAGCTTTATTTTCCCGTCAATGGAGAAAGGCAACAGAAACTAATATTGAAGAGGCCGATGAAGCGAGAATGGAACTGGAACGTTTATTGGAGACTACTGCAGACCCTGTCCTTCAAGAAAAAATAGAAAAGGATTTTGAACGACTGGAGTATGCACGTAATTATTATACGTGGCTACTCCGGTTTGTGGATGCAGTGGAAAGTGGAAAAATCTATGAAATCGTACCGAAAATGGAGATGTATCCTGAGAAAAATACGGAGTAGACTGTTCAGTAGTGAGCAGTCTTTTTCAGAAATGTGTGAATAATAAGAGTTGGTACCTTTAGGCATTTGTCTAGTTCCAGCACTTTTAATACTAATATATACTAAACAGGTGCTTCAAGTTGATCATATATTTATAACCAAGGATAAAGGGTGGTAAAACGTGAGTGAGTTTAATGTTTTTTTAGTTGAGGATGAACAAAACTTAGGAGAAATAATTAAGGCATATATGCAAAAAGAAGGTTGGAATGTCAGTCATTTTACGGATGGAAAAAAAGCGTACGAAAAGATTGAAGAACCGCCACATTTGTGGATATTAGATATTATGCTCCCTGGGATGGATGGCTACCAGCTGCTTAAGTCGATTAAGACTAAGGGAGATACACCGGTAATTTTTATTTCCGCAAGGGATAAAGATTTAGACAAGGTTCTTGGCCTTGAATTAGGCAGTGATGATTATCTTGCTAAACCTTTCTTACCGGAGGAATTAGTCATACGAGCTAAAAAATTATTAAAAAGAGTATATCCTGAGGCGGGACCGGAAGTGGAAAAGTTTACCTTAAACGGTTATACGATTGATCCTGTTGGACGAGCGGTCCATGATGGAGATGAATTATTAGAATTGACAACAAAAGAGCTGGATTTAATTATTTTACTCACAACTAATATTGGAAAAGCCTTATCTAGAGACAGCATTATTGAATATGTTTGGGGTACAGATTATTTTGGTTCAGAGCGGGCAGTGGACGATGTGGTACGTCGAGTTAGAAAAAAGCTACCGAGAATTCATGTGGAAACACTTTACGGATATGGTTATAGGGTTCTTTCTTCATGATTCGATTGAATTTAACACAACGAATTTGGTTTTCGTTTATCTCTATCCTCTTACTGATTGCCTTATTAATCGGAGTTATTTATCCAATTTCCTTGAAAAGTACGTTAACAGAAGAAACATATCGAATAATAGAACAGGAACAGGCACGATTTGCAAACCCAACTGGTGAACACAATATTCCCCGTTCTGAAATTGATTTTATTGAAAGACGTGAAGCGGAGCGTTCCGTTGGACATTTACTTCTTATGAACCAAAGGGGAACCTTAGAGGGTGATCCTGTGCCTAATGAGGTACTCTGGGAAATGGGAGAAAAAGCCCATCACCAATTAGCGAGACGTGGAAGGTATGAATTAACATACAATGAAGCAACCTTGTTTTACGTCATTTTTAAAGTTTACACAACAGGGGGAGAGGCCTACCATATCTCTTTTATGTGGGACACTTATCGGGACCAGATGGTTAACCGTCTTTGGGGAAGACTTTCCTATATCATGCTTTTAGCTGGTGTTTTAAGTTTAATCCCTGCCTTTTGGCTAAAACATTATTTAAAACAACCGTTAACAAGTTTAGGTGTACATTTTGAGCAAATTGCAAAAAGAAATTGGAAGGAACCGTTTTATTGGGAAGGGGATGAAGATTTTGAAAAATTATCCCACCAGTTTGAAAAGATGAGACAAAATTTGATGAAGTACGACCGTGCACAAAAAACATTTATCCAGCATGCGTCACATGAGTTAAAGACTCCTATTATGGTTATAAAGAGCTATGCCAAGTCTGTCAAAGATGGTATTACTCCTAAAGACAATATTGAGCAGACAATGGATGTCATCATTGAAGAATCCAATAGAATGGAAAAAAGGGTTAAAGATATGTTGTACTATACTAAATTAGATTCCCTGAAAGATTCACCTATGGAAAAAGAGGATTTTCCCTTTGGTTCTATTGCATATGGTATTGAAGAACGCTTTCGGCTTCACCGGGAGGATGTTAATATAAACGTTAAAGGTGATTCTATTACTCTAATGGGGGATAAAGAACTCCTTAGTGTTTTATTGGAGAACTTAGTGGAAAACGCATTGAGATATACCATTGATAGTATTGAGTTGAGTGCAGAAGAAAGTGAAAATGCTATAATTATTAGTGTTTTCAATAATGGGGAGAACATACCATCTAAAGATATTGATCATATTTTTACCCCCTTTCGAAAAGGAAATAAAGGCCAATTTGGTTTAGGACTAGCGATTGTAAAACGAATTTGTGAGTTACATGGTGGCTATCCAGAGGTTGTTAATCAAAAAAATGGAGTTCGTTTTCAGATGACTTTTCCTAAGAATAAAGATAGATAACACTAACATGGTTATATTATAAATTGGAGGGGACTGGGATGAAGAGAGGGATTAACCACCATCAAGTGGGAGACAATGTGGAAATGTACTTATTAATTAAACAAGCAAAGAAGGGGATTGCAAGCAACGGGAAGCCATTTTTGACGCTGCAACTGTCTGATAAGTCTGGGGAAATTGAAGCAAAATTGTGGGGAGTATCTCCGGAGGATGAAGTGGCGTTTGTCAGTTCGGTAATTGTTCATATTCAAGGTGAAATTCAGGAATTCCGCGGCATGCGTCAACTTAAAATTAAAGCTATTCGTCCAACTTCAGGGATGGATCAAGTGAAACCATCGGACTTTTTGCAGTCAGCACCTCTCGATCCGAACGATATGCTTGAAAAAATTACGCAATATATCTTTGAAATGAGAAATCCGAAAATCCAACGTTTAACACGTCATTTAGTAAAAAAACATCAGGAGGCTTTTTTGGAGACCCCCGCAGCAACAAAAAATCATCATGAATTTGTATCTGGATTAGCATATCATGTTGTATCAATGCTAGATTTAGCAAAAAGTATCGCGGGGCTATATCCATCACTGGATAAAGATCTCCTATATGCTGGTGTTATCCTTCACGACATGGGTAAAGTCAGGGAATTATCCGGTCCGATTGTCTCTCAATATACGATAGAAGGCAAATTACTCGGTCATATAACCATGATGGTAAGTGAGATTGGGGAAGCGGCAAAAGAATTGGAAATAGAAGGGGAAGAAGTTCTAGTTCTACAGCATCTTGTACTCAGTCATCACGGAAAAAGTGAATGGGGCAGTCCGAAAGCTCCACTAATTCGTGAAGCCGAAATACTTCATATGATTGATAATATAGATGCGAAAATGAACATGATGGATCGTGCTCTAGAACACGTTGCACCAGGAGATTTCACTGAAAGGATTTTCCCAATGGAAAATCGCACATTGTATAAACCTACTTTTCATGCGAAACCATTAGAATTTTAGTTTATTTTCAAGTCAATCTCACTCACGATTTAGTAAATAATAGATACTTTATGAAATAAAAAACATTAAGGGGGTTTTTCCTTAGTGTTTTTCTTCTGGCTTTGTTATCGTTCAATGTTGATTTTTGCGAAATTCACTCCCTTTCACCACAGGCATAAGTGCGACTTCCATGTCTACTCTCTTCAATTGTATTCATGGTGTCTTCTTAGCCGAGGGCGGTTCGGGAACCTCCTCTGCAGGTGTCTCTTCCTCTGATAGTAAGAGGGCACTGAAAAAGTGGTGCTTTTCCACTTTTACAGTCCCTCTAAGCAATGAGCGTAGCCATTGCCAAATAAAAGGAACTGAAAAAGTTGTTTTTATACTTTTTCAGCGTCCTCTGATTATATCCGCTTGTGCTTTTCTTAAGTATTATGTTTTAGAAATTGTGCTGTAGCAAAGGTCAATAGCAACGTTTAAGCATACCTATCTTTATTTAATTGAGACCTCTCTCATAGTTTCTTTAATAACTTCATCATGAAACACAGAGTAACATTCTGTTTTCTTCCATTCTGCCCAGGTAAAATGGGAGCAATCCTCCCTCACCCATTTCCAGTGAACGAGTAAAAACGCTTCTACTTTCTCAGTTACCATCGGAAAGTAGACAAAGGCAGGTGTGGAAGTCAGTAGTTGGTCATCTAGTTTTTTGATTACATATTCTACTAATTTCTTTTGAAATTCACCATACGGAATATCTGTTATTTTTCTTTTGTCCATGCTCTGCCCCCTTTTCCTTAATTATATATTTATTTCCCGTAGTAGAATTAGTTTAAACTTTCTATCATAATCTCCCTCATTTCATCGTAAAGATAGAATATAAAACAAATGATAGATTGAAAGGGAGATAGACCATATGAATCCAATATCAATAATTTTTTCCTTACTTGGAGTACTTTTTCTAGTGTTTGTGGTGCGTTTACTTTCTTTCTCGTCTTTTGGGACGAGTTCACCATGGTGGGTATACTTTCTTTATTTAGCAATTTTATTTTCTGGAATAATGTTTGTGTATTCGTGGATGGAAGATAGGCGAAAAGTGGAAAGGGAAATTGAAGAGGAAGGTAAATTATTATTACAAACCTATAAAAAAAATCGACAAATATCTAGGGATGAAAAAATAGGGAAAACAGATTCCCATACTCCAGATGAAATTTTAGAGAATAAGTGGAAAGGCTACTCTTTATAAAAAAGGCCCCACTGCTCATGGAGAATAGAGTTTGTGGGGCCTTTAGTAAACTTAATTTGTTTGAACCTCTTCCAACGACTTAAATTGCTCGTCATTTACGGTTATTTCAATATCACTCATTAGTTCCTTTTGTTTTTCAGACATTTTGTAGATTTTTCGGTTGTTAAATGCGTTCCGAAGGTTCTCTTTTACCTCATCAAAATCCTCTTCGAATTCGCGTTTATTTGTTACTTGAATAATATGATATCCATGTTGGGAGCGGACCGGTTCACTGATTTCCCCAACATCTAAACGGAAAGACATTTCTTCAAATGGAGGAACCATTGCATTTCGTTTGAAAAATCCAAGATCTCCACCTTGTTGTCCAGAACCTGGGTCTTCCGAATATTCAATAGCAAGTTCAGCAAAATCTTCGCCACTTTGGATTCTCTCGTATAATTCCAAGGCAAGCTCTTCTTCTTTAACAAGAATATGACGGGCTTCCACTTCTTCTCCAAGTGCATATTCATCAAGTAGTTCCTCATCTGTTACATCACCCACATGACCCACGTGGTGTTGTAAAACCAGATGGCTTAATATCCGTGTGTGAAGATCTTCAATACTTGGGACGCCTTGCATTTGTAACATTTGGAGGAAGGCCTCATCATCAGGAGTACCGAAAGTAGCCTTCAATGAATCCACTTCTTCTTGGATTTCCTCATCATCGATATTTAATGTCTCAGCTTCTTGAGCCAATATTTTTTGTTCAATTAAATTTGCAAGGACAACATCCCCATATGTATCTTTAAGGACCTGTATAAATTCAGCTTCTGTTATATTTCCAGCACTTGTTTCAACAATATATTCACCAGAGTTTTCCCCTTGTGAATTGTTACAAGCTACTAACAGTAGAATTAATATTGTACTTACAATTGTGATCGTTCTCTTCACGCTGTTCACCTCTACCTAGAATTTTTAAAACAAGACAACAAACTATACTATAGCATGTACAACAAAAAAAACAAAGGGTGATTATGAAATACCCTTTGTTTGACTATAATGACTATTATGTTAGGAAAATTCGAAAGTATGACGAAGTTAATAGAATGGTAATTAGTACATTAATGGTACGGAATACTTTTATTTGTCTTTCCTCTGGAATTTCCTTTTGAACACAGAGTGAATTAGTCATAGAATTAATGATAAATAAATAAAAAATAGCAAATAGAAAAAAAGGTAAGTACATAGTAACCTCCGATTTTACAAATTAAAAAAGCTAAAGTAAATCAACAGAATGTTATCGAGATAATGGAATCCAACACATTTCTAACGACCCTTACTTTACTTTAACAAATTATTATTAAATTGAATAGGATTGTGCCTAAAAAAGTTAAAATGAAATCTTTAAAAGGGGTTTTTTAAGTGATTACAAATGAAATAAATAAGTGGAAAGTGGCATTTATTTCCTTGTTGGGGTTGATAGGACTAAGCGCCATCTTGTTATTTAGTTGGGTTATCCTACTAAGTACTACCGATTATCACATTCCACAAAATATAGATAGCAATATGGACGGTGCCAGGTTCACAGTAACAACATCGAAGGATGATATAAATCTCTGGATTGAAAGGGAGTTAGAAAAAGATGGTATGGGTTCTGAATTTAGATTATATTTACAAGATCACGTGTATTTTCAGACAATAATCAATGCATTTGGACATCAAGTACCTTTGGAAATAGTATTACACCCTCATGTGACGGAGAATGGGAATCTAGAATTACTGGAAAGGTCATTTAGCATTGGCAATTTAGTACTCCCTTCAGAAACGGTGTTTCGTATCCTTGCTGCCACGGTAACTTTACCTGATTGGATATATATTATCCCACAGGAAGGGAAGCTGTATTTGAACCTGGTCGATGGAATCAGCGACGAAATAGCTATCACCATTCAACAACTAGATTTAGAGAAAGATCTTATTGAAATTGAATTAATTTTTAAATAAGAGGTTGTCCTAATAACTGTTGGGGACAACCTCTTTTTAAAGATAATTTATTAGTTTTGGAACGCTCGTGAGCCTAGGCGCTTGCGCTTTTCTTATAAGGTAAGAAAGTATAAGTTTTTGAACCTTCGGGCAAGTTGTCTAGCTCCAGCGCCTACTCGCTACGGGGCACTTCGGAAGTGACAACCGAAGTCAAAGAGCGGACTTCTAGTTGTCATTCCTCCACTGCCCTACGCTCGTGACCAAAGGCGCTTGCGCTTTTCTGATTTCAATTATTGAATCGTTTGATTGTAATAAAGTATATGGTAGCCATCACCATGTTCTTCAATAAATGATTCTTTTGGTGCCGACATTAAATGCTTTATTGTAACGATATCATATATGCATAATCCAAAGTTTAGTGCTGACATCATTGCAATATAATGGACCCATTGGGGGTATATAATAGATGCAATGATGGACGCCGACGTTATAACAATAACCGGAGAGCTTGTAGATATAATAATTAGCTGTTTTGTTAAAGGCAGTTTTGTAGAAAAATAAAAATAAGGCCATTGTTTTTTTCGGAAACCAAAGGAAGCTTTTTTACCCGATATCCAGATCGGTAAGCAATGCAAAAACAGATGGAGAGGTATAACAATAATCAGTGTAATTAAAAGAAAAAGTATTCCAAGATCTTCTAAAGTTGCTGTGGAAACAAACGTTCTAAAGATAACGAAAAAGAACATAAAGTATGCAATCATCATTGTAGCAGATAAAAACCAAAGTCTTTCTTTCCCAAAGTCATTTTCAATTGAAATTGTTTTCCAACAATTCATTCCTTCTCACCTCATAAACGAAATCACTCTTAGTAATTTACGCTTCAGTGAATAAAAAATCAAGGATTTTTTTTCTTGTTCACATTATTGTGAACAAGTCTGTCCAAAAAAAATAAAAAACCGGATAAGATTCCGGTTTAAATATCATTATAAAATAGTATTGTACATAAAGTAAAAGTGTTATAAGAAAAGTATTTTAACATTTTATGTGTAGTAATTTTCATTTTGCTGCCTGTTTAATTAAAAAATTTAAGTTGTATTTAATACATCATACTTATGGTGTTTGAGCTTCCTTTTCTCCCCTGAAATTGGAAGTCAGTTTCCCGTTTTCCTCCATGAAATCGGAGTCAATTTTTGAAATGGAATTTTCAAAAATACTCATAAAATCAGGACCATAAATATGCTTAACAATACTCATAATTTCAGAAAAATCAGGGAATTTACCGTAAAGTTCTTTTATTGGAAGAGAACCACTATAGACACCATAAGTTGTGGGGTTAAAGCTTTCCAAAGTTTTAACGAAAAGTTCTTCTCCTTCTTTCGTTAAAAAAACATACGTATTCCTTTTATCCGTCTGGCGTTTTGAAAATGTTAGTAATCCCCGCTCTTCCAATTTCTTAGAAAAGTTAAACGCGGTAGAAACGTGCATAACACCAAACTTCGCAATGTCTGAAATGGAAGCCCCTTCTAACTGATATGCAATCCATAAAATATGATGCTCATTAATGTTTAGGTCGTAAGGTTTAATCCAAGTCTGCCAATCTTTCTCAATGGACTTCCACAATGCTTTACTCAATTGTGCAACCTTATGGTTAAACATAATGGATTGTTTTATGGATTGTACTGATTGATGCTCCATAACGGTCCCTCCATCCAAGATAATTAATAATATTGAGTTAATTTTCAAATAATTCATTATTTTACTAGGAAAATGATAATAACATCATACCATAATGTAATATTTTTTCTCAACATCATTTCTGTATTTTCTGAAAATTATTTATAGAAAAATAATTTTTATATTATTTTTATGGGTATTTTCCTTCATTACACAAAATTAATCTGGGAAAATACCCGTATAATTAAGATGTTTGTTTACTCTTGCAATTGTTTTTGAATTTTTTGTAGTAACTGTTGTAGTTCCAGTAAAATTTCTTTAAATTCAGACAGGTAGGGTTTCATATCCTCTTGAAACTGATGTACTCGTTCTCGTATTTGAGGTAGTTTCTCATGCCACAATTTAATAGCTGTCTCTTTCATTTCCATGCTTATGCTTAAAAACTCTTGAAGGTCGTTTCTTAGTGATTGCCAATTTGTAATAATCATATCTTTTGTTTTAGTTATACAATTCGTTATCTTCTCTTGAGCGTCTGGAGTTAGGTAATATGCTGTACTGCCAGCAATTGCTCCCCCAAGAATTACTCCCCATACATACGGTTTTGGATTCATCTATCTCACCCTTTCGAAAAGATTATGAAAATGTTATTATTTTTCAGCCTTATACGTGAGTTTTCTGAAAATTTTTCATAAACTCAACTAGTGATTCCACATGGGATAAGGGGACTGCATTATAAATGGAAGCACGGCAACCTCCAATGGAACGGTGACCATTTAGTCCTACAAACCCTTTAGCCTTAGCTTCGTGTAGAAATTGTTTTTCTAACTGTTCATTACGAAGATTAAAAGTTACATTCATAGAAGAACGGGAACTTTCCGTTGCATGCCCCACATAAAAACCATCACTTTCATCAATTGTCTGATAGAGAAGAGATCCTTTTGTCTTAGAATGTAAGCGCATCGCCTCGACACCACCTTGTTCTTCAATCCATTTCATAACTAGACCTAATATAAAGATTGATCCTGTTGGTGGAGTGTGATATAAAGAATCAGATTTTGCATGTGTATTATAAGAAAGGATAGTAGGTATATGTGAATTAGCTGTTTCCATCAATGACTTACGGATGATGACAATGGTTATTCCAGAAGGGCCAGCGTTCTTTTGAGCCCCGGCATAAACTAAGTCCATTTGATTCCAGTCGATAGATCTGCTGAGGATGTCACTGGAGGCGTCCATACATACTGGAATATTTGGATCTTTTATGGGATAACTAGGCCATTGTGTTCCGAAAATGGTATTGTTAGAAGTTAGATGGATATATGCAGTATTTTCCTTGCAAGAATCAAAGTTGACTTCTGGAATTCTGCGATACATTTCATCCTTTGTAGATGCCAAGATATACGTTTCACCAATCCTGCTGGCTTCTTTCCATGCTTTCTCCGACCATGATCCTGATAGCACAAAAGCGGCTTGTTTTCCAGGGGTCAAAAAGTTCATGGGTATCATTGCAAATTGCAGGCTTGCTCCCCCTTGGAGGAATAAAATCTCAAAATCATCAGGAACAGACAATAATGATCTTAGCTTATTTAAGGAGTTAAAATGAATCTCCTCATATAAAGGGCTTCGGTGGCTCATTTCCATTACTGAGAGACCTGAGTTTTTATAATTGAACATGGATTCTTGTGCTTCCAAAAGAACACTTTTAGGGAGTGCACTTGGACCGGCATTGAAGTTGTAAATATTTGTCAAAATTTTCCCCTCCATTCATTTATTTTTATAATTCTCTATTAATAAAACAATTCCTCTAATGGAGAAAAAGTTTTTTTCTTTAAAGGGTTAAAGTGAAAAAGGTCCAATAAAAATAAAAACTGCCACCCATTCGGATGGCATGGAAAGACGAAATGTTTTAGTAGAGTTTCGCAGCAATTTCTTTGGCCATTTCCTCAAGATCTGCTCCAGAATATTTGCTGCTGTGATCATGCCATACAGCACCAAATCCATCACCCTTACCGTATCTAGGGAGGAGGTGTAGATGGTAATGGAAAACAGATTGGCCAGCCTCTTCTCCGTTATTGTTTAAAATGTTCATCCCAACTGGTCCATAGGTAGCCTTTAAGGCTCTGGCTATTTTTGGAACTGCCTGAAATAAATTGCTTGATGTATCATGGGAGAGCTCGTACACATTTTCCTCATGTTTCTTTGGAATCACAAGGGTATGCCCCTTAGTGACCTGACTTAAATCAAGGAAAGCAAGGACTTTATCATCCTCATAAACTTTTGCTGATGGGATGTCACCATGCACTATTTTGCAAAATATACAATCGCTTCCTGTCATAATGGATCACCTCACAAGTAATTTTTCTTTATGTTACCATAATTCCCCTGGAAAAGAAAAAAGCGTATATTCTAAGTGGAAGGATGTCCTCATAGAGTGAAGGGAGGAGGTGTGGTACATGGGTACAGGGAAGTCAAAACTAATTTTGTATTTTATTCTATTCCTTATTTTTGTCAGCATTCACATGCAGTTTCCTGTTTTCACGCCGTTAGCAGTCTCATTAGGGGCAGGAAGCATGCTAGTTGCTTTGATGCTAAGTGTCACTTCCTTTGTGAATCTTGGAGGGAACCTTATTGCTGGATCTGTCATCGACCGATTGGGAGTGAGGGGTTTTATTGTTTTTCCGCTTTTTCTTTTGTCCATCTCCTTGTTTGCACATTCTTTTGTCACAATAACCATTCATTTATTTATTTTACGTGTGCTTAATGGATTCATACTAGCTTTTCTTACACCGGCGTGTATGACGATGTTGGCCTCTTTTGCTCAAAATAGATTAGAACAAAGTAAAAATATGGCCATGAATACTTTAATGGTAACGGCGGCAATGACTGTGGCACCAGTTCTAGGGGGATGGTTAGGGGAACGTTACGGTGCTGACGGTGCCTATTATATGATAAGTTTCACCACATTTATTGCCTTTCTATTAGCCTTTTATTATTTGCCTAGTGGAAAGAAAACGAATGGTTTCGGAAGAAAGAAAAGTCCATTGATTTCACTATTTACTTATCCGCCGTTGGCTCCAGTTTTTTTAACCGCATTTGTGATGATGTATACACAAGGAACTATTATGTATGAACTTCCCTTTTTATCAGTAGAAAGTAATGTTTCGAAGGGGGCAGTGGGAAAGATGGCTGGATTTATAGGATTAGGGACATTTTTTGTCCTTACGTTTGTTTTCTTACATCGAATTTCTCCTAAAGTCAGAACGATAATTGGTCTATTGTTGATGTCCATTTCAGTTTGCTTAATGATGTTTTCTGGAATCGTGCCGCCCCTTAAGACATTTTTTCTATTTGGGATAGCATCGGGAATGGTTTTTCCTGCAATGATGACACTGGTTACGGAAAGTATTGATGAACAAAATCGGGGAAAAGCCTTTGCTTTTTTATCAGCAATTTTTTCGGTGGGTACTATTATCTCTCCCTTTGTTTCTGGATTGGTAAGGGATTATATGTCCCCGTATTATATCGCTTGGATTGTGTTAATGATCGTTACAACGATTATTGGATTACAGTTTATGACATCCAAGAATGCACCAGGAAGGCCCCCTCATACAACACCAACAACTAAAGTAGCGGGGTTCTAGCTTCCTTGGATGTATCGTATTTGGTCCCATTACTTTTCAAGTGCATTAGAATTCGATATAGTAAAAGATGGAATGAATGAAAAATGATCGGATGAAATTAATTATTTTCTAAAAGGATAAAGGAGAATGGGAATGGGTCAATTATTAACAGTGAATAAATTAACTGGAGGATACCAACGCAGTCGTCCTGTACTGCATGATATTTCCTTTTCAGTCAATAGTCATGAAATTGTTGGATTAATCGGTTTAAATGGTGCTGGAAAAAGTACGACAATTAAACATATTTTGGGATTAATGGAACCACACGGGGGAGAAGTGCGGTTGTCAGGAAAGACGTGGGCTGAAGGGAAGGATGATTATCGCCGTGGATTAGCATATATCCCTGAAATGCCTCTTTTATATGAGGAGATGACTCTATGGGAGCATTTAGAATTAACCGCTATGGCATACGGACTAGAGGAGACTGTATTCAAGGGGAGGGCTGACGAACTACTAAAGGAATTTCGAATGGGAAAAATGGTTAAATGGTTCCCCAGCCACTTTTCAAAAGGGATGAGACAAAAAGTTATGATCATGTGTGCTTTGTTAATCCATCCTTCTCTTTATGTAGCAGATGAGCCCTTTGTTGGTTTAGATCCAATTGGTATTAAGTCTTTTCTAGATCGAATGGTGGAGATGAAACGGAATGGGTGTGGCATTTTAATGTCAACTCATATTCTGGCAACCGCAGAAAAGTATTGTGACCGATTCGTGTTATTACATAATGGACAAGTTCTCTTACAAGGTACGTTAAAAGAACTTCAAGCACAGGCAAATATGCATGGGGCTGATTTAGATGAAATTTATGTTGAAATGACGAAGGAAGATCAATGATGATTGACGAGAAGAAACTTTGGTCGAGGCGAAAAAGAGGATATTGGGAAATGGCTATAAAATATTTAAAGCTGATTGGAAACAGCGGTTTTTTGTTTACGATATATTTATTATTTGTTTTTGGGAGTTATTATTATGGTCAGTTTTTAGAGTGGCTCCCACAGACATTTCCTACGACATTGTTTTTTACAGTTATTTTTACTTGGCTAATAACCCGTGGCAGGGTAAGGACTTTTGCGAAGCCAGGGGACTTGTTCTTTTTAACGCCCTGTGAAGGGAAATTGAAAAACTATTTTCGATCTGCATTAAGATATAGCTGGATGATGGAAACGATGTGGATTGCCTTAGTAATGCTCGTCCTTTCTCCATTATTTTTTGATCGGATTCATCCATCAGGTTCATTAGTATTTTCCATTATTTTTCTCCTTAGTGGTTTGAAGTTATGGAACTTGGCTGCAGGGTTTGAGGAACAACGTCTACAGGAAAAAAACCGTTACATTCTTCATACCTTTATTCGGTTAGGATTAACTGGTGTTTCTGTTTTTGCGTTATTTTCATTACAGTCTGTTTGGTTCATTCTTGGTTTGGCGTTGGCACTAATTCTGTTTTATGCAGGTTACTTCTATCGGTTATCGAAATTGCATAGTCTTAAATGGGAACGTTTAGTTGAGATTGAAGACAGTACGGTAATGACATTTTACCGTGTAGCCAATTCATTTACAGATGTACCTGCCTTAAAGTCCAAAGTCCGACCGCGGCACTTGCTCTCACCACTATATCGATTTGTTTCCTATAAAAAAGAACATGTATACAGGTATTTATTTAGCCGTGCCTTTGTGCGATCTAGTGATTATTTTGGAATATACATGAGGTTAACTCTATTAGCTATCCTTTTTCTAAGTGTTGTTCAAATTGATTGGGGCAGATGGCTTTTAGTTGTGCTTTTTTCTTATATGACTGCTTTACAAATCGAAACATTAAAGCACCATTATGCAACGAGCAAAATGGTGGATTTGTATCCTGTATCTGAAGGATATAAGTTGAAAAGTCATCAGTTTTGGATTTTAGTTTTAGGTAGTATTCAGTCTTTGGTGTTCAGTGTTGGTTTGCTTATAATGTATAGTCCAATGGACGGACTTTTCGGACTCGGCCTCACATTGATCGTATACGTGTATCACAGTTTCATACGTTTACCAAAAAGATATATGGTTTAGAAAGATGTCGTTTATTATCGGAGGTGGAAGGGTGACTTCCTATGAAGAAAAGGTGGAGCGGGAACTTCAAAGGTGGGAAAGGAAATCCTTACAGCCAAGTTCATTAACTGGTAAATTTGCCAAAGGGTGGCAAAATAAAATAAATGATAAAATACCGGAACGATTCCATCAAACAGTGGCCGAAAGTGTAAAATACATGATGAGGGCTACCATATTAGGCAGTGATTACTTGTCAAATCAAAAATTGATTCTTGAGGAACCATTACAAATGAGGGAAGAGTTATTAGAGAAACGAATACAGATGTATAAAAGAACTGCGGCTTTGGAAGGTGCAGGCACTGGAGCAGGTGGGATTCTACTTGGTTTGGCAGACTTTCCTCTGCTTTTGAGTATAAAAATGAAATTTTTGTTTGACGCTGCCAAAATATACGGTTTCGATGTAGAGGATTATCGTGAACGATTGTTTCTGCTATCTATTTTTCAATTGGCATTTTCCAAGGAAGATAAAAAAAGGGATGCTTTGTACAAAATTACTTCTTGGAATAAGGAGATGGAGAATCTTCCGAATGATCGATCTTCTTATATGGATTCCATAAACTGGAAAACGTTTCAATTGGAATATCGAGATTTTATTGATCTACCTAAAACACTTCAGATGATTCCAGGCTTTGGAGCACTAGTGGGCGCTGTTGCAAACTATAACTATCTCGACATTCTAAGCTATCATACAAAAAACAGTTTTCGCCACCGGTTAAATCAAATAAACGAAAAACCCTAGAGATAAATAAAATTCTCTAGGGTTTTCCATGTGGATTGCTGTTATTTATATCGGTCGAATGCAGTAATGGTTAACCTGCCCAATATTTTGGCAGCGTGGAGCATTGCACGTTCATCAATATCAAATTTAGGATGATGGTGGGGGTATACTTCCGTCCACTCCGGATTTCTTGCTCCAGTAAAGAAAAAAGCTCCCTTTACATGCTGTAGATAATAACTAAAATCTTCTCCACCCATCTGAGGATTTGAATGTTCTACCTCCGTAATATCAGGAGTTGCTGAGGCCATTTCACTTACAAAAACTGCCTCTTCTTTATGGTTGATTAAGGCTGGATACCCTTTAGAATATTTAAATGTAGCTTTTGCCCCAAAACTGGAAGCTACACCATTGATAATTTGATCCATCTCATGAATAACATGTTCTTGAACTTTTGTATCAAAGGTCCTTACTGTTCCTATTATTCTCGCAGAATCAGCGATAACGTTGAAAGCATTTTGAGCAACAAAAGAACCGATACTTAATACAACAGAATCTAATGGGTCTACCCTTCTGCTGACGACTTGCTGCAGTGACTGAACGAGCTGTGCACCTAAAAGGATGGAATCTTTTGTATGGTGAGGCTGGGCTCCGTGTCCCCCTTTTCCTTTCACCAGTATTTCAAAATGATCTGCTGCTGCCATTAGAGCCCCAGTAGTATATTGTACTTTCCCAAGGGGTTCTGTAGCCCAAAGATGTGTTCCAAAAATGACATCCACCCCTTCTAAACAGCCATCTTCAATCATGGGCTTCGCACCGCCCGGTTCCAATTCTTCGGCATGCTGATGAATAAATACGACAGTACCTTCTAAATCCTTTTGCATCGAATGGAGTATTTTCGCTAACACTAATAATGTGGCAGTATGCCCATCGTGCCCGCATGCATGGGTTACACCAGGTACTTGTGATTTATATGGAACATCCTTTTCATCTTGCATGGGAAGTGCGTCAAAGTCAGCGCGAAGAGCAACAGTTGGCCCAGGTTTTCCTCCCTTTAAGGTGGCAACAACCCCCCTTTCACCAACACCTTCTCTCACGTGATGACCTAAAGTGCGATGATAGTCTGCTATATATTTAGGGGTCTCCACTTCATGATGTGAGAGTTCTGGATGTTGGTGCAAATATCTTCGAATTTCGACCATTTCATCATAAGATTGATTTAGTAGTTTATCTAATTGTTCGAACATTGGTTTCTCAACTCCTTTTTACTACAATATTAATTCATTCGATATCTATGCTTTTTTCCCCTTTAAAATTTAGGGTATTTTTTGAAAATACGAAGGGCGGGCACATTTAGTACCCGCCAGTTTTATGAAACAATCCACCTGCACTATATACTTAAACAGAGCCTTTAACAAAGCCAGTTTTAAATATTGAACGGGATATATTGTGACAGGTAGGCAGCCATTCTTGCAAAAAGTCCTGTAAATAAGAGAACCCCCAGTAATATCATGATACCGCCACTTACTTTTTGTACTATAGGTAAGAACCGGTTGAGATTTCGAACTTTATCCAGTGACTTAGAATATAAAAGGGCAACAAGAATGAACGGCACAGCTAACCCCATGGAATACATAAAGAGAAGGAATAGGGCATCATATGTCGTACCTTGAGCAGCAAGAGTTAAGATGGAGCCTAAAACAAGTCCAATACACGGGGACCAACCTGCTGCAAATACTAATCCAAATAAGACAGAACGTCCAAAACTAGCTGATTTTGATGGTGTAGATAGCCGTTTTTCACTTAATAAAAAGGTTAAGTTAAAGACCCCCATTAACTGAAGACCGAAAAGAACAATAATAATTCCACCCAATCGTTCTAAGAGCTCTCTATTTTGAATAAACAGACTTCCAAAGAAGGAAGAAGAAGCTCCCAATACGAGAAAGATGGAGGTAAATCCTAATATAAACCCAATACTTCTGGAAAAAATCAGCTTGCGGTCTGCTTGAACTTGGTTGTCCGATATACCACTTCCAGTAAGTTGTGCCACATAAGCTGGAACAAGGGGAAAAACACAAGGGGAGAAAAAAGATACTGCCCCGGCAAATAATGCTATCCATAAAGCCACAAACGTAAATTCATTAATATAGAAAATACTCAATACTTCCATGAGTTTTGTTCCCTCCAGTAGTAACATAAAAAATAATCGTATCGTCATCCTATTCTATGCCAATTCATTGTTAGTATATTATAACTGAATAACGGAGTACAAAATATTTGATTTTACCACAAGTAATAAACATTTTTTTAATTAATTTAAGCTATGAAACATTTTTCGAGCAGTTTCGTAAACAATAGATAGGGAAGGGGAAAAAATGATAATACTCGTCAAACTTATACACATGAAGTATGATAGTATATTGGAGGTGATGAGATGACAAAGAAAAGGGTTATATCTATTACTTTCTTTTTTGTCGCAATTTTTATTGTTGGCTTTTCACTTTATTTAGGAATCATTTTATTTGGGAATTATGCCATTGATGATAAAGAGTTAGTTATGAATGCAGCAACAACGGTTGAAAGTCCAGAAGGTGAACTTATTACTAAATTATATTTAGAAAATAGAGAGATTGTTTCTATAGATGATATACCTGAACATGTTTTACAAGCCTTTATATCTGTTGAAGATCATAGGTTTTACAACCATCAAGGTTTTGACATAAGGGCAATAGGCAGAGCTTTATACAGGGATATTGTTTCAAGATCCAAAGTAGAGGGTGCCAGCACGATTACTCAGCAGTTAGCAAAGAATACATTCTTGTCCCACGATAAAACATGGCTAAGGAAAACAAAAGAAGTATTAATTGCCGTAAACTTGGAGTGGAGATACTCTAAGGAAGAGATTTTGGAAATGTATTTAAATCGAATATATTTTGGGCATGGAGCCCATGGCATAGAGACCGCAAGTCAACTTTATTATAATAAACATGTCAGTGAACTAACGATTGAAGAAGGGGCATTACTAGCATCATTACCAAAAGGACCAAATTATTATTCTCCCATTAAGCATCCGGAAAGGAGTAAGGCAAGAAGGGACTTAGTACTTACTCTCATGCATCAAAGGGGTTATTTAAGTGCAGAGGAAGCAGTTCGTCTCCAGGGAAGAGTAGTTGCAGTAACAGGCAATAGATTAACAGAAAACCCAGCATATCTTTCATATGTGGATCTTGTTTTAGAGGAAGCTGAAAATCTGTACTTGTTATCACAGGAGGAAATTCTAAAGGGTGGTTATCGGATTGTAGTGGAAATGGACCCGAAAATGCAGCAAGTTTCTTATGATGCATTTCAGGATCCTAATCACTTTCCACCGTCAACCGGTGAGAGGATTGTAGAAGGAAGTATAGTATTGATTGATAATGATTCAGGAGGAGTGGTTGCAGCACAGGGCGGACGGGATTATGTTCGTAGGGGATTTAATCGAGTAACTGCAAAGCGCCAACCAGGTTCTTTGCTAAAACCGATGGCTGTCTATGCACCGGCAATGGAAACAGGGTATTATGAACCGTATTCCATTTTAAGGGATGAACTAATTTCCTATGGAGAATATATGCCGCGAAATTATAACCATGAATATACTGGTGAAATGACCATGTATGATGCCATAAAAGATTCAGCCAATGCACCGGCAGTGTGGCTAATGAATGAGATCGGTATCCAGGCAGCAAAGGACAGTTTAATCGAGCAAAATATTAAGATAGAGGAAGAAGGATTAGCAACTGCTTTAGGAGGTTTATATGAAGGTGTCAGCCCTCTTCAAATGGCTGCAGCTTATGGAACATATGCCAACAGCGGCACATACAAAACCCCTTATTTTATAAGGGAAATTGTTGATCGGAATGGAGAGCAGATAGCTCAACGGGTTGTGGAAGAAGAGCAAGTAATATCAGAGCAGACAGCTTGGTATATGACTAGAATGTTAGAAGCAGTGGTGAGAGAGGGAACGGGGAGAGCAGGTCAATTTCAGGGAGCATTAGCAGGTAAAACAGGTACTACTTCTTTTGAGGGAGTACAAGGGGCATCGCGAGATATCTGGTTTGCTGGTTTCACACCGAAAATCTCCGGAGCCATCTGGATGGGATATGACAAGACGGATACGGACCATTATTTAACGGCAGGTAGTGGTGTGCCTACAGAACTTTTCAAAAAAATTGTAACTGAAGGAACCGATTGGGAAGACAAAAATGTAATGGCATTTGAGAAACCATCTTATGTACACGAATTAGCCGAACCAATTCGCCTCGTGGGAATAGAAGACTTGACTGCTGATATGTCCCTTTCCTGGCGGGGAGGGACTGTAAAACTAAAATGGTCCGGAAGTGATGATGAGCGGGTACACTACATTATTTATGAACAAACGGACAGTGGGAATGAGAAAATTGGAGAAGTAATAGGAGAACATGAATTTTCCATCACTGGAGTAAATATATTTTCCTCCAATTCCTACCTTGTCGTTCCGTTTAATCCACAGATTGAACGGGAAGGTAAGCCTTCTAATGTTGCAAAAGCAGAGTTTCAGTTATTCTCTCAGGATGATCGGGCATCCTAAATGAATAGGACATCAGATGAAGTCCGCACCTCGCGGACTTTTCCTTTGAAAGGTAAGAAAGTATAAGTTTTTGCACCTTCGGGCAAGTTGTCTAGCTCCAGCGCCTACTCGCATGGGAACTGAAAAAGTGGTGCTTTTCCACTTTTACAGT